>JBGSWU010000327.1:0-14006 GCA_041751795.1 Thermomicrobiales bacterium
ATGGCTCGCCAAGGACGATGTTCGCTCCAAATGGTCGATTCGTACGTTCGCGAACGGCCTGGATCACGGTCCGCAGTTCCTCGGGCTCGCGGAACACGCTCCCGATCAGCCCAAGCCCACCGGCGTTGGACACTGCCGCAACGAGTTCCGGGCTTGTGTGAACCGACATCCCTGCCTGGATGATCGGATGATCGATCCCGAACAACCATGTGATCTTCGTCGAAAAGGCCATCATCAGTTCCCTGCACAAAACGCGTAAACGGTGCTGGCGAGAACGCGGACATATGTCTCAACGCAGTCGATATCTACCCACTCAACCATCCCGTGTGCGCCTTCTCCGCCAGGGCCGAAGACCACGGCGGGAACGCCAACGCCTGCCAGCAGCGCCGTATCCATCCAACCTGCCGAGCCACCATACTCGATGTCCAGCCCGGTATCCTGTCGAAATGCCGCTGACAGGGCGCGGACAATTTCCGCATCCTGGTCGATCGACCACGGCGAGCGAAAGAGTCCCATCGAAAGTTCCGCACGAAACTGATGATCATCGCTTGCGAGACGATCGAGGATCGCCTGTAATTCGGATCGAACCTGTTCTTCAGTTTCGCCGGGGATCGTCCGGCGCTCGATTTCCAAGCGGCACAGGTCGGGATACGACGACAGTTCCTGTCCACCGTTGATCAGCGACATATGCAGCGACGGCGGACCGACGATCGGGTGTGATTCACGCGTCAGGAGTTCGCGCCCATGCTCCTCAAGCGCGACGATGACGCGTCCCATCTGAGCGATTGCGTCAATGCCAATCTGCCAGGCGCTACCGTGGGCGGCGAAGCCATGTGTCACGATCTCGGCCCACGCGAACCCCTTGTGGGCGACGGTTGCTGACAAACCGGATGGCTCGACGACGATGGCGGCATCTGGCTTGAATCGCCCGATATCGTTGCAAACGGCCCGTGTGCCGATACTCGAATGCTCTTCATCGGTAACGAACGTGACGATCACCCGCCCTGGGAACTCAGGATCGCGTGCGATGGCTTCCAGCAGCACCAGCGCCCCGGCCATCGCTCCCTTCATGTCGACGGCCCCGCGACCGTAGACGCGGTTACCATCGACACGTCCCGAAAATGGTTCTTCCATTCCGGCGACGCCGACGGTGTCGATGTGGCCGTTGATCATCAATGTCCGGCCCGATCCTGTACCAGCACTCGCGATCACGTTGGGTCGACCATCGCCGGATTCCTGAAGTTCAACCTCAATACCGGGCGTCCGTCGCAACCGGGCAGCGATGTGTTCAGCGATCGCCCGTTCACCGTCTGCACCTGGGACGAGAGACGGGTTGATCGACGGTAACTGCACCAACTCCGCGATTGCCTGTACCAATGTGCTGCGCTCGATCTCGATCACGAATGTTCACTTTCTGTTTCTGATGCGTCGCTGCTAGTAGATTCACGAACAATGCAATTCATTCGTGGTGGCGTCAATGACCATTGGACCCAGTGAGGGAATCCAATGTGCCGGTCGCTCGCAACCTGTAACGAGTCATTCGTCACAAGGGTTCGAGAAAGGAGGTCAGCACCCGGTAGGCGTCAACGAGTTCGCCAAAGGTCATCCGGTTCAGTCCAGACGGAGATGGCACGACAATATCGGTGGCGCCCGCAACGGCTGAATCCGGTTGGATTCCCCACGTCACCGCACCAGTTCCACGCAGCCACTTGTAGACGCCGATCCCGGTATAGGCAACCGCTTTGGGCTGGAATTGCTCCAACTTCTTGCGAAGGGCGACCGCTCCGGCTTGAATTTCGTTGCGTGTTAGTTCGTCGGCGCGACGAGTTGGGCGCGCTACGATGTTCGTGAACCCGATGCCCTGTGACAACAGGAGTCTATCTTCATCCGGTGCGTAGAGCCGGTCGGTAATCCCCGCAGCGTCGAGCACACGCCAGAACCTGTTTCCTGGATGTGCGTAGTTGTGGCCGGTAGCACCGGAGCGCAGTGATGGATTGTATCCGCAGAATACGAGCGAGAGACCGGGCGTCAGGAGGTCGGGAATGCCACCAGTCGCCTCGACCATCAGGCCACGCGATCGTTCAACGCGGCCAACCGCTCCAACGTCGGTGGATGAGTGTTGAACAGTTGGCCAAGACGATGGCGGCCAAACGGATGAATGACGAGAAGATGGGCGATGGCAGGGTTCACCGGGTACGCGATTCGTCCAGCCAACGACTGCAATTTCCGCAGGGCTGTCGCGAGTGCAACCGGATCATCCGTCATGCGCACCGCACGTTCATCAGCCCCGAGCTCGCCGCGCTCGGATGTTGAGAGTCGAACGAGGATTGCCGCAAGCGGTGCCGACGCTCCAGCCACGGCTTCGCGTACCGGATGGATCAGCTGACGACGACGCTGACGAATCTTCGAACGGCGGTACGGACGCTCGAAGTACAGATCGACTCCGGCCACCAACGTCAGCGCGCCGGGAACTGCTGCAAACACTGTTGCCAGTGTCGCACTTGCCCGTCCAGGCTGCGCTAGATGCGCGACCTCGTGCGCGAGGACTGCTTCAAGCTCAATCGGACTGAGCATCGCCATCAATCCTTCAGTCACGCAGATCAACCCTCCGCCAGGCGTGACGGCAGCAAGTGCATTTGGGATCGGCAGTGCTGAAATGGCAACCATCGGCGTCCGGACCCCGACTGACGTTGCCAGGCGGTTCACGGTTTCGCTGAGGTCACGATACTCAGCGCCCTCAACCGGCGTCGCGTTGCAAATCAGGAGCAGGACAGGTCGAGCGAGGATCCAGGCTGTGCCGAGGATGATCAGTGCAACCACTGCCCCAACGAGCAAGCCCTCGTTTCCTGCCAGTAGAGATCCAGCAAGAAGGAACGGCAACCCGATCACCGTGACGACATTGAACAGTCTAGATCCGGCGGCGATCCACTCACGCATCAGACGAGCACCGCGTATGGCTCGAACGGGGCGCCGACGAGTGGGCGAGCCCACTCTGTGAAATACGTAGTAACGTCGTGTCCAGAAACATCAATCATCTTGTCATCCAGCAGCCGTTCAACATTGGCGATACGTTGGAGCGGCGTCGTTTCGTAATCAACATGGTAGTAGGGCGTGGTGCCCCGGCGGACGATGGTCACCATGACACCGGTTTCTCCAGCGAGTGCTCTCCGGACTGCCTCGCTCCCCGCCTCAGATGATTCAAGAATGTCCAGTTCAGAGGCAGCGTGCATGGCCATCCTGGCGATCGTGCCAGGCTTGTCGTACCGGGCGCGCAGGTTCAACCGGGCCGAAATGTCGCGAGCGAGCGAGCTACCGACGCCGGGAAAGTACTTGTGTCCAAATGCGTCGATCCACTCCGGCGTTTTCCCGGCAGCCGACAGACCATCGGCCCACTTCAGCGTTTCCGGCACGACGAGTACGGCATAGTTATCCTGCTCGATCCGGTCGTGGACGAGCGTTGTCAGCTGCTCGATGCTGTCAAACGGACGCTCGGGCAAGCAAAGGACTGGTCGTGGTAGCTCCGGCTGGACATCGAATGCCAGACTTCCCGCTGCGGTAAGCCAGCCAGCGTTGCGCCCCATGACTTCGACGATCTTCACCGGATACAACTGCTGCATCGCCAGCGTGTCAAACGTCGCGTCACGTACGGACAGAGCGACAAATCGGGCGATCGAGCCGTAACCGGGACAGTGGTCCATCTCGGGCAGATCGTTATCGATGGTTTTTGGAATGGCGACGACGCGAAGGTCCTGACCGCGCTCCTGTGCTCGCGCGCTCAAACGCAACGCGGTTTCGGCGGTGTCGTTCCCACCGATCGGCGTGAAGATCGTGATGCCCAATTCCTGGAATCGGTCGAGCGTCTGCTCGACCTCGTCATCGCTTTGTCGATGACGGCTCGTCCCGAGCGCCGCAGACGGAGTGCGTCGCAGGCGCTCGAGACGATCGCCATCGATTGCGGAGAGATCGATGAACTCGCCAGAGAGAATCCCCTCAACGCCATGCCGCGTTCCAAGGATCGTCTCGACCTGATCTGAGCCTCGTGCGGCCTCAATGACACCAGCAAGACTGGCATTGATCACCGCCGTTGGCCCGCCCGACTGGGCGACCAGTAGCGTCGTAGCCCCGATCTTCCGCTCCCCTGCCTTCCCCACCTGCGCGAACAGCCCCCCACGGCCAGAACGCGCTCGCAGATTCTAGGCAGGTTGACGGCATGTGTGCAAGGTGGATATCAGACAGCCTCACTCCAACGTCCCCAGCGAGCGGAAACGTTAGAGTGAGGAACAGACTCCCGATCGTCGTTATCCGTCAGCAGCGACAACCGCGTCATCGACATGAATGACCGGATCTTCTCCTTGACCAAGAGCACGAGCGTAGAGCAGAAGGATCGGCATCAGGATCGCTCCCGCCGAGACCATTGCAGCGCGAAGTCCGAACAACGACCCAATACCACCGACCGCCGGGCCACCGAAGATCTGCCCGAACGCATCACCCTGGCTGGTCATCGAAATGACCGTCGCTCGCACCTTTGGATCGAGACTCTGGTTCACCCAGGCTGTCTGGAGCGGGTAGATCGTACCCCGCAGTACCGACGCAGCCATCATCGTCACAATGGCCAGCGCGAAACTACCGGCAAGACCGAATGCGATCACCGCAACGATCAAACAGCCATTGATTCCAAACAACGTCTTCGACACCGCGCCGTGACTGGTGAGACTAACCTTGCGTCGCACAACCTCGAGCGCGCCGATTCCGAGTAACTGGACGACGAATTTGATACCACCGATCCAGACGACGGTTGAGAACCCGCCGAACGCAGGAAAGGTGAAGTTCTCCAACAGATGCGGGACTGAGAGGCGATCCCATCCTTCGTTGAACATGCCGAAGACGGCGGTGATGCCGATGATCGTCAACAGCACTGGCCGGCTGCGAATCATCCGCGTCCCGCCGTGGAACGTGTCCTTCATCGATTGCCAGCGGGTGAACTCAACGCGGGATGCGCCCTGGAACCCGGTTTCTCGCATGACCAGAAGCAGGAACCCGCCAAGCACGACGGTCGCCGCTCCACCGGCGACGATCGGAAGCGCCAGATCGAGGCTACCCAGCCCGATCGCGATCGGAATGCCGACGAGGGCACCGATCGTTCCAACCTGAGCGCCCCGGACATACGCATGTCCTGCGCGCTCTTCACCGATCTCATCGGCGATCCAGGCTTCCTGCGCACCGCTAAGAAAGGTAAAGCCGATCCCGCAGATCACCTGCGAAAGCAACAACACCCAGAACTCAGGCACGGCTCCCATGACGACGAAGCCAGCGCCGAGCATGAACGTACCGACGATGACCGAGAGCCGACGACTGTAGACGTCCGCAACGATCCCTGTCGGTACCTCGAACAGAAAATAGGACAGCTCCAATGCCGTCCCGACCAAAACGATCTGAATGGGACTCAGTCCCACCTGCTCGACCTGATAAACGAGATTAACCGTCCAGACGACCGAGCCGAACAGCGCGAATGCCGCGCTGTAAATCAGATAGACCGCGTACGCTCCAAGCCGATCACGCAACACGCGTTACCAACTCCTGTTTCCATGCGACGACGATCGGCTTTCAATCCGACGCCGCCGGTCCAATTGCCGTGGATGGTGAGCAGTTGAATCAATAGCACGGTGAGCCTCCTTATGGGCAAACAGGACGTGCTGCGTGCTGCGGATTGGAGATCAACTCCCATCTCCGCAGCACGCAGCACGAATCCTCATTACTCGTCGTCGGAAACGATTTCGAATCGCAGATGCCAGACGGTTTGACCTTCAGTCGTCATCGACCGCCAGCCTGCCCGGGGAACCCATCCGGCGGCTCGAAGTGAATCGGCCAGTTCTGTCCCTTCACGGGCGATGATGACCCTCGGGGTCACATCACAAGCATTGTCCTGAATCTCATCCAACCTCATGAGCGTCGGCATGGGTGCTCATCCCCTTCGCTTTCGTATCACGATGAGAGTTCGATGGTCGTTGCGTTGTTGATCGATGAAAAGCGCGCAACGAATCCCCCGAACCATCGTCGTCGGCCCCAGGAAGTAGACGCTCTTCGCGCCCTCCTGGTTCCCATCAGTTCCTAACCGGACCGCTTCAGTTTTCCGGTCCGCTTCGCGTAGCGCTCGAAATAGCCAAAGATGGCCATCCCGAGCGGGATTGTTATGAGTCCGATCAGCAGCATCGGCACCATTGTCGGCAACAGGTCCAGCGTTCCTTCGCCATCGAGGATCGCGCCACGCATCGCTTCCAGCACATATGTCGCGGGTGAGATGTACGAGAGCGGCTGCATCCAGCCGGGTAGCACCTCCACCGGATAGTAGACGCCGGAAACGAGCAACAGGAGTGAAGAGATGATGAAGGTCATCTGCTCACCTTTTTCGGGAAAGAGCAGCGGCAGAACCGCTCCGACAATCCCGAATCCGATAAACGAGAGGCTACCGATCGTCATCGCCAGCAGAGCTCCGGTCAGGTTTGCGCCAGCGAGGTCGATGTCGAAGAAAACCGCCAGGACGCCGAGCAGCAACGCTGACCGGATGACGCCGTAAACGATCGCGAAGATCGACTGCCCGAACATGTGCGTCAGCCGGGAAATCGGAGCCATCATCGTGTACTCGATCGTCCCTTCCCAACGCTCCCAGGCAATCATCTCGGCCATGTTCATGAAGACGGAGTTCAGATAACTCCAGACGAGCGTGCCAATTGCCAGGAACAGCAAAAGGTCAGCCGCCTGTTCCCCCTGGGCCTTGCCGATATACATGATCGACATCGACGAAGCCGCCGAGTAGACCAGGAAGGCCACTTCCCAGCCCCAGTACCGCTTCGTCAGGTTCCAGTTCCGCTCGACAAACGCGTACGACGCTCGCGCTTCCCGACCAGCAGTCGCGAGTCCGCCAAACCCCCTTGGCGTTTGAAGCCCCTGTGATTGCGCCACGTATCCCTCCAGTGTTCAGTCGTGAGCCTGATCGTGTTGGCGACGAAGATGGGTCCTGCCCTGGCCAACCATTTACATGCGCGGAATCAGGCCGCCTTCTCAGCCTCGTCCGGATCACCTTCGTCATCCCGAAGATCGCGGCCTGTCAATGCGATGAAGACATCTTCCATCGTCGGATTCGCAATGCCATCTCGTTCGACAACGAGCAGTTTCAACTCGTCAACGGTTCCAACGGCGATCAACTTGCCGCCGTCCATGATTGCGATACGGTCACAAAGTGCTTCGGCCTCATCCATGTCGTGCGAGCAGATGACGATCGTCGCGTCGTGGTTGTCTCGCAGATCGTTGACGAACCGCTGGACATCCTTTTTCGATCGCGGGTCGAGACCAGTCGTTGGCTCGTCAAGCAGCAGGAGCACTGGAGATGTCAGAAATGCACGAGCAATCGCTACCTTCTGCTGCATCCCGCGTGACATCTGCTCAAGTGGGGCGTTGACTCGATCTTCCTTGATCCCGAGATCGACGAGGATCTTCGTTATCTCGCCTCGCAGGTCGCTTCCCGACCTCCCATAGAGTCGGACGGCGTAGAGCAAGTTCTCCATCGCCGACAATTTCTTGAAGAACGACGCATCGACCGACACACGATTGATCAGCCGCTTGACCTGCATCTCATCATCGTGCACGTCGTAGCCGAAGACCTGGATGTCGCCGGAATCAGGGATGAGCAACGTCGAGATGACACGGATGAGTGTTGACTTCCCTGAGCCGTTTGCGCCAAGAATGCCGTAGATCTCATTTCGTTTGACATCAAGCGAGATGTCATCCAGCGCAAGCACCGGTTTGATTGGCTTTGCTGGTTCTGCCGCCTTGCGGAATCGAAGCAGCGATCGACGCTTCGTCTTGGTGAACTGCGTGGAAACGTTTCGAACAACGACGGCCTGACTCCCGTTCTCGATTGACGGCAACTGGCTGCGATCCACAACGGTTGGGAGCGCTGAGATCAACGGTTTGGTTTGTGGCTCTTTAACAACGACCGACATGTCCCACTCCTTCAGGAATCAGTATCTGGACGATTCAAACGTTCAACTCTGCTATTCGTTATCGATTACTAACTCAACACTATCTTGAAACATCATGATTGCACTCCTTACTGTATCTCAGAGAGATCTTGATGTCCATTAATAGTGTTATCTCCATCATTTATTAATATCCTGACGATAATATTAATTTGGAGATCATTTGCACTCTTATCAACGCTTCCTCGATTTCTTGTTTCACGTCACACCGTTATGTTCAATCCTTTTGGGCAACAAAAAACCGCGGGTTTCGGACCGATCCCTGGTCCACCCGCGGCTGTCTGGTTCGTCTGACTCAGTTACGTGATGTCAATGACCCCAGAGCCGTCCGGAAGGCAGACCTTGGCAAGGACCAGCACCCAAAGGGGCGCCAAACCATGCCGAGAACGGCGCACGCAGGCGAACGATCGCGATAATTCCGCTCATCGTCACACCTCCGTTCCCGCTCATCGTGTCTGACATTCCGGCTGCCTGTTCTTCACGCAAAACTGCTGCGCCAACTAAGGCGCGAAGCACATCATAGAGCCACCACGGCGGAAAGTCAATCACCTAAATTGCGCGTGTCGATCGATTCGCCGGTCCGTTCGGTTATGAACGGGCCGGCGAATGCGTAATGCTATCGTTGAGAGTTGCGGGCTACTTGCGAATCCTGAGCAGGGCGTAGATCGCGCTGGCCGGATCCGTGTCACCATTTGGGCGAACCCGGATGGTGAACAGCTGGTTCGTCGTGGCGCTGGTTGGCACCTTCAGGTTATAGATGTAGAAGCCATCAGCCTCACGCATGACACCAGTCGTGTCGGCAGCGGCGGAGGACAACGTTTCGATCATATCGGCGGTGGTCGCCGTCCCATCCGTCTTGTCGCCGTTCAGGAGTTGGATGGTTGGGGTCAGGCCGGTAGTCTCCACGCCGTCGCAGAGGACCTGGACTTTGATCGGAATGACGCGGCCCTTCTGAACCGTGTTGACGACACCCTCGTCAATCGGCTGCAGGAAGTGAGCCTCGCACTCCTCAACCTCACCGCCACCAACTACGCCTCCCTCAGCACATTGTCCAGTCGGGACTTCGAAGGCGTACAAGATGTCGTTAGTGTGCCTGCTCCACACGGCACTCTTCCCGACAAAACTGGTGTTGTCGCACTCCAGATCAAGAACGGGCTCCGTGAGCGTCGCAACCAGGACGTTGTTGGTGCCATCCTTCGTGCGTGAGTGGATCTGTGACCCGACCCATCGGCCCAGATACAGCGTTGTAGCGTCAGCCACGACGATCCCGGTGTGGCCGCCGCCTGGGCTTTGATAAATCGAGAAGTAGCCGAGTTGGACCCCGGTAAGACTGTAGTGATAGACAACCGGATTCGAGGTGGACTCCCCACCGAGCCATAAGGTGTCATCGGTGCCATCATAAGCAAGCCCTGCGAAGGAGTCTCCACCCATTCGATGGGCGAAAGCGAAGGTGACAGTCACCGTATTGTTGACCTTGTCGACAACGCCGGAATAGATCTCCGCATGTCCCCAATAGCTGGCCGCAACCATCCAGAGCAAGTCGTGCTCGCCGTCCCAGGAGATGGCGGCGAAATGCCAAATGTCGTTGGTGAGGATGTCATTCGTGGCTGCGTCAATCCCCACGATGGCAAGAGTTCCTACGTTGGTCCCGTCAGCTGGGTTCACCCGCGTCAGTTGCAATTCATGTGGATAATCCATGCACGAGAGCAACAGGTCAGTACCATCGAATGCGATACCCACGCCGGTGCCACAGCCGGTACCCGGTGTGACGGTTATCGTCCGGAGCATATCGCCCGTCGCCGCCTCAGCCTTAGGAATTGTGGCAACTGGCACGAGCGCAAGCAGAGCGAGCCAAAGCACCACGAGGAGCGTGAAGAAACGACGTGTCGGTGACGTGTGACGATGCGAGAACGTGTTAACCATTCTGATTCGATCCCTCCACATATGACGACGTGCGCTGCACAAGAAGCAACACACGCATGGAGATGGCACTGGATGTCCCAGTGCCACCAACGGAAGACCGAGCGCGCTCTCCCGGGATCTCCCTTCGCTGCCAGGCGATGCGCATGACCTGGCTAGGGCAATACGGCCCCCGCCAGGTTCGCGGTTCACTCCACCTGACGCAGGCGCGACCAATACTCGTGAATGAGCACGCCGGACGTCATTGTGTTTGAGGTGTATACATTATGAGTTGCAATAACGTGCTTGTCAATTCACGATAGTTGAGTCATCGATATTGCTGAACCTGTCAGTGCGACACGTACTACGCCTCCTGGATGATTGCCTCATGGTTGTCACCCGACGATCACTGGAAGTCGCCGTATGATTGACCGGTACGCGAGTGGGATGAACCTGTAGGTGGAGAATTGGTCGTAGACATCCAAGCGCAACGCCTGGCTGAATCAACGCCAGAACTGGTCGAACTGTTGCGGGACGAGATTGCACGAGATGGGCGGATCACGTTCGCCAGGTTCATGGAACTCACACTGGCACATCCTGTCCATGGGTACTACCTGAGCGATGAAGCCCGGGCAGGCTTTGAAGGTGACTTTCTGACCGGTCCGGAAACGCACCGTATTTTCGGCAACACCCTGGCACGGCAAATCGCCGAGTGCTGGGACCGGCTCGGCCAACCGGCCGAGTTCGTTGTTCGTGAAGAAGGCGCTGGCAGCGCCACGCTTGCCCGTGACCTCCTCGATGGACTTCGCGACGAACGCCCGGATGTCCTTGCGGCAATGCGTTATGACATCAGCGACGTAAACACCGAACGGGTGTCAGCCGGACTGGATCGTCTACGGCAGGCCGGGTACGGAGATGTCGTTGCGTCTGCGTCCGATGCGCCAGTGACCGGAGTTCTTCTCGCGAATGAGTTGCTGGACGCGTTTCCCGTCCACAGATTGGTCAATCGCGGTGGAGCGCTCCGCGAAATCTATGTCGCGTGGAGCGACGGCTGGTTCGCAGATGTTGAGGATGACGTCTCCGACGACTGTTTGATCCAACCGTTATCAGCGTTGACACTGGCGGAAGGACAGCGGCTCGAGCTTTCTCCAGAAGCCTGGGCGTGGGCGTCGGGCGTCGGCGGCAAACTCGAGCGAGGTTTCGCAATCCTGATCGACTACGGTTACCCCGCTGCGCAACTCTATGACCCAACACAACGCGTGGAGGGAACGCTGAGGACGTATAGTCAGCATCTCGTGGGCGATGATCCCTATCGACGCGTCGGAAAGCAGGACTTGACTGCCCACGTCGATTTCACCGCGATCGCAGCCGCCGCCGAGAGCGGTGGATGCGACGTGCTTGGGCTGACGTCACAGGCATATTTCTTCGCAGGACTCGGCATCGAAGAACTCCTCATGCGCCTGCAAACGATTGGCACCGATTTGCCCGACTACCTCAACGCCAGACAAACGATCATGCACCTTCTCGATCCACGAGCGCTGGGACGATTTCATATCCTCGTTGTCGGGAAAGGCGTTGCGGTCGAACCGCCACTACGCGGACTTGCTTTCACACTTCGCTGACGTCACGAACGATCGGTAGCCGTTCCATCACTTGCCAATGCAGAACCGGCTGAAGATCTCGTCGAGGACGGCATCATCAACATGTTCTCCAGTCACTTCGCCAACCGCGTGGAGCGCTGCGCGAATGTCGACGGCGAGCAGGTCGAGCGGCAGGCCGAGTTGGTAGCCCTCCTGAGCAGCCTCGACAGCCTCAAGCGAGCGTCGAAGTGCATCATGCTGGCGCACCGTCACGAGCGCCGGTTCGGACGCTGATGCTGCTCCTGCGAGAGCGAGGGTGTGGAGAGCCTCCTCGAGTTCGGCGACCCCATCCCCAGTCCGAGTAGACACATCGACGATTGGGACGTCTGGGAGGAGCGATAGCACGGCATCGTGTCCACCGGCATCAGGCAGATCGACTTTGTTGCGCGCGACGATGACTCCACCATCTCCGAGCTTGTCCGCGAGCATCGTTGCGACCTGGACATCGTCATCACGGACTGCCGTCGATCGGTCGATCACAAACAACGCGATCCCACTGGCAACGAGTGCCTGACGCGAGCGAGCGACACCCATCTGCTCGATGACATCCTCGGTATCAGCGATGCCGGCAGTATCGAGCAGCGTTGCAGGTAACCCACGCAGGTTGATGTTTTCGGCGATGACATCGCGGGTCGTTCCGGCGATGTCGGTCACGATGGCTCGATCTGACCGAAGCATCGCGTTGAGCAGGCTCGACTTTCCGGCATTCGGTCGCCCGACGATTGCGATCCGAACTCCCTCGCGGTACAGCAATCCATTCCCAGCTGACGCAACAACGTGAGCGAGCGCGGCATGAGCGGTTGCAAGCGCCGGTTCCAACTCGATTGAAGGTATCTCATCGTCCGGGAAATCTGCTGCAGCGTCGAGATAGGCCATCGTCTCGACCAGGCTGTCGCGCGCCGGACGCAATCGCTCGGTCAACCGGCCACGCAGTTCATCGACGGCAAGGTCGAGCGATCGCGGGGTTCGGGCGCTGACGACACCTGCGACAGCCTCAGCCTGACTGAGATCGATCCGACCGTTGAGGAACGCTCGCAGTGTGAACTCACCGGGTCCGGCAAGGCGCGACCCATAACGAAGGCAAGCGGCCAGAATCTCGCGGACCGGGACTGGTCCACCGTGGCAACTGATTTCGACGACTTCTTCGCGTGTATAAGTGCGTGGCGGCGCCATCCGCACCACCATCACTTCGTCGATTGGCCGCTCGGTTTCCGGATCGACAATCGCACCATAGTACAACCGGTGGCTTTCAAGGTCTCTTGCATTTACCGGTCTCAGGTGAGAGCCCCGACGGAACAGACGGGTAGCGATCGACCCAGCATCAGGGCCGCTGAGTCGAACGATCCCGATGCCGCCTTCTCCCGGGGGTGTTGCTACGGCGACGATGGTGTCTTGGTACATCCAGAGTTTTCGCCAGTTCCAGGCACGACAGGTTCGTCGCTGTCATACGAACGACGAACATTTCTTCGACCCATCGATCGTCTTGTTACCTGCGGCAATCGAGGGCTTCGTATCGCATCAAATAACAAAGAGCGTTATGACGAGAATTACAACGACAACGAGAACGATCATACCTACGAGACCAAGATTGAAACCGAGAATCTCACGTTCGCGATTGTGTTGTTTTTCAGACTCCGTCGGCTCGACTTTTTCGGTTGCGTCTTCAGTCATTACATCCTCTTCTCAGTGATCCTGACGTATCAGCGCTCGATACATGGGATCGCAGGTGCAGGGCTTGTGCCACTGGAAGCAGACGAGTTTCGCCTATCAGGGCAGGAGATACGTCCACTCGTCAGCGGCAAACTTGGTCGCAACGAGATCCTCCGCCTCTGCACGCTCTTCTACTGTCACAGCGCCAGCCTTCGCGTTCGTGCGCCGGATGAAGGTCTCGGTCATCCGTTCGATGATCGTCTCACGAGGAAGGTTCGTCTGCTGCCGCAACGGCCCGACGCGCTTTTCAGCGCTTCTCAGCCCCTTGTCAGACAGTTTCTCCTGCCCGATTCGCAGGGTACGCATCATTGCCGGAACGTCCATATCGTAGGCCATCGTCGTGTGATGGAGAACACCGCCGTATCGACGCGCCTGGGCCGCACCACCGATCTTCCCTCCAGCCGAGGTGAGGTCGTTCAACGGTGCGTACCATGCGTCAATTCCCAATTCGCGGAGTGCTTCAACCACCCACGAATCGAGGAACGCATACGATTGCGGAAATGACAGTCCCTCAACAAACGACGGCGGGACATGAATCGAGTATGTAATCGCCAGTGGCGGTTCGATGAACATCGCCCCACCTCCGCTGATCCGGCGGACAATCTGAACCCCATGTTCTGCCGCACTCTCAATCTGCACCTCGTTGCGCACAGACTGGAAGCGACCGAGGACCACACATGGCGCACTCCATGCCCAGAACCGCAATGTCGGGCTTCGATCG
>JBGSWU010000328.1:0-32606 GCA_041751795.1 Thermomicrobiales bacterium
ATGTTCCAGGATGCCGAGCGCATCCCGAAGGCGTGCGCTCGCGCTGATGGAGGTAGCAAACCTCCGACATGAGCCGATTCGAGCGGCCATGCCATCGAGCCGGATATCCGCCGGGAAGCGTAGGCGAGCGAGACGACGGCGGGTGTTGGGAAGACGATCAGCGCAAGGTGAATCGGGACATGGTACAGGCGCACCCAGACTTGAGCCGCTGCGAGGCCGATCCTCCGCGCCAACGCAGGTCCGGCGAGTGATACTCCGGTCGTAACAAGACCGGATACAGCGAAGATCAGACCGATCGTGCTCGTGGGAGTTCCCATGTCTTCCAGCAGCACGTTGTAGAACGGCTCGATTGCGCCGACGCCAAAGGCCAGTAGAAGTCCCAGCAGGGTCAGCGCAAGAATGTCTCGGCGTGCCTGACGACGGACCCGGTGGTTTGGCAGTTGTGCGTGAGCGACCCGGAAATCGTGGTGGTGTTTCTCGCGTCGGACCGCCCCCATCGCCAGCATTGGTAGCAGACTGAGTGCGGTCAGTCCTGCTCCGAGGACGAGTGTCCAGCGGTAGGCGACAACACTTTCGGCCTCGGCGGTGCTGGCGATAGCAATGATTCCCGGCAGGACGCCGCCAACCAAACTTCCGAGCATGACCGACGCTGAATTAAGCGCCGACGACAGGGCAGCGATCGTTGCCGTGTGAGGTCTTGGAGTCCATTCGATAACAAACGGCATCTGGTTCGTCAGGATGAACGCACTCCCAACGCCATTGAACGCCGCCAGGGTCAGAAGCAACCAACCGTCGGTCGCGAAGCACATTGCCAGCATCGAAGCGGTGAATTCGATTGTCCCAACGACGATGCAGGCCCAGTTTCCGAATCGATTGATGAGGAAGCCGATGCCGAGGCAGGTTATACCCATCGTCAGCGTATAAACCGCGTTGAACGCGCCGATGAAACCTTCGTCGTAGCCGAGTTTGACGAGGTAGAGGTTGAACATCAGCGCGAAAACGCCGATGCCGAGGTAGGAGATCAATGCATATACGAGGAACAGGTGAATATCACGACCGCACTCCGCGATCCGCTGCCAGTACGACCGCATCTTCTCGTTCTCGTCCTGTCCCGTCCCCCACCCATCGGTCAGTTACCGCTAAGGATACGGGAATGGTGTGTCGGGAGAAGCACGATCTCGGGACCGCCCACAGCGAGCCGTCGGGTGGCTGGCTGTGGGCGTAGCGTGGAAGTGGATTAGTATAGACGTTCGATGTCGAGGACGTTGCGCATGTCGTCGTGGCGACCTTCGGTGAACGCGTACAGGTTGTGGAGCAGGATGTCGGTGATTCGACCGTTCTCATGGTGCGACGTGCTGGCCGAGTGCGGGTTGACGATGACGTTTGGGAAGTCCCAGAGCGGCGAGTCCGACGGAAGTGGCTCGGTACGGAAGACATCGAGCCCGGTAAAACCGATCGATCCGTCACGGATACGCTCTATCAGCGCGTCCTCGTCGACGAGTTGTCCACGACCGATGTTGATGAAGGTAACGCCCTTCTTCAACAGTGAGAGTTCTTTGGCGCCGATGATGTTCTCGGTATCAGGCGTGTGTGGCGCGCAAACGACGACGGCGTCGGCGGACGACAGCATCTCGTGCAAGTCATCACGTGAATACAGGCGATCGAGGCCGAGTTCGGCAGCGCGATCGGCGCGGAATTCACGGGTCATCCCGACTGGCTTCATGTCGAATGCTCGCGCGAGTTTCGCGACCTCGCGGCCCACCCGGCCTGCCCCGACGATGGCGACAGTCTTACCGGTGAGTTCGTCGCTGCAGAAACGCTCCCAGTTGTGGGCCTTCTGTTCGCGGACGATCCGGCAATATTCCTTGGCACCCATCAACAGGACCATCATGACGAATTCGGCCAGAGGGCGTGCGTGAACGCCACTGGCGGTCGTGATAACGAGGTCGCCCGGCGCGATGCCCATCGCCTGGGCAGCGCGGCCGACCCCCGCGCTGGACGTCTGCATCCACTTCAGGTTCGGCGCGTACTCGTGCGGATGCCGTCGGCGCTCGTTCCACGGGAAGTCGTACAAGGCATCGGCGCTCTTGATGAGTTCATCCCAACGCTGATGTTGTTCAGCTGTCAGCGTGAAATCAGGGCGGCCCCCATGATCACCAACGTACCTCGTGGGTGGAAGCAGTTCCGGTTCGTACATGATCTCAACACCCGCAGGAGCGTTGGCGCGAATCCGCTCAACGTGCTCAGGTTCAAGTGGTGATGCAATCAGCATACGAAATGTCTTATCGTCCACGTTCGTTTCCCCATTCCCTCATCTGGCAAATACCTCGTCCGCACTCAAGCCGGCTTGCAGAACAAAACCTTTCCGATGTGTACCGCCTGCGGCGATCGACTCCGGAAAGGTCCCTTGCTGCCACTCAGGACGATAGCAGGTTAACCGATCAGAACCTTTACCGCCTCTACAATGTGCCGCGCACTGATGCCGTTTGCATCGAGCTGCTCTTGCGGTGTTGCGGATCCAGGCAGGCTCGACGGTGCGAGGTGCGTCATCTGGAAGGCGGTTGCGTGGTCGGATGGACTGGCAGTGTGAGTGGCGAAGCACTCGAGGATGGCCGATCCAATGCCGCCCTGCGGCCAATGATCTTCGACCACGACGATCCGCCCACCAGTCGCCGCAACGGCATCATGCACGGTCCGATAATCGACTGGCTTGACCGAATACAGGTCTATGACGCGCACGTTGATTCCCTCGCCAGCCAGTCCGTCCGCTGCTTTCAATGCCTCATGCAACGTGATGCCAGCCCCAACAACTGTGACCTGATCGCTGTCAGACTGCCGAACGATCTTGCTTCCGCCGATCTTGAACGACTCTCCGGCATCGTAAATCACCGGGGTCTTCTCGCGCGTCGTTCGCAAGTACGAAACACCTGGCTGATCCGCCATCGCTGCGACGAGTTGTGCTGCCTGATTGGGGTCCGAAGGATAGAGAACGGTACTGTCGTGGACGGCTCGCATCATGGCCATATCTTCAAGTGCCATCTGTGAGGGGCCGTCTTCACCGATTGAGACGCCAGCATGGGACCCACACAGCCGAATACTTGCTCCGGAGATCGCGGCCATCCGGATAAAGTCGTACGCTCGACTCATGAACGCGCCGAACGTTGACGCGTATGGAACGTAACCGCGGACGCTCAACCCTACGGCCGTTGCGACCATCTGCTGCTCGGCGATGAACATCTCGAAGAACCGCTCGGGGAACTCGAACTTGAAAACCTCGGACATCGTGGAGTTCGAGACTTCGGCGTCGGTGACGATGACATCTGGCCGGGCGGCACCCAGCGCCTTCAGCGCATCGCCGTACGCCTGGCGAGTCGCGACTTTCTCCCCCATCTCGTAGCGGGGCAGCGAGAGCGAACCCTTCGATCCAGTCGATGCCGGGATTCCTGATGCTGGCTCGTTGACCTGAATAGTGATGTTGCTCGTGCCGCCGAGTTCTTCAGTCGCTGCATCGAGTTGATCGGGTCCGATCGCCTTGCCGTGCCAGCCGAGCTGATTCTCCATGAATGAGACGCCACGCCCTTTCATCGTCCGAGCGATGATGACCGTTGGGCTGCCGGTGTGGTCGATGGCCTCCTGAATGGCGCGGTCGATCTCGCCGAGATCGTGCCCGTCAATCTCGATGGCATTGCATCCGAATGCGCGAACGCGTTGGGCGTAGACGCTGCTGTCCCAACCATGAGCTGTCTCACCTCGCTGGCCGAGGCGGTTCATGTCGAGGACGACGGTCAGGTTGTCGAGTTTATAGTGACCAGCTTTGTCGAGCGCTTCGTAGATGGACCCTTCAGCCCACTCAGAGTCGCCACAAAGTACCCACGTCCGATACGGTAATTTGTCGAGGTACGTCCCTGCCAGTGCGACGCCGACCCCAATCGGCAACCCTTGCCCGAGCGATCCGGTCGCGACGTCGACCCATGGGATCTGCGGGGTTGGATGGCCCTGCATCATGCTGCCGTATTCGCGGTAGCTCATCATCTGCTCATCGGTGATTGCTCCGGCGGCGCGATACATGCCGTAGAGCAAACCCGAGGCGTGGCCCTTCGAAAAGATCAGGTGATCGTTGTTGGGATTCTCCGGATTATCGAAGTCGTAGCGCAGATACTTCGCCAACACGACGGTCATGATGTCGGCAGCCGACATCGCGGAACTTGGATGTCCCGACTTCGCCTTTGAACTGGTTCGGATGCTGTCAAGCCGGATCTGTTGCGCGATTGCATGCCATTGGTCGGTTGCGACGGTCATGGTCAGTGTCCCTCCTTGCCGGTGTTTGCGTCCTTCCGCCTACCTTCATACCCAGAGGCAGTCGGGTGCGTATATCCCTAATCTTACGCGCCCTGCCGTCGCGATCCGTCACGATGACCACCAAACGACGAATCATTGCGGTTGCGAAAGCGCGGAAAGTACCTTACGCCGGGTTCATGGATGACCCAGAGCGATACGATTACAAGTATGTTGCACATTCCTCGCCTCGCTCAATGGATCAGGAGCACGCTGATGTCGAAACGATTCGAAGATCGTGCCGACGCGGGACGAGCGCTCGCTGCACGGCTTGCCGCGTATTCGGACCGCGCTGATGCGATCGTCCTGGCACTGCCGCGTGGCGGGGTGCCCGTCGGTTTCGAAGTGGCGGCGTCGCTCCGATTGCCGTTGGACGTGTTTCTGGTTCGCAAGCTTGGCGTACCGGGACACGAGGAACTGGCGATGGGTGCGATCGCTTCGGGCGGCACCCGCGTACTCAACGATGACGTCGTCACGCCTCTCGGTATTGGCTCTCAGACCATCGAGCGAGTAACTGCCAGCGAGCAGCAGGAACTGGAACGACGCGACTCAGCCTATCGCGATGATCGTCCTCAGCCGAACGTATCCGGACGCACGGTGATTCTCGTTGACGATGGCCTGGCAACTGGGTCAACGATGCTGGCAGCAATCCGCGCGTTGCGGACACAGCAGCCATCGAGAATCGTCGTCGCTGTTCCGACGGCGGCTCCAACCGTCTGTGACGAAATCGGCAGCGAAGCCGACGAAATCATTTGCGCGATCACACCGAAGCCGTTTTACGCCGTCGGGATGTGGTACGACGATTTTTCCGAGACGACCGATGCCGAGGTCCGTTCGTTACTTCATTTGGCAGCACAACGCGCAACAACACAGAGGCGGGAATCAGACAGTTAAATCAGCGGCACTGCGTCTGCTGCGTTGGCGACCGAAAGCTCCATGATATGGAAATCCGGACCATTCGGATGGGTTCTTCGGATCAGACCGTGCGAAACGTTGTAGACCGGAATGCCCGTACTGGTTTGCCCTTCGTACGTGCCATTGTGGGCATGTCCATGAAAGACCGCCGTCACTGGATACCGGTTGATCGGCTCTTCCAGCCGGCTGCAACCGAGAAATGGGAAGATGACGGGAGGCTCACCCTCGACCGTCCCCCGAATCGGCGCGTAATGGAGAACGGCGATTCGATGTGCTGTTCTGAGACGAGCGAGTGCTGATTCGAGCTTCAATGCTTCGTCGAGTGCTTCCTGGACGAACGCTTTGATCGCGGGTTCTCCCCAGAATCCCAGAGCGCCGCGCCCGAAGCCTCCAGCGAACCCTTTCACACCTGCGAATCCAACACCTCGGATTTCGACGGAATCGCCGTCGAGGATCGTCATGCCGGCTTGTGTCAGGACATCGCAGACTTCCGTGTGTTTCCCTGATTCGTAGTCGTGATTTCCGAGAACTGCAACAACCGGGATCTTCATCGCGCTGTTGATATCCGACGCAAGGATGAGTGCTTCTTCGGGAAGCCCATAGTCGGTGAGATCGCCACAGATCAGCAGGATATCCGCTGCCTCAGAGATCTCTGAGAACAGCGGTTTGAGCGATCCCTGTGACCCCTTGCCGTAATGCAGATCGCTGATCGCCGCGAGTCGTACCGTGTCTTCGTGTGTCGTCATGGTTCTCCTTCGTGCGATCGTCGAGTGAGATTTATGTTGACCGTGTTCCTGGTCCTTGTCGATCTGGAGAGCAGGCAAGATGCATACCGCCCACCCGTGTGGCACAAGGCTTGCCGTACGACGGCACCTCCGCCGCGAATAGCGGAGATGCTGGCCGATTCGATGCCTTCTTCGTCAATCAGCGATTCGTGATCATCGGCGGCCCAGCGATCGGCTACTCCGTTGGGAGCAACTCAATGATGACGCTGCCAGAACACGAACTTGATGGCTCTCCGACAGCAGAGTTCTACAAGAGCGCTCTGGCGCTACTGTCGTCAGCGGGTATTCCATTTCTCGTTGGAGGATCGTTCGCACTCCAGCGGTTTACGGGACTGGCCCGCGATACAAAAGACATCGACATCTTCGTCAAGCCTGACAACGTGAATCCCGCGCTCGCGGTGTTTGAGGACGCAGGTTATTCGACGGAACTTCCCTATCCGCACTGGCTCGCCAAGGCGCATTGTGGCGACCATTTCATGGACATCATCTTCAGTTCAGGCAACGGTCTGGCGACGGTTGACGACGAATGGTTCGCGTCGGCACCTGAAGCCGAAGTAATGGGTCTTCAGGTCAAGCTTTCGCCCGTCGAAGAAATCATCTGGTCGAAGGCGTTCGTCATGGAGCGCGAACGCTACGATGGCGCAGATGTCGCACACCTGCTCCACGTGTCCGCGGGTTCAATTGACTGGCAGCGGCTCATCCGTCGTTTCGCGGATCACTGGCAGGTGCTATTCAGTCATCTCATTCTGTTCGACTACATTTACCCATCAAAGCGGGATCTGATTCCCGCCTGGGTGAGGGAACACCTGCTCGCCCGTGCTCAAACGACTCCTCAGCCTCCGCAGGCGCAACTCTGTCGAGGAACCTATCTCTCACGGGCTCAGTACTTGCCGGATATCACCGACTGGGGATATCACGATGCGCGGGTGTTGTACGACGGATCGATGACGACCGAGGAAGCCGAAATCTGGACAACCGCTGCGATCGAAGACGCTGACGTCACCATCTCTATCGCCAGCGACGTCGATCGCGACACATCGTCGGCAGCGTAACCCGGTCCTGCATCGCCGCGTGAAAGCCCTATCTGGCTGAAAACACGCTTGAACCAATGTGCCACTCCATGGCTCCGGTGACGCAATAGCCGTGGATGTCGTCAATGGTGTCCGACGAACCTCATGTCATCACCGTATCTGGCATCGCTGGTGAACGTGTTGACAACTGTTGAGTCTCGGTGCGCGTATCATCACGGCAGAGATGCCTGAACATGATGAGGGTGAGAGGAACGCCGTTCGTGACGACTGGAAACATCCCGACGCCTGAGAGCGTCCTGGGATATCAGATGGGAACCGCTCGCAAACTCCCCGATTGGGGCGACATTGTCTCGTACTACGAAACGCTCGCTGATGCCTCCGATCGAGTCGAGGTGGAGCGGTTAGGTGAATCGACCGATGGATTGCCGTATATTGCGGTGACTGTCTCCTCACCGGACAACCTGGCCCGGCGGTCCAAACTCCGGGGAATGTTAAACCGAATGTACGACCCGCGTGGGTTGTCAGCAGCCGAAGAAGCGCAGATCGTTGAAGACGGTCGAGTCACGGCATTCCTCCTCTGCACCCAGCATTCAAACGAGATCGGGGCGGCGTTGATGACGCTCGAGCTCGCGGTTGAACTTGCGTCGAGTAACGATCCTGAGACGATGGAGATCCTCGACAACGTCGTGACGGTCATCATCCCAACCCATAACCCCGATGGCCATCAGATGACGGTTGAGTGGTATCGCAAATGGCTGGATACGTCGTATGAAGGGCAGCCGATGCCCTGGCTGTACCACCGCTACGTCGGTCACGATAACAACCGCGACTGGTTCATGCTGACACAGGCAGAGTCACGGTTGTATGCCGCACTCCATAACCGTGAGCGACCGCAGCTCGTGTTCGATATGCATCAGATGCAGCGTGACGGCGCCCGTTTCATGGTCCCGCCATTCATCGATCCCCTTGATCCCAATCAGGATCCAGTCATCCAGCAGGGGTTTGCCGATCTTGGTACCGCTATCGCAACGCGGCTGACGGCTGCTGGCAAGGCTGGAGTCGCAACGAACATCATCTTCGACAACTACTCGCCGTCGCTCGCATACGGAAACTATCACGGCAGCGTCGACCTTCTGTCCGAAGCAGCGAGTTGTCTGCTCGCGACGCCGGTGACGATTGAAGAGGACAAACTTAAGAACGAGCGTGGATTCGATCCGCGGGCGCGTACGTGGAACCATCCCCTCCCCTGGAAGGGCGGCGAGTGGACGCTCCAGGACATCGTTGATTACGATCGACTGGCTGCGCTGGCGTTTTTGGAGCATGCTGCTCGCAACCGGCGTCAGTGGCTGCGCAACTACGCTGGTGTCATGCGCAGAACGGTGGAGCCTTCGTCCGACGAGAAGCCGTACGCATTCTTGATTCCCGCAACGCAGGACGATTCCGGGACCGCCTATGAACTCCTTGAAACGCTGTCCCTTGGGGATGTTGAGGTCGAGGAGGCAACCGCGGCGTTTGATGCGAACGGAGTGACGTGGCCAGCCGGAACACGCATCATCCGGTTAGCGCAACCAGCAGGGAAATATGTCAAGACCCTGCTCGAAGTTCAGGAGTACCCGAACCTTCGGCGTTGGCCCGACGGTCCTCCATCTCCACCGTACGACATTGCCGGACATACGCTGCCGCTACAGATGGGTGTTCGATCGGTTCAGGTTGACGCTCCGTTTGAGGCAGAACTGGTTCGGGCGACCATCGACCGACCACGAGGCGAGGTGCACGGATCGGGCAAGCACGGTTGGGCGATATCTCCACGTATGAACTGGTCGATACTGGCGGTGAATCGGCTGCTCGCAGCCGGATTCGCCGTTCACCGACTGGCAGAGGCGCGCGGCGAAGCGAACATGCAGGCCGGTGCATTCATCGTTCCTCAGCAATCGGGACTGGACGATGCGATCCGAACGATTGTAGGGGACGCTGGCGTCGACACTGTCGGCATCGATACGGCGTTCGAGGCGAAGACTTGGCAGATCGAGCAACCCCGCATCGGCGTGTACCAATCGTGGCGTCCAACAATCGATGAGGGTTGGGTGCGATGGATTTTCGAAGAGTACGAGTTACCCAGCACAACGCTTCACGACAATGACGTGCGTCAGGGGTATCTTCGCGATCGTTTCGACACGATCGTTCTCCCGCAACACAAGGCAGATGACCTCATCAACGGCAATCCGGAAAAGAACCAGTACAAGGAGCCGTACCCGCCAGAGTATGTTGGGGGGTTGGGGCAACTCGGCGTCGAAGCGCTGCGTGAATTCGTCGAAGCCGGCGGAACACTCGTCGCAATCGACGCGGCCTGCGAGTTTGCGATCAAACAGTTGTATTTGCCGGTCCGGAACCTGGTCGAAGGACTATCGGAGGATGAGTTCTACTGTCCCGGTTCGCTCCTTCGCGTCATCATCAATCCCTCACACCCATTGGGCTTTGGACTGCGACGCAACGAGGTTGCACTGTTCATGAAGAGCCCGGTATTTGAACCTGGGGCAGGTTCAGGTGCGACCGTCGTCGGTTCGTATCCGCATTATGATCCGAATCTAAGCGGCTGGATTCTTGGGAGTGAGAAGATCGCCGGCAAGGGCGCACTGGTTGAGGTCCCCCTGGGGCGTGGACGTGTCGTCCTGATCGGGTTCCGGGCGCAGTTCCGGGCGCAGGCGCGTGGAACCTACAAAGTCCTTTTCAATGCCGTCCTGCGTGGCGACCAGGAAGCAACGACCATGCGACTGGGATAGTCACAACGACAGCGCCTGGCCCACCAATCAGTGGGAACAGGCGCTGTCGCTATCAGTTGATAGTTTTCATCCAGCCATATCACGCAGTTTGTCGAACTCAGTCGCGTCGCCCGAGCGAGGGCGTTCGCCGTCATCTGTCCCTTCGATTGCCTGGCGACCTTCGGTCGTATCAATAGCGTCGAGTGAGTACGAGTCAGACGACGCGCTCCAGGTGCCGCGCTCGGCGGGGTCGCCCGTTCCAACGACGATATCCTCGTCATCGACTGCCTGAATGTCGGCTTCGTCCGACGTTTCAGATGGCATTCCGAAAAGCGAAGCAGGTTCCCAGCCCTGGTCACCGATATCTTTTGCATTGACTGCGAGGACGACCGTTCCACCGACCTCGCTAATTGCGCTGAACGGCACGTACAGATCTCGGCGCATTGACATGTCGAGGAGGAAATCAGCGGTGCGGATCTCCTTCACGCTGCCAAGTTCTTCGCCGCCCGTTGCGACGACGGGCAATCCTTCGGCCAGGAGTCCAATATCGGCGCTCATTCGGCTGTCCCTTCAAGTGAAGTCAAGATTTCCTTGGCGGTGTACATGCAAGGGACGTGCCGGAAGCGCTGACGAACTCAAGAGTCCCGGGGGATACCGACGATCATGTCAATTTCGACCTTGAACGCCGGACCTGCGAGTTTGCATTCGATCGTTGAGCGCGCTGGTTTTGCGTCTCCGACGTACCGGCGATAGACCTCGTTGAATCGGGAAAACTCGTCGATGTCCGTGAGGAAGCAGGTCGCCTTCAGGGCATGCTCGAACCCAGTCCCGGCTTCGGTCATGATTGCCTTCAGTTTCTCCATAACCTGCTCAGTCTGGCCTTCGATATCCTGTGATGTGTCTCCGGGTACCTGACCGGAGATGAACATCAGGTCGCCCCAGATCGTCGCGACTGAGTATGGCGCTGCCGGTGCCGGCAGGTTGTCAGACTGTAGAATCTCTCGTCTGGTCAATGCGAGCGTCCCTTCTTTAATCATCCCAACTACCGTGATCTAAACGTTCGGGGATAATACGGCTACATTCCTCTCCCGGCCAGACGTTCTAAAAGCGGACTTGAATTGGATACCCCTTGGGGGTATCATTCAGGTGAATGAAAGGGTGACAACGATGTCAGTCAAATTAGTTCCAGAACCCGGCGACAATGATCCTGTCGTCAACAGCGAGCAGGCAGAATCCAGCGCCTCTTACGCGCACGACAAAGCGAAGATCCTCGCTCGATTGCGGCGCATGGAGGGTCAGGTGCGCGGCGTACAGCGGATGGTCGAAGAGGACAAGTACTGCGTCGATGTCCTGACGCAGATCTCGTCGGTGATCGCTGCTGCCCGAGCCGTTGGTTTGCTCGTGCTCGAAGATCATATTCGAGGGTGCGTTGTCAACTCTACCGACAGTGACGTTATGGTCACTGAACTCACCGACGCGATCGAGCGCTTCACCCGCAGCGTCGGCTAGCGGATCAACAAGGGCCTGACCATCAGGCCCAACTCGCTGACCTATCCGACCAACGCTGCGTCACACACGTTCAAGATAGACATCGCGTTCCCAGTCGGATACCTGGGTGTCATAGCGGTGGATCTCGTAGCGTTTGATTCGCACGAGTTCCGGACCACAGACTGGTCCCAGCGCCTCCATGACGACGTCATCATTCTCGATCGCGTTCAATGCTTCCGTTGCCGTTCGAGGCAGAAATCGTCCTCCCATGCGCTCGACGTCGGCGATGCTCATATGTCCAATGTCACCCTCGACCGGGGGGCCAGGATCGAGTTGGCGGTCTATGCCGTCGATACCTGCGGCGATCAGCGCTGTCAGGAACAGGTATGGGTTCGACGTGTGATCGCCTGCCCGGAACTCGATGCGACGGCGTGACGAGCCAGGAACTCGGACAAGGACTGCACGATTGCCGCTTCCCCAGGCGATATGCCCCGGAGCCCAAGACCCGGGCAGCAGTCGCTTGTAGGAGTTGACCGTTGGTGCTGATACGCCACAAATCGCCGGAGCGTGGGCAAGAACGCCTGCCATGAAGTGCGCCATCTCGGTTGAGAGACCCAATGGCCCATCGCCTTCGGATCGGCTGGTCGTGCCATCCGTGTCCCAGAGCGACAAGTGGACATGAACGCCGTTGCCAGCGGCGTCAGCAAATGGCTTCGGCATGAAGCTGGCAACGATTCCGGCGTCGCGAGCGATGGCTTTCACTGTTTCCCGCAGCGTGACCAGATCATCAGCGGACTTCATCGCTGATTCGTGGTGGAGGTTGAGTTCCAGTTGTCCGGGTCCGTATTCGGTGCCAAGTTGAATGATCCGCAGTCCCTGCTCGCGCAGCGCCGTTTCGATCCGGTCTAGCAAGTCAGCGTTTGCATCGATCCGGTCGACGGAATACATCGCAAAGTGGTCGAGTGGGAGATGTCGACCGTCGGGCGCTCGTGAATATAACGAGAACTCCGGTTCAAACGCGGCTTGAACGCTGAACCCTCGGTCCATGAGGCGGCCTAGTGCATGCTCCAACTGCCCGCGTGGACAACCCTCCCATAGCTCACCAGTTTCCGTGCAGAGATGACTCAGGACACGCCCGAACCCTGGTCGATATGGGATGGGCGCATACGTCACGGGATCGGGGACAGCGAACATGTCGCCGGAGTCAGCCGCGAAGCGGGGATGATCGACCTGATGATCGTCGATCGTGAAGTTCAGATTCGCACGCGCGAAGACGCCACCACGGTGAAGGGCGGATGGGATGCTATCTCTCGGAATCCATTTGGCGCATGCGCGTGCTGAATAGTCGTGGAAGACGATCCAGAGTCCGCGAAGATTATCAGCGTCGATTCGCTCCTGCAACGCCTTGATGGTGGCCTCGTCAACGGTAGCCATGCTAATCCCTTCACCGGTCGCGATTCACGCTCTAGTATCTTCGATTACCTTCGCATGTCGTTGATGACTGACCATGTCATCAGTGTATTTGCCAATTCGCCTGGTGAGATGAAGCGAAGTTCTGCGAAGATACCCCGAACGAACGACGTTCGCAATCGGTGCGGGACGTACGAAGACGATGTGCGATCTGCCGCAGCAAAGGAGCGTACTTGATGATTGATGTGTCGGATCTGCCCGTAATCGACGTCCATTGCCATCCATTTCTCAACCGCGGATCGCTGACGGGTGACGAGTTTACGAATCTCGCGTCATTCGGTGGCGGCTCGGTTGCTTACATGGAACAGGGTGGGATCATCGTCGATGAAGGCATTCGCGCCGAACTCCAGCGCGTCAAGCGCGACACGATCTACTTCCGTCGCCTGATACGCGACCTCGCAACGTACTTTGATGTTGAATCGACGCTCGACGCGGTTCTTGCCGCCCGAAATGCCGCCGTCAACAAGGGCTACGGCGAGTATGTTCGTCGACTGTACGCGGATGCAGGGCTGTCAACACTCGTCTTCGACTTTGGCTATCCGGTGCCGAATCTCGCGCTGGACGCAGTTCGTGAGGAACTGCCAGTCGAGATCGTTCCGGTGTTACGAATCGAACCTTTGATTGTCGGGCTGCTGGCGTCGGATATTGGCTGGTCGGAATTCCGGACGCGTTTCGACGATACGATTTCGCAGGCTTTGACGGCCGGCGGGTATCGTGGATTAAAGTCAATCATCGCGTACCGGACTGGCCTGGACGTATCGCCGCTGTCACGCACGCCGGATCAGGGTATGCAGGCGCTCGACGCAATCCGACGCGGTCTCGGTGGTGGCAGCATGAAGAAACTGCGCGACCACCTGTTCTGCCGGTCCCTGGAACTGGCAATGGAACACGATGTACCAATGCAAGTTCATACCGGAATGGGCGACTTCGAGGTCAACCTCCCACTCGCACGACCGTCACTGCTACTCGACCTGCTTCGCTTTCCAGCATTCAGGGCGTGTCGCGTCCTGCTCGTTCACACCGGGTATCCCTGGCATCGTGAGGCGGGATACATCGCCAACGTCCTTCCTCGCGTGTACTGCGACGTTTCCGAGGGAATCCCGTTCGCTGGTCATGGCGCACGCGCCATCATTAGCGAGGTGCTTGAAATGGCGCCGATCTCGAAAGTCGTCTACGGGTCCGATGGCTTCAACATCCCGGAGATCAACTACAGCAGTGCGAAACTGGGTAAACAGGCGCTCGCTCAGGTACTCACCGATCTTGTCACTGACGGGATGCTTGCCGAAGCCGATGCGCGGGAAGCAGCTGCGATGATCCTGGCTGGGAACGCACGGGAACTTTACGGCCTGACGTGATCGACAGCAGCCTCTGCAGTGCGCGCACTGCAGAGGCTGCTATCCCACTCGAATGTGGATGAACCTGGTATTCAGGCAGACGCGCCTGCGAGTTCTGGCCGCTGGACGAGTCCACGCCGAAATGCGATGAACGTTCCAACCCCCGCAACGATCAGTGCGGATAGCGCTCCGACGATCGCAGCCACCCACGGCGAGGCAATACCTTGCCCGGTCTGGTCAGACTGAATCGACCCAAGATTGGCAACCTGCTTCTGCAGCGAATCACGCTCTGCAGACAGGTTCATCACCTGTTTGCGGAGGACATCCATCTCGCCGCTGATGCTGGCCACTTGCTTCGTCAACGGTTCCGTCGCCTGCAGGATTGCAGCATCGAGTTGGGACGGTGTTATTCCATTGACATTGCCGGCTGCCGTTCCATCACTGAGAACGGTCAGTGCGGGGAACTCCCCCTCCACCTGCAGCTCGTCTGTCTTAATCGCCCATTCCCAGGTTCCAGCAGTCGGAAACGTTATGTCGACACCCCAGCGTCCGGTGTCTGTGCCAGGTTGCGCATCAACGCGAAACGTTTCGCCCGTGTTGGTGTTCGTGGCCTCGAAGTACGTCGTTGTCCAATCAGTGGGTGTGTCACCGTGCTGGAGCAAGGTGAACTCGATTCGCAGTTTCTCCCCTACCTCGCCTAGGGTAACTGGCTTGTCAATTTCGACCGTCGCCCATCCCCCGGCTGATACGGAGGAAGATATTGCCAGCGTCGCAATCATCGCCAGCGCCACTCCAATGAGCCATCGTCGTCGCATGTTCCGCTCCATTCCATCCAACTCGAAGATCGATTCGTTTGGTGTTGGTACAAGCGTCGGCGCGGATTGGTTCCCAGCGATCGTCGCTCGGAATCGCAGGCTGGACGGTTCAGGATGCTGGGCGTATCGCTTTGGCGATCTGGATGGCGGCGTCACGGTCAAGCATCGTCTCGATCCTGATCGTCGTTCCGTTCATCTCCCAAAGCAGGACGTTAGCGGCGAGACGCATCGTTTCTTCGTCGATCATTCCGTTCGGACGTTCGTAGTAGAAAATGTGCGGTGATCCGGACAGCCAGAACGCGCGCTGATGATTGACCTCAACAAGTTCGATCGTCGTGTCGGCACCTAGTTGCTTTCGGATGAAGCTATCGTTGGTCGAACCATCGAACTGGCTGATCAGGACACTAACGCCCGTGTCGCCAACTTCTGGCAAGTCCGTTGTCGGCGTGTAGATATAGGTCACCTGAACGATGCCGCCTCGGTCAAGCAAATAGACCTCATCAGGTGGGCCAAGAATGGCGGTGGGCGGTAGCAACAGATCGCTACGGAAGGCGCGCGACGCCTGTTCAATCGTTGATCGCTCACCGATCTGAAGTGCCTTGCCGGGAACGATTGTCGCCGTCGGATTGATCGAGATAGAGATGCCAGGGATTCCGAGACGGTCTGCGACCGTCGATCGAGTCGATGGCAACAACGCCAGGACGATCGCCGTAGCGAGGATGAGAAGAGCAGCGGTCGACCACACGAGTCGTGGACGTCCTGCGGTCGTCAGCAACCCGGGTAGCCATGATCGCTTCGGTTCGCTGTTTGCAATTCGCGTTGCGATGGACGCGGTCAGATCTCGCTCGGCAGGCCAGTCGAGTTGCGATCCGAGATCGCTCAACGCTCGTTCGAGATCGTCCGGCGGGAGGTTGAGGGGAGTATGACGTGGTTCAACCATGCGGGGTCTGCTCCATCTCCTGAGTTCCATCCAGGTTGAGTGCCGGATCGCCAAGCGTCACGCTCAATTCGTTCCGCAACCGCTTCAACGCGCGAGACAAGCGCGATTTCACCGTTCCTCGCGGACAGCGCAACGCCTCGGCTGTCTCGGCTTCTGACAGGTCCAGGAAATAGCGGCAGGCGACGACGAGTCGCTCGTCTTCTCGAAGACCATTCACTGCGTCAAGGAGCACGATTTGCCGTTCGTCGTCGAGGACACGTTCTTCGGGTGACGAGTCGCTGTCGATTCGGTATCGCGATGCGGCCCTTAGCGCGAGGTTTGCTCGTCGTCCTGCCGACTTTCGGCGGTTGCGTGCTTCATTGATGACGATCTGAAGCAGCCATGGTCGAAACGGCGCACCATTTCGAAACCGCCCCAGCGCCAAGTACGCCTTGACGAACGCGTCCTGTGCCGCGTCTTCGGCCTCGGCCGCTGATCCGGTGACGACCCACGCGGCGCGGACGGCGAGATCCTGATATCGGCGCACGAGCTGCTCGAATGCGGCGGCATCCCCTGATTTCGCGCGTTCAACGAGTGCTGACTCGTCCAGTCGGTCCTCCCGCACATTGCTTCTGCGGGTTATACAACGGTCCCAGTGAACTGGTTCCAACGAGAGATAGCCGGCTCAGGTACGAGTCGGCTGATATTCAAATCCAGCTGAACTCATGAGTAGTTCGCCCTACTTGATGTGCCGGTAGGACGGGTGGAGCAGGCCCACGGCGAGGATAACGGCCGTCAGCAGAAGACCGCCGATACCGATCGTGATTGGAGCGCCATACATGTCAGAGAGGGCTCCGAATGGAACCACACCAAGCGGCATCGCCGAGAAGGTCAGCATGTAGACACTCATGACCCGCCCATGGTAGGCCGGATCGGTGTTCGTCATGACAAGCGTGCTGTTGAGTGACTGGAATCCAGCCGATGTCGCGCCGGCGATCAGCAGCATGACGAGCGCAACTGGATACGATTGTGCAAACGCGAAGACGCCAATTGACACGCCGAACAGAATCCCCATCACCATCTGCAGCAGTCCGCGACGCCGGAACGTATTGTTCATACCTGCGACAGCGAGAGAGCCGAATAGCGCACCAATCCCATTGAAGGAGAGGAGCAGACCGAGACCGCTCGCTCCGACATTGAATACATCGTCTGCGAAGACCGGCATCAGTTGCTGGTACGGCATGCCAAGAAGTACCGGCGCAAACGCCAGCAGGAGCAGCGTGAAGACGACTGCATTTGACTTCACATAGCCGAGACCATCGGCAAGAGAACGAAGCGGTGATGGTCGATTCGTCCCGAGGGGAGCGCCGGTCTGCGGAATGCGCGTCAGGCTGTAGACGACAAACGCGTACATGATCGCCATCAATACGTAGACCTCACCCGGACCGATGACGGCGATAAAGATTCCTGCGATCGATGGCCCGATGACGCGGGAGAAGTTCATTCCAGCATTGTTCAACGCAACGGCATTCATCAGGCGATCACGGCTAATGAGTTGTGCGACGAATGCCTGGCGGGATGGCATGTTGAAGGCGAACCCGACTCCCTGCATCGCACTGATGAGCATCAGGTGCCAGATCTGGATGACGCCGCTGAGGACGAGAATCGCACTGATGACGGCAGCTGCGCCGATCAGCGACTGTGTCATCAATAAAATCCGTCGTTTCGGAAAACGGTCGGCAACGACGCCGCCGAACAGACCAAGTGTCAGCATTGGTATGCCTGATCCGAGCGAGACGAGCCCGACCGATGTGGCGGACCCTGAAATGTCGTATGCCACCCAGCCGGTTGTCACCATCCCCATCTGCATGGCGAGTGTGCCGGGCAACATGCCGACCCACAGGTTGCGAAAATCCCGTTCTTCAAGTGCAGTGAATGGGCGTTTCCAGGCGGGGATGCGTTTGCTGCGCTCGTCGATCGTCGTTGTACCGGGGGTGTCACTCTGTGGTGAAACGACAGGCGCGGGTTGAGTCTGCGAATGTTCGGCTATTTCGGGCGTCGTCGATGAGGCGACATTGCGGACAACTGCGGCAGGATCGGAATTCACTCGGCTGAATACCCCCCGAGGATGGCATCCACCCGGCGGTAGGAGTCGCTGCCATCGTGTTGGTGAAGAATACGCCTCCTGTCGAGTTGACGCAATGTCAGGATGGCGATACGCGCATCACGAGAGGACGTGGATCATCGTATATACGCCGGCGAACACCATCCATCCAGCGATTGCGAATCGTCCGATACGACCTGCTGATTCAGTCAGCGCACGTCGAGCGACGATGAGTCCGGCGAGAGCACCAATGCTTCCTGCTGCAATCGACAGGATAGTTAAGACTGATTTCGCACCGTCACCGAGCGCGTCACGACCGGTGAACGCAACGATGAAGATCGAAAATAGCGAAACGGTTTCGATCAGCGCCCAGAGCGCATCCTGGCGTATTCCGGGGCGTGGACCGCGTGTCGCAAGCTGCATTCGAGTGTCCTACTTGTCATTCACGGAAATGGTTAGCAACGGCGATGTTTTCTCGCGAGGCGAGATGCGATTGAATTGTACAGATTGCGAGACCTTGCCCGCTTTCATCGACTTGCATTGACTGGTGCGACGAATTGGGCACTCGTGCGTTATAGATAGTAGTTAATCGGCGGGAGCGCGAAGCACGCGCATCTGGGATCCCGCCGGTTCGTTTTGTCCGGGGGGAGATCGCGTGCAGGTCAGTTCAGGTAAGGGTCGCTTAGTGTTCGGCAGTAGCAACGCTGCCGTTGTGCGTGGTGGGCGAATCGCCCTCGTATTAATGTTCGCACTCAGTGCATTTGCTGGCGTGGTTCGCCCGGCAGACGCGCAGGCCGCCGAAACCGTCGTTCAGATTCCAATGGATGAACTCGGTATGCCGACTCGCGTCTTTTTTCCTGAAACCGGGCACCACATTGCTGAAGAATTGTTGACAGCCTGGCGATCGACAGGACTGATGATCTTCGGCTATCCGATTACTGAGCCGTTGATGGAAAACGGGCGCGTCGTCCAGTATTTCGAGCGCGCACGACTTGAGCACTGGCCCGAGCACAAGGGCACCAAGTGGGAAGTTCAAGGGACGCTGCTCGGTAACTGGATGGCAGAAAAGCGTCAGAACAAGCAAGCATTCAAGGCACTGCCTGATAACCAGCCAAGTGACAGCCCCGACCGTGTCTTCTTCAAGGAAACCGGTCACTGGTTGGCGTACGGCATGAAGAAGTACTGGGATGAGAACGGCGGCCTCTGGCAGTTCGGCTTCCCGATCTCAGAAGAGTTCCAGGAAAAGAACCCACAGGACGGGAAAACCTACACCGTTCAATATTTCGAGCGAGCCCGGTTCGAGTATCACCCGGAACACGCCGGTACGCAGTACGAAATTCTGCTTGGCCACCTCGGTCGAGACTACGCTGAGGAAGAGAAGATAACGCAGACCTCAGTGTCGCAGAAGCCTGATTTTGTCCGCTACAACCCAGGTTTGTTTGACGATGCACTCCTGAATGTCTTCCGACCTAACTCGGGTCGTTGGATGGGCTTTGTTTCGACCGACGCACTTGGTATTCGCAGCGAACCTGCGACGGCCGCCCCATCTGTGGATGTCATCTACAACCGACGGCCGGTCGAGGTTCGCGGGATCGTGCGTGGCACAGAGGTCGAAGGTACCGACGCCTGGTACGTCGTCGGTGACAATCAGTATGTCTCCGCAGCCTACATCGACCCGCTAGTACTTCGAACACCACCACAGACGTTTGGCGGTCACTGGGTGGACGTGAACCTCAGCCAGTTCTACGCCGTCGCCTACGATGGAAATACGCCCGTCTACGTCGCGATCATCGCGGCAGGACGAGACGGCAAGACGCCGTTAGGCGTGTACCAGGTGCAGTATCAGGTGCGCTCCGAAATCATGGATTCCGCGACTGTCGGGATTCCGAAGGGCGCTCCGGGATACTACTTTCTTGAAAACGTCGAGTTCACTCAGTACTTCCTCGCCGGCGGCTATGCGATCCATGGTAATTACTGGACACCCGAAAGCAGTTTCGGAGGGTTCACCTCCAACGGCTGCGTCGGCTTGATGAACCCGGACGCTGAGTTCTTCTGGAACTGGATGTATCCTGGGGATTACATCAGCATCCACTTCTAGATCGACCTTCTTCCACAATCCATCAGAGAATCACGCACGAGCCCGGAGTCATGATCCGGGCTCGTGCTTTTGTGATTGAGCCGTGCTCGACTATGGCAAACGAAAATGGCCGTACAATCGACGTTCGGCTCATTCGAGCGAACAACGAAAGGACATTGACGATGGCGACGAAGCAGACGATCGTGTTTTCTGGCGAGAATCCGGGGCTGACGTTGTACAAGCCCGGCACTGACGAAGTCGTCGCAGCCGTTTCATACTGGCGCTGTGTCTATTCGGAGTATGGCGACGGGAACGCGACGTTGATCTGGATCAATCCGAAGGAATCGCCGTTTGGTGACGCTGCGCCGCACGCGATTTACGCTGACAATCCTGGGGTGGGCCACCTCGTCGCAGAACGCTTCACTCAGCACTTCGGCACATTCAAGGATCTCGGTTTCGGGACAATGGAGCCGACGCAGGCGCGCTTTTTCCAGGAGGGCGATGGTCGCTGGTATCACCGGGTCGTCTCGAATTCAGGCGATAGCGTCGTTGAGCTCGTCTGGTGGGACATCATCCAGCACGAACTCGTACAGCGTAGCGACTACGAGGTCGGACCCACGAAGTGGGACCTGGCAACGGTGATCTGCCCATGCAAGTTCGCGACGATCACGATCAACAACCAGAAGGTTACGGGCGAAGTGCGCTGGAAGGACGACGACAGCGGCACAAGTTCGTCGGCGTTCCTCGCTTTCTCGGAAACCTGGCGGGAAAGCAAGTAGCGCGACGGGGTTCGGGGTGCATCGAGCAGAGAACGTTCTTTCAACATCCACGATACCCGAATCCCGAATCCCATCCAACGCCTGACATCCACACCAACCTGTGCGACACTGCTCGCCGCTGAACTGGACTCGCGAACGAGAGGGAGGAAGCGAGTGATCGATCAGACGATGATGCAGTCGCTGGAATGGCGGCTGGTTGGACCTTTCCGAGGAGGGCGCGTCCCTGCTGTTGTCGGTCACCCGACTGAGCCTGCGACGTTCTTTTTCGGTGCATGTGCTGGTGGTGTCTGGAAGACGACTGATGGTGGCGTGTACTGGGAAAACATCACCGACGGCTACTTCACAACGTCCGCAATAGGGGCGCTGGCCATCGCGCCGTCGGACCCAAATGTCATCTACGCTGGCACTGGAGAGACGAGCATCCGAGGCAACGTCTCCCACGGTGATGGTGTTTACAAAAGCACCGACGGTGGCAAAAGTTGGACGAACGTGGGGCTCAAGGACAGCCACGCGATCTCGACGATTCGCGTTCACCCACAAAACCCCGATGTCGTTTACGTGGCGGCTCTTGGCCACGTCTGGGGACCGAACGACGAACGCGGTGTGTTCCGCTCCAAAGATGGCGGCAATTCCTGGGAGAAGGTCCTGTTCCGCTCTCCCAAGGCAGGCGCAATCGACCTCACGATGGATCCGAACAACCCACGCATCCTTGTTGCCGCACTTTGGGACGCCCAGCGCTATCCGCACGCGCTCCGCTCCGGCGGTGACGACTCGAGCATCTACAAGTCAACCGACGGTGGCGACAGCTGGGCAGAAATCACGCGCAACCCAGGGCTGCCAACCGGTGTGCTCGGCAAGATCGGTGTCGCGATTTCCCCGGCGAAGTCAGGCCGGATCTGGGCATTGGTGGAGGCCGAGGACGGCGCGCTCTTCCGCTCGGATGACAACGGCGAGACTTGGGAACGCATCTGCGAGCAGGGCGACCTGCGCCGCCGAGCCTGGTACTACATCCACATCTTTGCCGATCCCAGCGATGAGAACACCGTCTGGATCCTGAACCTAAAGTGCTGGAAGTCGGTCGACGGTGGAAAGACCTTCACGGCGATCCCGACGCCGCACGGCGACAATCAGGATCTCTGGATCGACCCTACCAACTCCGACCGAATGATCGAAGGCAACGACGGTGGCGCGAACGTCACCTTCAACGGTGGTCGAACCTGGTCGAGCATCTACAACCAGCCGACCGCGCAGTTCTATCATGTGACCACTGACGACCGAACGCCCTATACGATCTTCGGGTCGCAGCAGGACAACACGGCGCTGGCCGGACCAGTTTCGTCGGCCCGTGGCGCGATCACCCTCAACGATTGGTTCCAACCAGGCGGTGGTGAGTCAGGCTATATCGCGATCAAGCCGACCGACGACAACATCATTTACGGTGGAGCTATTGGATCGGGCGCTGGGAATGGTCGCCTGCTGCGCTTCGATCGCCGGACTAACCAGTCGAGCATTGTCACTGTCTGGCCCGAAGTTCAGGGGATGGGACGTGGTGCCGAAGCGCTCAAGTACCGTTTCCAGTGGACGTTCCCGATTACGTTCTCGCCGCATGAGGAAAACACACTCTATGTGACGTCGAACGTCGTCCACCGGTCGACCGACGACGGCATGACCTGGGAAGTGATCTCTCCTGACCTTTCCCACAACGACCCGGAGACGCTGAAGCCATCCGGCGGTCCGATCACCCGAGACAACACTGGCGCTGAAGCGTATGGGACGATCTTTGCCTTCGTCGAGTCGCCACACGAGCGCGGCTTCTTCTGGGCAGGGTCGGACGACGGTCGAATCCATACATCTGAGGGTGGCAAGGAGTGGTCGGAAGTCAGTATCCCCGGTCTTGAACGGGCAATGATCTCGATCATCGAAGTCTCGCCGCACGATGAAGCGACGGTCTATGTCGCTGCGACACGCTACAAGCATGATGATTTCACGCCGTACCTGTATAAGTCCGATGACTACGGCAAGACGTGGAAGAAGATTACCAACGGTATCCCGGAGAACGACTTTACGCGGACGATCCGCGAGGATCCGAACCAGAAGGGTCTGCTGTACGCCGGAACCGAGACAGGTGTCTACATCTCGTTCGACGATGGCGACAACTGGCAGCCGTTCCAGGGCAACCTGCCGGTCTGCCCGATCCACGATCTGATCGTGAAAGGCACTGATCTGATTGCGGCCACCCACGGGCGGTCATTCTGGGTGCTTGATGATCTTTCCCCGCTGTATCAGATGAATGGCGACCTCGCGAAACAGCCTGCGGCGGTGCTCAAGCCGGCCAACGTCAAGCGGTTCCGCTCCGAAGGCCGGGCAGGCGACCCTGCTCCGCTGGGACACAAATCGTATGGCCGCTTCGGCGGGATGATGGGCACCAGCTACCAGAAGACGAACGAATACGGTGAGAACGTCGTCACGTTCCTGGACGCTGGCAAGAACCCGCCGGAAGGTGCTGTCATCCACTACTGGCTCAAGAACGCGCCGAAGGGCAAGTTGACGCTGACGATTCGCGACAGCGCTGGTAACCGGATTCGACAATTCGAGAGCAAGACGGACAAGACGCAGCAGGCTGAAACAGAACCAGTCACTGGCGAGGGATACGAAGGACAAACCAGTGGCGAAGACGCACCAGCCGAATCGCTGAAGGCTCCGGCCAATGCCGGGATGAATCGATTCGTCTGGAACCTACGCTACGCGAATGCGACGGCAGCAAAGGGCGGCGACATGGCGCCAGACGCGCTGCTTGGGCCAATTGCCCTTCCGGGAACCTACACCGTGGAACTGGCAGTTGATGGTGCGGCGTACACCAGCGAGTTTGCCGTCGAGGCGGACCCGCGGGTGACCGCCAGCAATGACGACCTGAAGGCGCAGTTCGATCTCCACCTGCAGATTCGGGACAAACTGACCGACACGCATGCGGCGGTCAACCGGATTCGCAGTATCAAGGAACAGCTCGATGGATGGAAGAAGCGTGCATCGGACGACGGGCTGAAGAATCAGGCTGCGGCGTTGCGCGAGAAACTCGTCGCGATCGAGGAAGTTTTGATTCAGCCGAAGGCGAGCGATCCACGGCAGTTCCCGAACGGACTCAACGACAAGTTGTCCGTCCTACCGGGAATGATTTCGAATGCGGATACTCGTCCGGCGACGCAATACTACGAGGTGTTCAACAAGCTAAGCGGAGAAGTTGACGAGCAACTCAGCGCATTGGAAGACGTGCTTGGAAAGGATGTCAAGGCGTTTAACGATGCCGTCCGAAATGCCGATGTTGTGGCGGTGGGATAAGGGTCACGCAACCACCGACCGATGCTCCTGCGCTCCAGCGCAGCAGTAGTCCGTGAAATGTTGGTTGGCGCCCCCTCTCCAAACTGGAGAGGGGGTCGGGGTGGGGTAATCAACCTCGCCCCGTTGTAGTTCAGGAAGGGCAAACATGTCCACAACGAATGCTCAGGGCGCGAATCAAAGTCTGATCGACTCGCTCAAATGGCGCTCAATCGGTCCTCACCGAGGTGGTCGCGTTGTCGCGGTTGCGGGCGATGTCTCCGATCGCAGCACGTTCTACATGGGCGCGTGTGCTGGTGGTGTCTGGAAGACGACCGATGGCGGCATCATCTGGCGCAACGTCTCAGACGGCTTTTTCAAGACTGCGGCAGTCGGTGCTATCGCCGTTTCGGAATCAGATCCTAACGTCATCTACGCCGGGATGGGCGAGACAGCCATCCGTGGCAACGTCTCGCATGGTGACGGCGTCTACAAGTCCACCGACGCCGGCAAGACCTGGCAGCACATGGGATTGACTGAGACGCGCCATATCGGCGACATCGTTATCCACCCGACCAATCCCGATCTGGTCTACGTCGCGGCGCTTGGTCACGTCTGGGGTCCGAACGAGGAGCGTGGTGTCTACCGCTCGAAGGACGGCGGAAAGAGCTGGGAGAAGGTCCTCTACAAGTCCGAGCGCGCAGGTTCGCACGAACTGGCGATGGACCCGAGCAACCCGCGAATCATTTACGCGGCGATTTGGGATGCCCAGCGCTACCCGCACGCCCTCCGTTCCGGTGGTGACGACTCCGGTATCTACAAGACGACCGACGGCGGCGACACCTGGACCGAGATCACCCGCAACCCGGGACTGCCGAAGGGCGTCCTCGGCAAGATCGGCCTCGCGGCGTCGGGCGCGAAGGATGGCCGCGTCTGGGCGCTCGTGGAGGCGCACGACGGTGCGCTCTTCCGCTCCGACGACGGCGGCGAGACCTGGCAGCGGCTGAGCGAAGAGCCGTATCTGCGAACGCGTGCGTGGTACTACATGCACATCTACGCCGATCCAAAGGATGCTGACACCTGTTGGGTGCTGAACTATGGCGTCCACAAGTCGGTCGATGGAGGCAAGACGTTCGAGTCGGTGCCGTCGAGACACGGCGACGAGCATGATCTCTGGATCGACCCGAACGACACCCAGCGAATGATCAAGGGCGACGACGGCGGTGCCTGTGTCACCTGGAATGGTGGCCGATCGTGGACGACGATCTTTAATCAGCCGACAGCGCAGCTCTACCACGTCACGACCGACGACAACCTGCCGTATCGTGTCTACGGTTCGCAGCAGGACAACTCGGCCATCAGTGTCCCCAGTGCGACAGTCGAGGGCGCGATTCACGAACGCGACTGGTTCGAGCCAGGCGGTGGTGAGTCCGGCTATATCGCCCTCAAACCGGGTGACGCCAATATCATGGTCGCTGGGGCGATTGGTTCAGGGAACTTCAATGGGCGGTTGATCCATTACAACCGAACGACAGGGCAACATCGCAACATCACCGTCTGGCCCGAACTTGCTGGCATGGGCAGTGGCGCTGAGTCGCTGAAGTACCGGTTCCAGTGGACGTTCCCGGTCTTCTGGTCGCAGCACGAGCAGGACGCGCTCTACGTTGCCGGCAACCGCATCTTCAAGTCGCTCGACGAGGGCAAGAGTTGGGAAGTCGTTTCTGAAGACCTGACCCGGAATGACCCTGAGACGCTAAAGTCGTCCGGCGGGCCGATCACACAAGACAACACTGGCGCAGAGGCGTATGGGACGATCTTCGCGCTCGAAGAGTCTCCTCACCAGCGTGGACTGCTTTGGGCAGGAACCGACGATGGACTCGTCAAGATTTCTGAGGACGGTGGCCGGAACTGGCAGGACATCACCCCGAAAGACCTGCCGGAATGGGCGCTGATCTCGATCATTGACCCGTCGAAGCACGATGCCGGGACCGCTTACATGGCGGCCACCCGCTACAAGAGCCACGATCAGAAGCCGTATCTGTTCAAGACAAAGGACTTCGGCACCAACTGGACGCTGATCGCAAACGGCATCGCCGAGGACGATTTCACGCGCGTCATCCGCGAAGATCCCCAGCAGCCGGGGCTGTTATTCGCCGGGACTGAAACGGGCATTTATGTCTCGTTCGACGACGGCGAGAACTGGCAACGTCTTGGGGGTAACTTCCCGGTCGTTCCAGTTCACGATTTGGTCATTAAGGACGACAACCTCGTTGTCGCGACACACGGTCGGTCGTTCTGGATCCTCGATGATCTGACGCCGTTCCGCCAGATCGCGGCAGGAACACTCGAAGCCGCTGGGGATGTCGTCGTCTTCCCTGCCGCGCCGAAGGTGCGGATGAAGGTCTATCCGGGCTTCGGCAGTGATCCGGCGAAGGGCTATGTGCACTACAAGGGTGTCGGTACCAGCAACATTGCGATGGAGGTGGTCGAGAAGGCGGATGGTACATCCGAAACGCAGTTGCTCGACGCTGGCGAGAACCCCCCGGACGGACTCGCGATCCAGTACTACCTGCGCGACAAGCCAAAGGAGCCGATCACGCTGACAGTCCGGGACTCGGACGGCAACGAGATCCGCACATTCTCCAGCAAGGCCGAGAAGGAACCGCAGAGCGGGACCGACCTTGAGGGTGCGGAAGGCGCGGAGGGCGGCAGTGTCGCTGCGGAGGAAGAGAAGGCAGATGTCTACGTCCCGGCCAACGCTGGCCTGAACCGCTTCGAGTGGGATATGCGCCACGCTCCAGCCGAGACGGCTGAGGGCATGGACCTGAAGCCGTGGGAAAAGCCGCTTGGACCGGTTGTTCTGCCAGGCACCTATACGGTCGAGGTCAAGTCAGGCGACACGACATCGAGCCAGCAGGTGGACATCCTTAAGGATCCGCGCGTCGATGTGAGCGATCCTGATCTGAAGGCGCAGTTCGACATGCTGTTGCAGATTCGTGACCGGTTGTCGGAAACGACGAAGGCAGTCGGACGTGTTCGATCGATGCGAACGCAGATCGAAGGTTGGGAAAAGCGCACGAAGGACGCGGACAACGCGGACTCGCTTGCTGCTGCCGGGAAGGCTGCCAGGGACGAGTTGACCGCGATCGAAACTGAACTTATCGACACGACGACGAAGAGCTCGTTGATGTCGCCGAGCCGGATATTCGAGAAACTCAACGCGTTGACCGAGTTCGTCGACAGTGCTGACGTTGCACCTGCAACGCAGTCCGTCGAGGTGTTCGAGAAGCTTTCGACGGAGCTCAACGACCTGCTCAAGCGGCTCGACGCTGCGGTTGAGAATCAGATCGCTGCCTTCAATGCTGCGATCTGGGAAGCGGAACTACAGCCAGTCGGCTGATAGACGGTGTCCAGAGACTCACGACGAGACACCGCCCTCTCCACTCATGGGGAGGCGGTGTCTCATTGGCATCCCCTGTCGGAACATCGGTTAAAGATCGATCGCGTGGCGTGGGATGGTATCGTCAATCGACATCCGTTAGAACGAGTGTTGAAAGGATCGCCTGTTGTCGAATCGCTCAGTGCTGGTGTTGTACGCGCACCCGGACGATGAATCATTGTGTGCAGGGACGATGGCGCAATGCGCCGCGAATGGCGATCGAGTGACGCTCGTCTGTACAACGCGAGGAGAAATGGGAGAGATCAGCGATCCGTCGCTGGCAACGCCGGAAACGCTACCGCAGGTACGCGAGGGCGAGTTGCGTTGTGCTGCGGATGCGCTCGGGATTCCAGCACCGATCTTTCTTGACTACCGGGACTCGGGGATGGATGGAACGGATGACAACCAGCATCCGAAGGCGTTCATGAACGCGGACGCTGCAGACGTTGTTGCCAGATTGGTCGGCATCATCCGCGACGTTCAGCCCAACGTCGTCCTGACGTTCGACGAGACGGGAGGATACGGCCACCCCGACCACATCGCCATCTGGAGGCACACGCATGCCGCGGTTGAGGCGGCTTCCGATCCAGATTTCCAGTCTCCGGGGGATCCATGGCAGGTGGAGCGAATCGCCTATGCTGTGTTCCCACATAGCTTTTTCATCCGCATGCGCGAGAAACTGGTGGAGTTAGGCGAGGACACCAGCGAACTCGATGCGTTCTCTGAACGTGGAATTGGCTTTCCTGACGATCAGATCCACGCAATCATTGACGTATCAGACGCCGTGGATCGGAAGTTTGAGGCGATTGGTTGTCACAAGACACAGTTCGGCGAAGATAACTTCTTTTCTCGCGTCGGTGAAGAAGAAATGCGGCGAATGATGAGTCGCGAGTACTTCTCGTTCGGTTGGCCGGTGGCCGAAAACGGCGCTGTCGCAACCAGCATCTACCCATAACGTGCTGCTGAACGATGTGATATACGGACGACGCGACGTCAGAGATGTCAACGATGGCGTTACTCTTTTGGTGAGCGCTCTTGGTGCCGTCTTCCCACTTCCTCGGCTGACAGACCCTGGAAGACCATTTCGTGGGTATGTGAGGCTACCTCTCCGCCGATCAGCGTGATCATCGACGTGATGTAAATCCAGATCATGATGATGACGAGCACCGCCAACGACCCGTAGATCGCGTTGAAGTTGCCGAATCGCTGGACGTAGTACTGAAACACCGGATTGGCGATCAAGAACGCTCCTGCAGCAACTACCGCTCCGATGAGTGCCGATGGTCCATGCGTGTTGCCCCGTGGAACAAATCGGTAGATCAGGAAGAACGTCACGATCAGCATCACGGCACGAACAAACCACGTGACGAGCGTGAATGCGAGACCCTCCTGCCCAGGAAGGAATTGAACGCCTTCCCACAGTTTCTGGGTGAGAAAGCCAGACATCAGTGCAATGATGAAGAAGACGCCAATCGTCAGCAGCATGACTGCTTCAACAAGAAGGCGCTTGAAAAAGCCATAGCTATCGTCGGTGTCGAAGGCAATATTCATCGCGCGGATGAGGGTGTCAAAGACGCGCGTTCCGGTCCAGAGGAGCCCCGCGAATGCGATGATGCCGACGCGGTTCCGGGCGGCAACGGCTTCCTGGATCTTGCTCTCCATAGCTCCGTCCCCTTGCGGAACGAAGTCGCCAAGCATGTTTGAGAGTTGCTCGGCTGCCCAGGCAGGTTCCACAAAGAATGATGCGATCGCTCCTCCAACAAGGATGAGTGGCAGTGCCGACAGTAGCGCAAACCAGGAAACTGATGCGGCCCACTGCGGGACACTGTCGACGAATGAGTCGCGGATCGACTGGACGATAACGCCGAACATCTGCTCCGCGCGCTTATCAACGCTTTGGAACGAATCTGAGAACGACCACGACTTCCCACGGCTCATGTGCTTGCTCATACTGGCTCCCCGGATGATGGCTGAGTCATGGACTCTCCTTTGTTTCCCCAATGTCTCACTGCTGGCGCGAGAACGTGAACCACGAGAACCTTGATTGCTCCTGAAAGTGGCACTGCCACGAGCGCGCCGAGAATCCCGCCGATCGTTCCACCAACGAACAGGCTGAATAGCACAAGGAGCGGCGGGATATCGGCCTGGGTTCGGACGAGATTTGGTTGGAGGAGGTTGCTCTCGATCTGCTGAAGAACGAGAAAGAATCCCGCCACCAGCAGCGCCTGTGTCGGAGAATGCAGGAGCGCGACGGCGATCGCAGGAATTGCAGACAGGAGCGGTCCGATAATCGGAATGACTTCACCGAATCCGGCGATGACGGCGAGAACGAGCGCGTACTCAACCCCGATTAACAGCAGACCGATGTAGGTAAGGATGCCGATGACGACACCTGCCAGCAACTGCGCTCGAACGTAACCGCCGATTGTCGCTCCAAGGCGTCCCAGTACGTCCTCGACATCCGGCTGCCGTGAAGTCGGAAAGACCGAGATGAGGAATGACCGCATGCTCGGCTTCGCGATGAGCCAGTACAACGACATTGCGAGGACGAGAATGACTTCTGTAACGGATGAAATGACCGTGAACGGGATGTTCGTCAGCGCACCTGAACCGCGTTGCAATCCGCTTGTCAGGAATTCAGTGGCTCGGCCATCACCGCTTGGATCGACATTGTCCAGCCATGTGCGAAATTGATCGACGAGCTCAGGACCTTGATCGACGAGATTCTGCGCCTCGTCGACGAGTGTTGGGAACACGAGCCAGCCACCGACGCCGATTGTCGTGAGCAGGACCAGATACGGAATCGCAACTGCAACGGCGCGCGGTAACCGCCGGGACATTCGGGCGACTAGCGGGGAAAGTGATTCGGCAATGATGATCGCCGCGAACAGAAGCGCTAGTGGCCGAACGACCAGACGGAGCAACGTAGCGAATCCCAGGCCAGCGACAATGACGACGACACCGATGGCAATGACCTGCCACACAGACAGACGGGTCAGTAGGGGCGATCCGTCCGCGATGGACGCGATCCGCTCCACGGTATTCGCCTGGGATGGCCGTTGTCCGGCGTGAGACTGCGTACTCCTGTTGGTCATTACTCTCTGTTCTTTGGATACGGTGTCGTGCATGCATTGGTCTGGTACGGGCTACTTGCCCGCCCTCTGACTTCGCCTCCAGCGCACCAGTCATGCCATTAGAGCTCGCAGACCGTTTCACTTTGAACCGAATCGACTTAATCGAACGGTGGGTTGGCGAATCAGATGGGCTCTGTTAGCGTTGTCAGAACGACGACACGATCATGAAGCGCTGGGGTGGGATTCGTGCACGATGCAGGGTGGCAGAACGATTTGTACGGGCAGCTGGCACACGCCGCCGCCGCGCAGGTCAACCCGCTGGCTGCCGGACTACTCGAAACCCTCGACGACCCACGCTTTAAGGCGTTGCGTGACACGTTCCTCGAGGATCTCCATCTGTATCCAGGTGCGTCTACGTTGGAAGTCGGATGCGGCCCGGCCATGTTGCTCGAAGCGATCCATGAGCGCACTGGCCCGGATGGTGTTATTGTCGGTCTCGACATCAATCCGCACTTCATCGCCGTCGCCAACCAACGTGCCACGATGCTCGGCATCGAGCGCGCACGGTTTGTCACGGCTGATTGTCACACTCTTCCATTTGAGGACGAGACGTTCGACTCAATCGTTGCTGAAAAGTTACTGATGCACGTGGCTCCGCTCTCACGCGTGATCGGCGAGATGGCTCGCGTGCTGTCCGTCGGTGGGCGTCTCGTCCTTGTTGACTACGATCCCTACTCGGCGTTCGCAGCAGGGCCAGATCCGACGATCACGTCGCGCGTTCTCGCATCCGCTGCGACGGTCTACGCTTCGCCGAAAGCCGCGCGGGAAACGCCCCGAGCGTGCGTCGACGCCGGGCTCTATGTCGAGCGGGTCCACGGCCACCTGCTTATCTTTGAAGATCCGCATGCCCGCACGGCTCGTGGAATCGCGCCGGTCTGGGCTGACCATGCGGTCATGGGTCGCCAGGCAGACCCCAGCACGATCCAGCGTTGGCTCAAGGCCGTCGAGCGCGCCGCCGATCAGCGGCAGTTCATGATCGCGATCCCCCATGTCATCACCGTCGCGACACGTATCCACTGATTTAACGCGTGTCTTTCTTCGGGCTGCGATTGACTTTTTCCTGATTCTGCGGATGATGGCACGGCGACCACGATCGGGTCGTCTGTCCGTCCGGAAGGGAATGCACAAATGCATGGACAATCGGCGGAAGCGTATCCGCGTCCAGAATTGATCGTCGAGCCAGCCTGGCTCGCTGAACACGTGAGTGATCCAAACATTCGCATCATCGACTGTGATCCTCCAGAAGCGGCCAGATCGCGTGGACACATCCCGAATGCCGTGATCCTTCCAATCCATCCATATTTCAGGAATACGGAAACGAGCGTCGGCGTCGCAACTGCCGAGCAGGCTGAAGAAATCCTTCGTGGCCTTGGCGTTTCGGGCGACGCCCGAGTCATCTGCTACGACTCGTCCGGTGGGACGCTGGCTGCGCGTATCTGGTGGGTGCTTTGGTATTACGGACACGAGCAGGCCGCTGTCCTGAACGGCGGCTGGACGGCATGGCAGGCAGAGGGTCTTCCAGTCGAGATCGAATGGCGAACCCCGCCACCAGGCAACTGGAGCGCAGAGCAGCACGACGATCGAATCGCGGGTTGCGATGTCATGCTGCCGTGGGTTGGCGAAGCCGATTTCATCCCGCTGGACGTCAGAGCACATTCGGAGTGGTCGGGAACGCAACCAAATGTCGCCAATGCCCGTGAGGGGCATATCCCTGGTGCGGTGCATGTCGAATGGCGAGAGTTCGTCGATTGGGATAACAACACGAAACTCAAGTCGGTTGACGCCATGCGCAGTCGCCTGGAAGAAGCCGGTGTTACTCGCGATAAGCGCATCGTCCCCTACTGACAAGGAGGCATCCGTGCGGCGCACGGAACGTGGCTTCTGACGTTGTTGGGTTACAAGCGAGTCGC
>JBGSWU010000329.1:0-8599 GCA_041751795.1 Thermomicrobiales bacterium
GATTCGGATTCGGAATCGCGCCATTCATCGCGGGCGCGCTCTACGAGGCCGATCCAACGCTGCCACTGATCGTCGCGCTGGTCAGCATTATCCCATTGATGGTTGGACTGATCATCGTTCGCCGCTACGTGCATGGGCTTAATCCGGTTGCGGCTGTGTGATGTAACCAGCAGGCTTCAATTCCACGCGTCAACAACGCGAGCGGTAATCGTTTCAACCCATCACACCAATTCATCCTCCAGAAGAGCGTTTGGTGGCAGTTAATACAGTAGCGAATGGATGCGTGCGACAATCCAGGCGCTGCTGTTCATGTCAATTCCGGAGGTGCACATGTTACAGATCGTCGATGACAACGGACTATCGGAACTGATTCGATCGGATGAGGCGGAGAGCATCTGCACCGGCTTCGACTTCACCGAGGGACCGGTCTGGATACCGTCGGACGACTGCCTGCTCTTCACAGACATCCCGCAAAGCCTGATCCACCGCTGGCGTCCGGGCTGGAGCGAGGCCGAGGTCTATCGCGCTGACAGCGGATTCGCGAATGGTCTCACCCTCGACCACGATGGCAACCTGCTCGCCTGCGAGCACTTCAACCGCCGCGTCACACGTGCGCCGTACGATGGGGAGGTCGACAACACGATCGACCGCTTCGAGGGCAAGCGCTTCAATTCGCCGAATGACATCGTCGTCGATCGCAGCGGGGCGATCTGGTTCACCGATCCGAACTACGGCCTGACGATGCGGACGATGGGGGACTATGGGGCTCCGCAGGAGATCCCGGCACAAGGGGTGTACCGAGCGACGTCAGACGGAAATATCACCGGCGTGACGAATGAGTTCAACCAGCCCAACGGCCTGACCTTCTCCCCGGACGAGTCGCTCCTCTACATCAACGACTCCCGCGACGGCATCATTCGCCGCTATTCCGTTCAGCAGGACGGAACGCTCACCGGCGGTGAACTGTTCGTCGACATGCGCAAGGATCCACGTCCCGGTGGTCCAGACGGCATGAAGGTTGATGAAGCTGGTCGCCTCTGGACGACCGGCGCCGGTGGTGTCTGGGTCATCGCTCCCGATGGCACGCGACTCGGGGTGTTGCAACTCCCGGAAGGGCCAGCCAACCTCTGCTTCGGAGGTCCGGATTTCACGACGCTCTATCTCACCGCGAAGACCAGCGTCTACCGGGTCGAGACCGTGGTACGAGGCGTTGCACCTGGGTCTCATTGACGAACGGTTGATTTCCAAACACTCCAGCAGATCGATCTCGACACCACACTCACGCCGAACGCACTGGCAGGCGTAGGGCTGGCTCACCGTGCATGATGTTGACGACAATCCGGTAGCGTCGCCATTGGTATCCGCGTGCTACGATCACGGCGGGAGCAGGGAGTGAGACGAGCCTCGTGAATGCACGATCGGTCATCAACGCGGGGCGAATGAGAACCCGCGCGCGTGGGGTCTACTACGGCTGGTGGATCGTTGCCGCGTCGGCGGGTATCCAGATGCTCCAGGCTGGATTGATGCAACAGGCGTACGGCGCATACGTCAGCGTCCTGCGCGACGATTTCGGCTGGAGCACGACGGCGCTGGCCTTTGGCTATTCCTTGCAGCCTGTCCAGAACGGGTTGCTCGGCCCGGTCCAGGGCTGGATGATCGACCGCTGGGGACCACGCCCGGTGATGCGCGTCGGGATGCTGCTGTTCGGCGGCTCCTTTCTCGCCTTCAGCCAGATTGACTCACTCATTACCTTCTATATCGTCTTCGTGCTGATGGCGATTGGCTCCAGTCTGGCCGGGTTCATGTCGATCATGACAACGCTCGTCCAGTGGTTCGAGCGACGCCGGGCCACAGCGATGAGTATCTCGCAAACGGGGATGAGCGTTGGCGGGATGCTCGTGCCGCTCGTCGCATGGTCGCTCACGTCACTCGGCTGGCGCGAGACAGCATTTATCTCCGGTCTGATCGTGCTCGGCATCGGCCTGCCGCTGACGCAGATCGTCCGCTCTGATCCGGAGGCGTACGGCCTGTTGCCCGACGGTGCGTCTCCAGCCGACGTCCAACCCGAACAGTCGGAGGGCGTCGAAGCCGTGCCGACCAACGAGCGGGTGGATTTCACGCCTCGTCAGGCACTGAGGACACGCGCGTTCTGGTTCATCTCATTCGGTCATGGGATGGCGTTGCTCGTCGTGTCGGCGGTAATGGTCCACTTGATTCTGCACCTGGAGGATGAGCGGGGGTTCTCGCTTGCCATGGCTGCGACGGTCGTCTCGGTGATGACGCTGATCACGGCGCTCGGCCAGGTCGGCGGCGGGTTCCTTGGAGATCGATTCGACAAACGCATTATCGCGGCATTGGCGATGTTCGGACATTCGGCCGGCCTGTTGGCACTGGCTTGGGGCGGGTCGTTCTTCTGGGTGATCGTCTTCACGCTGTCGCATGGCACAGCCTGGGGGATGCGTGGCCCACTGATGCAGGCCATGCGTGCTGATTACTTCGGACGAAGGCACTTCGGCACGATCATGGGCTATTCGTCGCTCGTCATCATGTTCGGAATGGTCCTCGGGCCGCTGGTCGCCGGACTCATGGCCGACCGCTTCGGGAACTACCAGTACGGCTTCACGGTCCTGGCAGCCCTGGCCGCTCTCGGGTCCATCTTCTTCTTCTTCGCCACTCCTCCGGCTCCACCGGGACCTGCCACGGCATCGGCGAGGTAAGTGTCCTTACGCTGTTGTCTCGATTGATCCATCAATAACATCCGCAGATACCACGACGCTCCAGACGAGCGATCAATGTTCTTCTGCGAGCATCCGCAGTCTGAGTTGGCGCGCCTCTCGCATGTGCTCAATCGCAAGCGCCTCGGCTCGCTCAGGATCGCGAGCGATAACGGCTTCTACGATCGCGCGATGTTCAGCAATCGACGTCGGCGTCCTTCCAGCATAGGCGTACGTCGTCTGGCCAAAGCGACGCACCGCATGTTCGATCTGGGAAAGGAACCGATCCAGGAGACGATTGCGCGCGGACTGGCGAAGTTCAGCGTGAAAGCGGTGATTCAACTCCGCCATCAGATGTGGATCATTTTCGGAAGTTCGCGACTCCATCTCCTCGACAACAGCAAGCAATCGCTCGCATTCCTCTGAAGTTGCCCGGCGCGCGGCCAGTCGTGCGGAAACACCTTCCAGCGCCTCGCGGACAACATAGATCGCCAGAATGTCCTCGACCGACAGGCTGGCAACGATAGCTCCCTGGTGCGGGCTCGTCTGAACCAGCCCTTCGGAGCTCAACTGCTGTAACGCTTCGCGGACTGGCGTTCGGCTCACTCGAAACAGGCGTGCCAGTTCCTCTTCACGCAGTCTGGCTCCTGTCGCAATATCTCCTTCGAGAATCGCGTCACGTAACGCCTCACGGACGATGTCAGCAGCGCGCTGGAGATGTGCATGCCTCGCGCGGTACGCATCCCAGATGCTCTCATCAGCCTGCTCAGGCTCAACGACATGCATTGTTGACGCCACTTTCATCTATAAGGAACGATCGCGATCTTCGCAGACAGGTACGCCGGACATATCAACTGACCCTGCAGCCGATGACGCAATCTCTGGTGGAGTGGCATCTGGCAAAGATTCGATTGCGTGACACCGTATTGTGCGATTCCATGCCAAAATGCCCTTGCCGGGTGCAAAAACGATCCCTTGTTGCGACGCCCACTGGGCGCAGAGCATGCCAAAGATTGTACACAGCCGGGATGCAAAACTCACTTCTTGCCTGCTGGTTCCAGGCGCCAGTTGCATGCGTTCACAAGGCGTCCGATGCGATAGTTGCTGATATCTTGACAACGTCAAACACATTGCATACATTCCGTATACCGTATCAGGGACGTCCGCATGTCGCGACGTTCAACGTGAGCACAAGATCGTATCGACCGCCTCAGAAGTTCCCGCCAACGGCATTGATGATCGCTGGAAGACGTCAGCGGACACCATCGGCGGGTTGCACCGTTCGACGAGCCATATCACCCATGGCACCACGCTCGTCATCGACGCTGTGTTTCAGGCGAAAACAAACGCGACCTGAAACCTGCATGAAGACGGTGATCGATCCGGAGAATGAATTGGGGGTGAGGACATGGGACGCTACCTGCAACAGCGAGCACTATCCGGTGTGATTGTGCTGATTGGGGTATCGATTCTCACGTTTATCATGATGCACCTCCTGCCCGGAGATCCTGTCGATTACATGTTTGCACTGTCCCAGGGTGATCCGCCCTCAGAAGAACAGGTGACAGAATTACGCCACCAGCTCGGCCTGGACGAACCATTGCCAGTCCAGTACGCATACTATGTCCGTGACGCTGTCCAGGGTGATCTCGGCGACTCGATTTTTCTCAAGCGCGGAGTGCGAGATATCATCCTCGACAATGTTCGCTACACGATGGAGTTGACGATCTGCGGCCTTGCGTTCGCGCTCGTCCTGGGATTCATACTGGGCATTGTCGCAGCAGCGAAGCGTGGAACCTGGATCGACAGCGCGACGATGGTCGTCTCGTTGTTCGGCCTATCGATGCCGTTCTTCTGGCTTGCACTCCTGCTCGTATTGTTTTTCTCGATCCGGCTCGATGTCCTGCCTGCGACAGGGCAAGGATCGATTTCGCAGCTGATTCTGCCGACAATCGCGATCGGGATCACCTCGGCTGGCACCATCGCGCGACTCGTTCGATCGTCCATGCTTGAGGTACTCAGGCAGGAATACATCGTCACTGCCCGAGCCAAGGGGCTGAAGGGCAGGAGTGTCCTCGTTCGCCATGCATTGCGCAACGCGATCATCCCGCCAATCACCGTCGCCGGACTTCAGTTCGGACGACTGATGGGAGGTGCCGTCGTCACAGAAACGATCTTCGCGCGTAAGGGTCTGGGCACGATCCTTGTCAATGGAATCCTCAGTCACGATTTCAAGCTGGTGCAAGGTATCCTGCTCTTCATTGCCATGATCTACATCGTGGTCAATTTCATCGTCGATATGTCCTACGCGATCATCGATCCACGCATTCGATACACCTAGTCAGGTCGATGACCGTCCACATTCTTCGATCGCATATTGACGTATTCATCGATTGCATACAATATGGACACAATCTATGGATTGCAACGATCCGGTAGGAACTGAGAGGGGGATCAGTTGAGACTCAACGACCGCGTTGGTGAAATGGTCTTATCTGGACGTTTGTCTCGACGACGATTGCTCATGTTCGCCGGACAGGCGGCGGCGGTCGGCTTGCTTGCATCCTGCGGGGGCGATGATGACGATGCGGAGGAGACTCCGGACGCGCCAACAGCCTCTGCGAATGAGCCGACGAGCGGTGGGACCGATAGCCCGACCGCGACAGCAGCCACCGGAACAGGTTCCGGCGAACCGTCGCCAACAAGTGGATCGAGCACCTCGGCCCCACTAACACTGACTGCGACACCTCTCCCGGTCACAACCGACGACAGTGAGCCGCAGCAGGGCGGCACGATGATGTACGGCACGCTCGGGACGATCGACTACGGCAGCCTCGATATGACGACAACGACAGGCACGTTTGATCTCGAAATCGGGACAGCCATCAATGACGCGTACATCTGGCTCGCCGCCGATGGATCGTTCGTCTCAGGACTCGCGGAGTCGTGGGAAGTCACTGACGATGCGCTTTCCTACACGTTCAAACTGCGTGAGGATGTCACCTTCCATGATGGCACGCCGCTGAATGCTGAAGCGGCAAAGTTCAACTTCGACCGGATGACCAGCCGGGAAACGAATCCAAGCGGCCTCTCGTACAGCTATCTCGGAGCCGGTGCGAGTTTCAAAGAATGCATCGTCGTTGACCCGTTCACGTTCCAGATCAATCTCAACTCGCCAAACGCCATCTTCCTCTTCCGGATGCGGCGCAAGTACATCTCGCCACAGTCACCCACGGCAATTGAGCAGAGTGGTGCCGAGTACTTCCGCAACCCGGTCGGCTGTGGCTACATGAAGTTCGTCAGCTGGGAAGAGAACGATCGGGTCGTATTGGAACGGAACGAGGACTACACCTGGGGACCAGCCGGAATATTCGAAAACACCGGACCAGCCCATCTGGACCAGATCGTCCATCGTATGTTCACCGATGTTTCGACGAAAGCGATCGCGCTTGAGAGCGGTGAGCTACATTATGCCGCGCGACTGAATGAAGAAGATGTCGCCCGTTTCGAGGAAGACGACGACTACCTTGTCGTCGCTCGAAACCAGATGGGGCAGGCCACTGTCCTCGACATGAATACCGAGCGTGCGCCAACCAACGACATCGCCGTCCGCCAGGCGATCAGTTGGGCGATCGATCGCGAGGGACTGGTCGAGTCGATCTTCTACGGGTTGCTCGAACCCGCAACCAACCTGTTCACTGCCGACATGTGGAGTTACGACGCGAGCCTCGGCGACCTGATGGGCTATGACCCGGACCGCGCCAACCAGATTCTCGATGATGCCGGTTGGGTCATGGATGGCGATGTGCGCTCGAAGGACGGGCAGGAGTTGCGCTGCGTCTGGATCGTCAGCCAGGCGGCATCGCCTGTCGGTCAATTCGTCCAGGCAGATCTCGCAAAGATCGGTATCGCTGTCGACCTGCAGATTCTGGCCGGAGCTGGCCTGACCGAGGCGGTCCTCCGGGGTGATCACAACATCTCGGGCGGCACCGGCGGCTGGGTCCAGGAAGACCCGGATGTCACCCGAAGTTGGCTCCACTCATCGCTGATCGATGTCCGCCAGAACGGTGTCCGTGTTCGCGACCCAGAACTGGATGAATTGCTGAATCAGGGTATCGCGTTTGCCGGCGATCCACGCTCAGCCGAACGTGAAGAGATCTACAAGCAGATTCAGCGCGAAGTCATAGAAAATGCCTACGTTGTTCCGATCTACTATCGACGTGGGTTCGAAGTCGGCCACCTCGAAGTCAAGTTCCATCAGTTCGGATTCCTCGATTTCGACCCATACGGGAGCTACCACGAATGGCTTGATGTCTGGCTGAGCGAATAGCACACAGCAAGTAGTACGGGATCATCATGAGCGACGCTCGGCCAACGTATACGCCGACGACAGCAGGACAGAGTCTGACGCAGATGGCGCAGCGGTCGAATCCACGGTTCGACTTCCTGCGCCGTCTGCGACGACATCCAAGCGCGATTGCCGGCGGTTCAGTGTTGCTCGTGATCCTCGTGCTCACGCTGCTGTCTCCGTTGATCGCGCCATACAATCCTATTGAAACGTTCCCGCGTGAGTCACGTGCGGGACCCAGCCTCGACCATTGGCTCGGAACCGATCAACTGGGGCGCGATGTCTGGAGTCGAATTCTCTGGGGTGGACGCATTTCGCTGATGCTCGGCCTGATCGCTGTTGCGATTGGTGGAGTGATCGGTACTGTCCTCGGCCTGCTAGCTGGATACTTTCGAGGGTATGTCGAGATCATTATCATGCAGTTCATCGACATCCTGCTCGCCTTTCCGGGCTTCCTGCTGGCATTGGCTGCCGTCGCCGTCCTTGGGACCGGGATCAACAACGTCATGATCGCGGTTGGGATCGCGCTTGTGCCTGGGTTTGCTCGAGTCGTACGCGGCTCGACATTGACGATTCGAGAGATGACTTACGTTGAGTCGGCTCGCGTGATCGGCGTCGGGCATGTTCGGACGATGACGCGCTACATTCTGCCGAACGTATTGGCACCAATCATGGTTCTGGCAACGGTCGATATTGCTGGAGCGATTCTGACCGGAGCAGCGCTCAGTTTCCTCGGAATGGGCGCCCAGCCACCCACGGCTGAGTGGGGATTGATGGTCAATGAGGGTCGCCGGTTCCTTCGCGACGCCTGGTGGATCACAACCTTTCCCGGCATCGCGATCATGACGTCGGTCATCGCGATCAATCTGGTCGGAGACGCATTGCGCGACGTCCTCGACCCACGTATGCGTACGTCGTAGCGCACAAATCGGTGGATCCAGACCAGAGGGGAGGCGGTCATGCCCAATCAGCCGTATCCAGTCATCCCGATTGCTGGTGGAGCGCGGGAACGAGGACGACAACACGGCGAGCAGGCCAAAGACCGGGTCGCCAAAAGCATCGAAATCTATCGAGGGGCATTCGAGACAGGTCCGAAGCTTCAGTGGTCCGAAGTGCTGGAACGCGCGGCGGGATTCGCACGGCAGATCGAAGCGGCTGACCCAGCGATCCTTGAGGAAATGCATGGTATTGCTGATGGCGCGGGATTCAAGCCAGAAGAAATCGTCGCGATCAATTGCCGAACCGAGATTCTTTTCGGACGTAACCAGCCTGACACTGGCGCCCACGAGTGCACGACCATCGCTGTAAGCCCAAACGCCAGCCGCGACAAAACGACGATTCTGGCCAAGAATTGGGACTGGAAAGCCGCCTGCCAGGAATCGGTCATTATCCTGCAGGTCCGCCAGGATGACGGACCTGATTTCGTGATGGTTGTCGAAGCGGGAATGATCGGACGCGACGGCTTCAACGAGCACGGAATCGCGGTCGCCGGCAACCTCCTGCGATCGACACTCGACGGCTCGCGGCCAGGAGTGCC
>JBGSWU010000330.1:0-1772 GCA_041751795.1 Thermomicrobiales bacterium
GAACGGCCCGAAGGATTAGGTATCGCGGGGATCTTTATTGCTGTGATCGTTGTGACGTCGCTTGTTTCACGCACCTTCCGTTCGACAGAACTGCGGGTGTCGAAAGTCGTCCTCGACGAAACTGCAGAACGGTTTATCCAGTCATCAACAGGTCGAAACATTCGTATCATCGCGAACCACCCTGACGAGCGAAACGCACGTGAGTACCTGCTGAAGTTGCGCGAGCAGCGTGCGGATAATCATATTCCAGCCAATGATCCTGTGATGTTCTTCGAAGTCACCGTTCGCGATGCGTCGGACTTCTCACCGGTTCTCAAGGTGATGGGTGAAGAGATCGGCGGATACTGGGTGTTACGAGCCGATAGCTCTTCGGTCCCGAACGCGATTGCCGCATTCCTCCTTTACCTGCGAGACCGCACCGAAACGCGACCGCATGCCTACTTTGGCTGGACCGAGGGAAACCCGCTCAAATACCTTGCCCGCTTCGTCCTCTTCGGCGAAGGAGATATCGCTCCACTGACCCACGAGATTCTCCGCAAAGCCGAGCGTGACCCTCTCAAGCGACCGAGCATCCACGTCGGCTAGCCTCCAAGTCGTTGTCTGAACCCATCGCATCTCGCTCACGTAGTGACAGCCGAGCGATGCTCGACGGACTATGGAAATGATTCGCGGAGCGCAAACAATACACGAACCTAACGGAGGCCGTTACCACATCTCGACCACATGCATCGACCCTTGATTCAGGTGTGCTTTCGTGCCAATGGCAGGACGGCAACAGGACCGATCGTGGTGCGGCTGGAGCATTTGACGCTGTGACCGACCGGTAAGGTATGGACCGGGATGAGTGAAGATAGACTGTCCAGACATTCCACCCGCCGACAGTTCGTCAAAGGCACGATTGCAGCGAGTACTGGCGTCGTCGCCGCCACCTATGTAAAGCCGAATCTGCGTACGCTCGGAGTTCCAGGTGCGCTCGCCCAGGTGTCTGCACCACCCACGCAGGGTTCATCCATCGATTCATCGGATACCGGAACCGGCGATCCGACGACTCCACCATCAGCGTCATTCCCCTTCCTGCCGTCCACTGGGGCAGGTGGAACCGCCGACGCATTTCCATCGGAATCGCCGGATGAGTCAACGTCTGACGATTCGATCATTCCGGAGCTGCTTGGACTCGCCCTGACCGGCGCGTTGATTGGCCGAAGGGTCGTCCAAACCCATCTTCACCACAAGCCACCGACGGAAGACTCAGGTGAGTCAACAGTCTCATCTTGAAATACGTCGCCGGGTCAAACACGATCGCTCCTCGACGAACGCCTCTGATTTCAACGCGATGCATCGCGTTTATTCAAGATGCTCCCAGGCCATATGACCGCCTGCTAATGGACGGCTAAGTGCTGGATAAGTTCGACTGCGTATTGTCGACCTATCCGAATCGTCGTGAGTGTTCACGACCACACAGCCGGCGGCGTTCCCGCCTTCAAGGGAGCCACAAGATGCAGCCACGTTTATTCATGAGATCTCATCGACATTATCGGTTCAATCGGTTGTTCGGTATGGCACTGGTCGCTGGAATCGTGATCAGCGGAGCGATCGCCCCTGGACTTGCCTTTGCGACCGACGAATCACAAAGTGGCCATCGTGACCAGATTGTTCTGACTCCGGATGAAGCATATGTCCTGGAAGTCGAGCAGATGCTGGCACAGGAAGCCGCGAAAGCCGAACGTGCAGCCCTGGCCGTTTTGACGCCGGAGGAGGAATACCACCAGGTC
>JBGSWU010000331.1:0-7420 GCA_041751795.1 Thermomicrobiales bacterium
GAGCCACAACCGATCCCACAGATGCCCGCTTCTCGCCACCAGATCGAGACGCACTCATCGCCACCTCGCTCGGTCGACCAGGTCATCGAACATCTCAGGCAGCATCCGCGGTATCGTGGGCAACTACGCGCATCACTGCCACTCAACCCGAGCCGCGCCAATAGCGACATCGAGCCGATCAATCGTCCGTGGGAAGAGGCGCTCCATCCGGGTGGGCTGTTGCACTCGGCATTGGCATCGCTGAATATTGATGGACCGTTTGGACTTTACGCTCACCAGCGCGATGCGTTGGAACGACTCCTTACCGATCCCGATGATGACACGCAATTGCACCACGTCGTCCTATCGACAGGGCCAGGCAGCGGTCGCCACGTAACCCTGTTCCTGACAATGCTCGACCGAACCCTGCGGCGCGGCGCACATGTACTGGTGGTGACACCTGATGATGAAACGTTGACGCACGAGTATCAGCGGTTCCGGGAGTTAGCCGATCGCACGGACTGGCACTATGCCATCCACGAAGCGAGAATCGTCCGTGACGACACGGTCGGAATCCCCGATCCGCCGCCGGAGATCGTCTTTTGTTCGTTGGCGACGTTGCACGAACGGGTGTTGAGGGACGCTCGGTTGTGGACCGAGTTCTTTGATGGTCTCGAGGTGATCGTAGCCCTCGATGTGGATCGCTACACGGGGATCCAAGGCGCGAATGCTGCCCAGGTGTTCAGACGGCTGCGCCTGGTTACCGGCATGCAGCGCCGCATGTTGCAGTACGTCGCGACCGCACATCCTTCCGAGAACACGGCATCATTCGTCTCAGCGCTCTTCGGGTTGACGACGACCTCTGACCGCGTTCACGTATTTTCGCTGGACACCAGCCCACGGCCCCAGCAGATGTTGGGTGTCTGGTTACCTCCGTTAGACCGAGTGTCGAGTTTTGAGGAGAACGGGCACCAGAAGCGTGAGATTCGCCGTCAGGAGCCGCCGGATGCTGTGATCGACCTGGCTGAAATGCTGCTCTCGATCCCAGGATATCGGCTATTGGTTCATTGCTACCAATGGGGTGAACTGGAGGTTGACACACTCTCGAATGGGATCGACCAGGCAGTTCAAACGACGCTAACAGAACGTCGCCTGCGCATCACGACTGACGAATCGCAGTTGAGCGGGCGACAGGCGGAATATGACGGACTGATCGTGCTAGGTACACCAAGTCATGTTGATGAGGTGGAGCGGCTGTGCGGAATGCTCGGGCAGGCGCGAGCAGGAGGGATCGCGCTCGTCCTCGCATCGCATTCGCCAGCAGCGATGCGGATGATCCGCAGTTTCCAGGCGGCCGCGCCAACAAGCGGCCGGCAGGCGCTCTACGATCAGCTCCGGAGGATCCTGCCGATCGGCGTCCGCCATCGGCACGTCGTCGAAAAGCATCTTCGCTGTGCGGCCGGTGAAATACCGCTACGGGAGTCGGAGATCCGGTTGGCTTTCGGCATAATCGGTGTCGATATCGCCGAAGGTTGGGTCCAGGCTGGAAGGGCGACTTGGGAAATCGTCGTCGGCGATGCGGCGAGCGCGACGAGCGAGGACCGTATCCTGACACTCGTTGACGACATGCGTGAGCAAGCATGGGACGATTGTCATCTCGATACGCTCAGCGGCGAACCAGCAGAACTTATCCCCGTCCGCAGCGCGGCCGATGGGCTGCCGTACCGCTGGATTGACCGCCACCGTGAGGCGATTGAACTTTATCCCCGCCGTGTCATGACGATCTCTCAGAAACCAATGGTGCTCGCACGGGACGATGCTGGCGACTACTACGCTGATCTTCCACGGGGTGCCGCGTTGTTCAACATGTCAGTCTCCCCACGACATGCAAGTGCAGCGGTCCTTGCTCACGGTCAGACTCCCGAATTGCCGTTGACCAGCCGGGTCGATAACGGTGCGCCGTACCGTATCGCGCGCAAACACGTGCAACTCGCACAGACAATTCTGGCAGTGCGTGAGTCCGGTCGAGACGGAGTCGCGGTCCAGCCAGATCCGCAACAGGTCAGTGTCTCGTTTACTGCGGATGCGATCATTTTGATCGGCGATCTTGATGACGCCCCGATGTCGGAGGATGTGGCTCATACGCTTGCTCACGGTCTCCGAGTCGCCCTCCGACTCGCACTTCCGAAATCGGTGTCTAGAACTGACTTCCAGGTGCTCGACGTCCCTCGAATCGATGGTCTCGTTGACCGGCCATGCGTCATCATCTGCGACTCGATTGATGGAGGGCTGGGCTTCGCTGACACTGTCTTTGTCGATTTTACGCGTCTACTGCGCGATGCCTATCGCATACTCGTCAATTGCCCATGTCAGAATGGATGTCCGGCCTGCATCGAGGATGCCGATTGCACGCACTGGGGCGACGACGGAACGTGCACGGCAATGCTGGACAAGCGGGCGACATTGCTCTACCTGGGAGCCATACTCGGGAACTCGTCGAGCCGGATCGCGGGGATGACGCCGGACCAACTCGACCGGGTCCGCTATCATGCCGTCACCGACCCAATCGATCTCATCACGATTCGGGAACGGGTATTTGGGTACGGGCTGACGCCGTTACTCGGCCTCGAGGTCGCGCCGCTCGATCGCGCATCGATCAGGTTCATGACAAAAACGGAACTGGAGCGACTTGGCGCAGGAGTTCTTGGATTCTATTCCGTGCAGCGCAACGAAGTGGCTGTCCAGCCGTTGACTGAAGATGCACTGGTTGGCGTCATTGCACACGAATACGCTCACGACTGGCAATACAGTATGTCGGCGAATGGAACCCGCAATATGCATCCCGCAGTCGTTGATCCCGCGATCGTGCCGTGGAACGGTCAACTGCTGAGCGAGGGATTCGCCCAATGGACCGAATTACGAGTTCTCGACGCCTACGGTTTCAAGCGCAACCTCGACGACATCAACTTCCGGTTCTACGACAACTATGGCGAAGGCTTTCAAATCGTCAAGTCGGTTGAAGACGAGCATGGTGTGGCAGGCATCATGACGCTCATGGGATCGATACTCGATCAGCGTCAATTGCGCGAGTTACTTCGGAAGGCCAACACGACCGATCGCGTCAACGCCATTGGGAGGCAACTTGAAGAAGGCGAGATCGAGATGCCGCCTCCAGACGTGATCGAATTACCACAACCACTTCCTTCACAGCCCGACACGGCTGATGAAGTGTCGGTGCCGAACGGTCTCGCTTCGGATGTAGCCTCAACTGGTGGAGGTCGGGCTATCGTCGATGGAACGAACGATAGTACTGCAACTACCGGCGAAAGTATCGGGTCGAGTATCGTCAACGTTATTACCGACGATTCCACAACATTCAGTGCGGTACCGTACGGCGAAGCGAGTAAGATGTCCTTGAACGTGGACGGTACCACAGGGAATGTCCAATCGTCAGGATCAGTTCAATCCGATGGACGTGAGGCCATCGATCAAACTGGGACGGACGATCCGACGATACAACACCGAAGGAATCGGACCGGGAAGAAGCGATTGTAATATTACGATATGGAAGGCATATATCCGTTCTACTCCACCTATTACGCTCGACAACATTGGTACGTGGTCTGCTCCACTCGTCCAAGACATCCGAGGGGCGCTGGATACTGATCAGATGGAGGAAGTAGTAGTTGAACTTCGGCGCGTTGAAAGGGCCGTGAATCTGGTATCCGATGTCCCACCCCTCCAATGTCGGCACATCCAGTTTGCGCCAAACGTGCTCCACAATGTGATTGCCTGCCATCACACATCACACTGCCTACCATAACCTTCCAGCACTCTGTCGTCGCAATGATGCGTCAGCCGTCTGGAAATGGGACGGCAGCGGTTCGTCGATTGAGGCCGCGAGATAATGAGCAAATCCACCAATTCCATGCCGAACTCCAACTGGATGATCCAATTCGCCTCGCCAGACGATTTTCGAATCTGAGCGATCGTCACCGGTATCATCGCAATTGCCGCATGTACGACAACCACCTCGAGCAAGGCTCGGAGTCGGCCTTGATGCTGTCGGGTGTGATTTTGCGGTTACGTCATAGCATGATCGAACTAATGACGCTGTCATTAGTTCGATAAATCATCTATTAACTTTCACATCCAACGCCGTCGCCGTCTCCATCAAACCGATGTGGATCAGGTGGGACGACGGTAAACCTCCGGAATGGAATATCTCCGCAGTCGAGATCACCGACCTGACTGTACGGCGGAATGCAAACGCCTGGATAGGACGGATCGCAGTTGCCACCTGAGGGAGGAGCGGTTGGTTGAGGTGCAACTGGCGCTGGCGTTGGCGTCGGAGGCGTCACCGGGATGCCGAAGCCACCGCATGCTCCCCAGAGCCCTCGATTTTCGTTGCGTGCCGTCGATTGCGCGTCCAGGAACAGGTCGGTGTATTTCACATCTGGCGGGTAGGTCGAAACCTGCGCATACCCGTGGGCGACCAGTTCGTAGTTCAGCATTCGATTGCCATCGGGATGCGCCAACCAGACGTAGCGCAGGAGTCGGTCATAGCGATCGGTTTCAGATACGTCTTTCTCCAGAAATACCCGACCGTTGGCACGATTGACCATGTCCTGGGTGAACGCGGTCGCTTCTGCCCCATAACACATGACCGGCGAGTTCGGATCTTTCGTTTCCGGCGTATCGACACCGATGATGCGGATGCGGTACTGCGTGCCGCCGACGAACACATCCACCGTGTCGCCGTCGATGACACGAACGACCTGCGCTTCTTCACCGGGATTCACTGGACGTGGCGTCGCGGTCGGTGGAACAGGCGTTGGCGATGGCGGTACGGGCGTCTCTGTTGGAGGCACAGCCGTGGCCGTTGGCGGAACTGGCGTATTGGTCGCCGTCGGTGGTGCACTGGTTGATGTTGGTTGCGCTCGGGTCGCTGTCGCCTGTGCGACGGCCGTTGCGGTCGCCATCGGAATTGTCTGTGCCCTCACTGCCGACAAACCCGACGCCGTCGCCGTTGCATTGCTCGATGTCGACGACTCCGCGACGGTAGCCGTTGTTGAGGTCGGCTCGGCGTCAGCTGCATCCGTATCGGTTGCATTCGACGAGCATCCTGACAGTAGGAGGAGTGCCGCAATGATCAGCGACACGGTGCGGGTATTGGCGCAGTTCATTGCCACACTCCTTACCTTCTCTAGCCTTGTTCCCTAACCTGACTCGCAACCGATACCATCTTTGTCGCTATCAAATCGATGTGGATCGGGCGGCAAGACCGTGAATCGCCGATGCGGAATGTCGCCACAATCCAGGTCAGGCGGCGGCGGTGGGATGCAGACCGTCGGGTAGCTCGGATGACAGGCCGGTCGCGGGGTTGCCGTCGGCGGAGCAGGTGTTGCTGTTGGCGGTACCGGCGTGACAGTCGCTGTCGCGGTTGGCGTGGGTGAGGGCGACGGCGTTGGTGTTGCGGTACTGGTTGGGGCGGGCGTTACGGGTCCATTGGCATAGCGCCACTGGTAGTAATGCTGTCCGACGTTTCCAACTTCGACGCGCCATTCAGCCGGATTCGCTGGGTTATAGGTCAGACAGCGTCGTTCGAAGCATTGCCAAAGGAGATCCCGATCAACGCCGCCAACCGAGATCCGTGACCACCAGGCTTCGGTGATCGGATACCCGGTTGCGTAATACGGATTCTGGAAGAGCGGTGCCGTGATGAACTGGCCGTTGTCATAGATCGTTCCCTGGGAGTTCATGAACGACCAGAAGACCGACGCGACAGTGTGATCGATACCTGGCACGGTCACACGCTCGGCGGCGGTCACGCCATACTGCGCGAGCGATTGATCGAACGACTGGTTGCCGTTCTCGTCGAGCCGGTGGGTAATGACCGAGCCAACAGGTCGGCTCAGTTCTGATCGAAGCGACCACGTATTGATATCGGCGTAGGTCGGTCGTTCGCCAGGATCACCGGCGATATTGACCTGCGCTGGTTGAGCGTCGGTGAACTGATTGTTTCCGGTCTGGATGCGGCCGGTCACGAGTTCGTTGACGAGCAAGCCGTTCGTGACGTACCAGACTCCATCGTCGAAGGCATTGGGATTGGTAATCTCCATGCGGGACTTGTCAAAGTACTGGACGACGCGTTGTCCACCGGGCGATTCCGCATAGGGCTCGTACAGGAGTGGTGTGTTCGCCTCCGGACCCCACATCCATGTGCGTGACGCTTGCAAAGCTGCCACCGGACGGTCAGTCCGTTCCCATGTTCGCTCAAACGGCCCATTGCCAGGAGCGACTTTCCCGGTTTGCGCGATGGCCATGGCAATCAGCGAGAAGGCCAGCACACCGGCAGTGAGTTGCAGCAACCAGCGAGAGTGGCGCATTTCCCCTCCTCCAGATCAGTTTCGATCGTGAACGATAGTAGGGTAAATGGAGTGCCGAGAATGCGCAAGAGGTGTGCATGACGTGACGATGCGGTCACCATAATCATGGAGGACACGGCGGACTCATGCGGCAGGCACGCACCTGATAAATCAACGAACTGATCGCTTGCGAAAGACGAGCCTTGCGCACCTTTGATCTTGCCCATACGATACGTTCGTTGCAACCAATTTAGCGTAAGGGAGTACGATGCGGCAACGGTCCGTCTGGTTATCTGTCATTGCCACGGTACTCAGCATTGTCCTGATCACGTCAGCAGTCGCACAAACATTGGTGAAAGTCACCCCGGGCAGCAGTGCATTTGCTCGGACGTGGGCTCGAACTGATAAACCTGTCCAGGACGATCGCGCGACGCGGACGTGGATGTGGGCGCCTTCGGCATTCACGTCCGCGATCCCCGAACCGTACGCCGATGCTCCAGGTGGATCGCGGATGGTGCAGTATTTCGACAAATCACGAATGGAAGACAACGCGTACCGAGGGATCAATCCATGGGATGTCACCAACGGTCTTCTCGTGATCGAGATGGTTGAAGGATACTTTCAGATCGGTGATGCTGCCTACGATCATGCGCCAGATTCCGCCGAGGTGAACATCGCAGGAGATCCAGGTGAGCGACCGACCTATGCCGACATCAGCAGACTGTCACTTCGTAATGCTCCCGCTACAGGCGTCGGGCGAGTCCTGACCGCAACGTACACTGACGACAATACGATCGGTCACGATCCAGTGTATGCAGATGCTGGAGTGACGGCCGCTCGGTATGTGCCGGAAACCGAACACACGGTTGCATCGCCGTTCTGGGCATTCATGACCGCGATTGGCACGGTTTGGGAGAATGAGCAGTACGTTAACGCGCCACTGTTTCAAAATCCATTCTATGCGACTGGATTTCCGATCACCGAAGCATACTGGTCGATCATCGCCGTCGGCGGAATGGAGCGACCGGTCCTCTGGCAATGCTTCGAGCGGCGTTGTCTCACGTACACGCCAA
>JBGSWU010000332.1:0-10355 GCA_041751795.1 Thermomicrobiales bacterium
CGCCATTCGCCGGTCTTCGGATCCTGTGATGAGTAGGCAGGGAAGTGGAGGTCGAAGGCGTTTTGTCGAGCATGTCTGCTCGCGGCCAGGAGGACAACCTGCTCATCCGGAAGCCAGTGTTTTTCTTTGAATGCATTCATCTCATTGACGAGCGTGTCGCTCGGCTGGATTGACACGCTGGAGATTGGATGATCTGTGAGCATCCGTCCGACTCCCGGTAGTTCGTGGGCAACGTTGATGCCGAGGTCGCGCAACTGGGCGGGATCTCCGACCCCCGAACGCAGCAGGATCGCAGGCGAGCCATACGCACCGCCGCTGAGAACGATTGTTCCGGCCTCGATCCGCTGCTGCTCACCATCGATGACGGCTTCAACAGCAACTGCCTGCTGTCCGTCAATGATGACCCTATCGACGAGAGCGTTACCGATGATCGTCAGGTTTGCGTTCCCGCGAACGGGATCGAGGTATCCCAGCGCCGATGACCAGCGGGTGCCGTTGTAGATGTTGAACGGCGCTGGTGCGACACCATTCACCAGATCCGGCACATCGAGGTTGTCGACCCTTGGGAAACCAGCAGCCACTGTCGATTCAAGAAACGACGCTTGAAACGGATTCAGTTCTGATTCGTCGGGAACGCGAACGCGTAGTGCTTTCTTGGCCCGTTCGAATGCTGGTTCGACGCTGGCCCAGTCCCAGCCGGGCTTTCCGGCTGCGGCCCAGCCGTCGTAATCAAGCCGATGCCCGGCAACCGCGACACAACCGTTATGGGCTCCGCATCCACCAATGACGCGCGCACGTGGGAATGCGCAGCGATCCGGCTGGGCGGGGTGATTGATTCCGTCGTAACCCCAATCGAGTGAGAGAGCGAAGCTTCGGGCATCGAGCAGATCCGCTGGCCAACGACCACCATCAAGCGGGCCAAAATCCGGCCCGGCTTCAAGGAGGACGATGGTTTTCTGTGTGTCGCGGGCAAGGATTCCAGCCAGGGCTGCCCCGGATGTCCCGCCGCCAATAACGAGTACGTCAATTTGCTTTGGCAACCCAGCCATGCACCCCTCCTCGTTCGTGTGGTTCCTCGTTGGCGCGCATCCTAGCATGACGATGCTGCCGGTGGGTGGCCCAATCGACACGTGCATAGGAAGGCAGTCTTGGATTCTGCGGATCGGCGTGCTTCACCCTGTGTTCCTGTGCGCATCACGCTGTATCATTTTCGCTTCCTTCCGCGAGCGGGAGGACGGTGCGTGAATCTTTGCGTACCTGATGCTGAAAGGGGCATCGTTGATGTCGGTCTGGCTGCGTTCGACGGTATCGTCTGTTTCATCTCGTTCGCACGGTGATTGGATCGCATTCAGTTTGAGCAGTAGTGCGAGTAGTCGCTGCTCGTCGGAATGGGTTTCGCAGTCCGTGTGTTTCGAGATGATGGATGATGCCGGAAGGGCAGGCAGGAACGCATGCAACAGACTCAACCAGTAATACGGCTTGCAATCGACCTCGATGGAGTTCTCACCGAGCACCCCGCGTTGCTCGCCCGGGCAGCAAACGATGAGTTCAATCTCGTTCTTCCGGATTCCGCGTTCGTTGATTCTGCTGGCCATGCGGTGACGATGGAAGTCCGCGAGTGGGTGTACTCAGCGGATGGTCCGGCTGCCAACATGGTTCCGAATCCACTTGCCCGTGACTTTCTCAAGCGAGTGACAACTCGACTTGGGCGAAACAACGTCTTCATCGTTACCGCGCGCCCCGCGATGTCGGAGTTCATGACCCTCAGTTGGCTGGTCCGGCATGGTCTGGATCTGTGCGATGTGCACTTCGCGGACGACAAGGTTCGTGCCGCGAGAGAACTCGGTGTGACACATGCTGTCGAGGACAGCATCCGGCACGCGAAGGCCTACGCAGCGGCTGGCGTGACATGTTACTTCCTGCCGATCGGGTTGACGGTTCGACCAAAGGGGATCACTCATCCTGTCGTCGATCTGGCTGAAGTTGCAGCACGACTGTTCGATGAGCAACGGTCGGTCACTCCGATTCAGCGTTCCCGGATCGTCATCTCCGATCAGATTGCGCCGGACGCCCGCGCCCGTCTGGCCGACGAGGCAGACATCGTCGATGTCGCCGGAACCGATGTTTCTGCACTACATGCTGCACTAGCTGATGCGGACGCGCTCGTTGTTCGGTCGGAGACGATCGTCGACGAAGCAGCGCTTGCCGCTGCTCCACGGCTCAGGGTCGTGGCGCGCGCTGGCGTTGGCGTCGATAACATCGATGTCGCTGCAGCCACTCGTGCTGGAGTCCTCGTTCTCAACGCACCAGGTGCGAACGCCGTGTCTGCTGCCGAACATACGATTTCCCTGCTCCTGGCGATCTCGCGCCAATTGATCGACGCCAACGCGACGCTGCACGACGGTCGCTGGGAGCGCAAGCGATACCAGCCGTTTGATCTGAAAGGTAAGACGGTCGGAATCGTTGGTCTTGGGCGAGTCGGAAGCCTTGTTGCCCGGCGGCTGGCCGCGTTCGAGATGCGGCTGATCGGCCACGATCCGTATGTTCCTGCTGAACGGTTTACTGAACTGGGTGTCGAGCCGGTATCGTACGACGACCTGCTCGGCCAGGCTGACATCGTCACGTTCCACGCACCCTCCACCGATGAAACACGGGGCATGCTCCGGGCGGAAACATTTCCGTTATTGAAGCGCGGCGCGATCGTCATTAACGCTGCACGTGGCGATGTCGTCGACGAGCAGGCGTTGGCAGATGCGCTCGACGCCGGAATCGTTGCGGCGGCAGGCGTCGATGTCTTCCCGCACGAGCCGGTGACTCACTCGCCGCTCTGGGGTCGGCCCAATGTCGTCCTGACGCCGCATATCGGCGGAAGCAGCACCGAAGCGTTGGCGGCGGTTGGCGATGTGATTTCCCGAACGACAATCGCCGCGCTCCGGGGTGAGGTCGTCCCGAACGCAGTCAACCTGCCTGCCGCATCGCTTGCCGCCGGTGATCTGGAGCGATTGACGCGCGTTGCAGGTGCGGCGGGACACCTTCTCGGCGTGCTTGGCTCGCAGATTCCGTTGACGTTGACGATGACGGTGCGTGGCAACATCCCGGCTGAAGTCACCGAGCATGTCTTCGTTTCGGCGCTCGCTGAAGGATTACAGCATTGGACGACCGCGAGGGTGACACCCGTCAACGCACGCTTGATCGCCGAAGAGAGCCGCATCGATGCACGGGTGATCATCGATGAGACGCGCTCTCCTGTCAGCAACGATCGCAATGCCGTTGAGTTTGCGTTCGAAACGTCAAACGAGATCGATCACCATGTAACCGTCCGTTGGGCCAATGGGACAGCGGGGATCGTTGAGGTTGACCGATTCTCGCTCGATCGGCCATTAGTCGGCGATGTCCTGATCACCCATCACCGGGACCGACCGGGGATGATCGGTCGGATCGGGATTATCCTCGGTCAGCACGAGGTCAACATAGCGGGGATGCAGGTTGGTCGGCACCATCGTGGTGGGGAAGCGATCATGGTCCTTAATGTTGATGACGTGATCCCGCGTGAGGCGCTCGACGAGATCATGGCGATTGACGACGTGAACACAGCCTTCGTCGTCTCGCTGCCGAATCCCGATCCAACCTGGGTTCAGGAGTCGTTGCCGCGACGGTTGGTCGGCGTCGGCGACTGAACCACCTCGTCAACCGATAGCGAGCCGAAGGCAGTTTCGCCTTCGGCTCGTTTCCGTTTTGCTCACATCGCTTGACAGCCATCCAGCCCGGGTGTATATCCATAGTGGATATATCCACGTTGACTGTATTCTGAAGGACGTAATAATGAACCGGACGCCTGAAGAATTCCTTCCGCTGACCCCATCGATCCTGCATATTCTGCTGGCGTTGTCGGCTGGTGAAAAGCACGGCTACGCGATGATGCGTGAAGTGGACGAACTCAGCAATGGCACCGTTCGGCTGGGGCCGGGAACGTTGTACCGCTCGATCAAGCGCATGCTCGATGACGGGTTGATTGAGGAAGCAGGAGAGCGCCAGGATCCGACGCTGGATGACGAGCGCCGACGCTACTACCGCCTTGCTCCATTCGGTGTGCACGTGCTGGCGCTTGAAACCGAACGGCTCGAACGACTTCTCACCGTCGCCCGGCAACGACAGGCCAAGCCCCTGCCTGCTCGATCATCGCTTGGAGCCACATGATGGCGGATCAACGAGCACCACGGAAGCCGAGTTTAACCGAACGCGTTTGTCTTCGCCTGATCGCGCTCTACCCGCCCGCATTCCGGAAGGAATATGCCGAACACATCCAGCAACTGGTCCGTGACCGCGTGCGTTACGACCAACCCGGTCGCCGCCCTGGAACGATATTCTGGCTGGCGCTCGCGGTCGATCTGTTTCGATCTGCATTACTCGAACGACTGGAGCAATTCATGACACCTTCGACCGTCGCCCGATACGGAGGTCCACTCGGAATGATCGGCGGACTGCTCTGGATCATCGGTTGGTCGATTGCCGGTGCTGGTGTAACCGACAACACCGAGGGTATCGGGCTGTTTGCGTTAGCTGCCATCACCGGAAGCCTGCTGACGATCGCCACCGATCCGACGCTGCCTGGCGAACGGTTGCGAGTATCCAGCATGCTGCTGAGTGTGCTGGGTGTCGTGCTCCTGGTTGGTGGCATGCTGACCGGACTATGGTGGCTGATGGTTGGCGGCATGTTCTGTGGAGTCGCAGCCACGCTCCTCGTGGGCCTGAGCATGCTGCTCGCGGCCTGGTTGCCACCTGTCTACGCGTGGGGCCTGATCGTCGCGTCGCTGATGATCGTCGTGTCGAACACCGAGAACTGGCAGATCTGGCTGACCGTCCCGTTCGGCGTCGCCTGGGTCGCAGCGGGCTACGCCCTGTGGTCACGATCGACGATTCGGATGACGCTGGCTCCGTAATCCAGCGAGACGATCGGCAACCGGTACCGTGATGCGACTGCCGTCTGGACCAGGCGGCAGTCGCTGTGTGCGCTCAACCATCGTCGGTTACGTCTCACGTCATCAGAGCCGCGTTGAAACAATCCAGAAGCCACCCCGATCCACAACAGGCGGCGCGCATCGTGCGTTCTACGATGGCGCTGTCGTGTTATGGACGATTAGGCGATTTGGAATATGGTGAGGGCCAAATGGGAACGATCGAGATCGAGGGTTCGGCTGAGCGGATCTGGGAGGCGCTCGCATCACAGGATGCCTGGCGAGACTGGTTCAACCCGACGATCGAGATTGACCCGCAAGAAGGCGGGCGGGTCAGATTCGAAGGCACACGCGGCGATCAGTCGTTTGTCTACGACGGCGCCGTTGCTTCCATGAATCGACCGGGCAACGTTACGTTACGCCTTCAGTCGAGTGAAGGCCGTCAGGCAACCCTGACCGTCGATCTTCAGCCCGGAACCGACTTTACGACGGTGGTTTTCCGGCATGATGGATTTGATGATGAGGGCGACGACGAGTCGCAGTTCTGGGATGGCGATGAGTTGATTCCGTTGAGGGAGTACGTTACAGGAATCGGCCCAACTCACTGATCGATCCAACCTGGATTGCGTGCACCAATCAGGCGGAGTGGGTGCACGCGATCCGCTAGACTTGCCAGCGAAAGGTGGCTTTCGTTGTGAGTGACACGCGAGTGCGAATTCCGGACCTGATTGAACGCTTGCCAGCGCGTGAGCGGGACGTCGCTATGCGTTTGACGAATGCGTTCGACGCCGCGGGCGAGGAGTTGTATCTCGTCGGTGGGATCGTCCGTGATCTGCTGCTGGCTCGTGGGCGTGCCGACCTGGATTTGACGACGTCGGCGGTCCCTGCCCGGACGAAAGAGATCGGTGCGACCGCGCATCCGAACTCCTCCTATACCGTTGGTGAAGAGTACGGAACGATCGGTTTCGTCTTCGGAGAAGACGATGAACCGGACATCCTGGCCGAGATCACGACGTACCGCAGTGAGGTGTACCCCACTGACGACCGACACCCCCTCGTCACTCACGGCGTCGACCTGATCGAAGATCTTTCGAGACGTGATTTCACGATCAACGCAATGGCGCTCCACCCCGCAACCGGCGAGCTGATCGATCCGTTCGGCGGTGTTTCCGACCTGGCGCAGCGTGAGATCATTGCCGTCGGTGACGCCGCACAACGATTTAATGAAGATCCGCTCCGCGTTCTACGCGCCGCGCGATTCGCGGCACAACTGGACTTCGATATCGCCGATGAGACATTGGACGCGATGCGACTCGTCGGACCACAACTCGCACGAATTTCCCGTGAACGGCTCGCAATGGAGTTGAACCGGTTGCTGGTTGGTGAGGCACCAGAACGCGGCCTCAAGGCGCTCCATGAGGCTGATCTCGTCAGGCACGTCCTGCCAGAACTGCAGCCGATGGCGGACGATGACCGGGATGGCGGCACTGCGCGGCACAAGGACATCTGGGAGCACACTGTCAGAGTCGTCCAGCAGTCGCCCGATCGTCTGGCGGTTCGCTGGGCCGCGTTGCTCCACGACGCGGCGAAACCCATGACGCGGTCGGTCGATGAACGTGGCGAAGTCCACTTCTTCGGCCACGAACTCGCCGGGGCTGATCTGTCTCGCAAATTGATGCGTCGGTTGAAGCAGGATAAGGCGCTCGAAGAACGTGTCCGCCGCCTGGTCGCGATGCACCTTCGAGCGGCTGGATACGATGAGTCCTGGACCGATTCTGCCGTCCGCCGGTTGGCGCTTGAAGCCGGAGACGCGTTTGAGGATCTGCTCGATCTCGCAGCGGCGGACGTCACAAGTGCGCGGGCTGCCAAGGTCGCTGCCGCTCAAGCACGTGTGTCCGGCCTGCGAGATCACTTCAGGCGACTGGAAGCCCAGGCCGCCCTCGACGCGTTTCAGTCACCGCTCGATGGTGACGAATTGATGGCGATGTTCGGGTTACCGCCGGGCGTCTGGATCAAGATCGTCAAAGAGCGGCTGCGCGAGTTGGTCATCGACGACGAACTAGCGATCGGCGACAAGGCAAGGGCCGAGCAGTTGGCTTGCAGATGGCTCGCCGAGCCGGACGAGGAACTAGCTGGTGCGCTACGTCAGGCGCGCCGCACGCGAGCGGACTGAAGCCGTAGGATTAGGGACGACAATTCGCGCGAATGAAACGGAGTGTTACATGGCCAGCATGCCGGACAGTCTCGAACCAATCCTGACCGAGATGGTTGAACTGGCCCAGGAGTTCCTCGCCGAAGACGGCGAGTTTTTTCCGTTTGCCGCCGAGCAGCGAATCGACGGCAGTGTGGAGATGGTGTTTGTCGAGGCTGGGGAGGCTTCCCCGTCGGGTCAGGAACTCCGTGACTTCTTTTTCCAGACGTTGCGGCCATCACTCGATTCTGGAACTGCGGTCGCGATTGGAGTCTGTCTTGATGTCCAGGCACGGACGCCCGACGGTGACGACACCGATGCGATCATGGTTGAGGTGGAGCAGAAATCAGGCGGCAATGCCCTCGTCTTCGTTCCCTATGCGATCACAGAAGAGGATGGTGGCATGTTGGAATTCGGCGAGCCCTACGGTGAGTATGGAGCACCGAAATTGTGGACGCCGGGGACGAACTAGCGAGACCTGTCAGATGAACCGAGCGTCGGCCAGTATTGATACTGGAGCATCATGAAATTCCTGACTCGTGAGTGGTACGACGTTGGCCACGACGACGACGTGTACTTCGCCTACCGACGGTACCTGACCAGCATCACCGGGCAGTTGAACGCGCCGGTCATCGCTCTGGCACTGTCCGACTTGCACGATGCGCGATTTCTGGATGTCCTCCACGATGGCGACGCAAGCGAGCTGACGCTACGACTCCGGATCGGCTTCAAGCGGATTGGTTATTCGGACCTTCATCTCCGGTACGAGGGTGTCGACGTCTCAGCGATCGCTGGTGATCCAGCGCAGTTGCTCAGCGACCCTCAGTCCGAGGTGATTTACCACGAAGTCGATATCCGTGATGACGGCCGGTTCGAGCACCGGTTGCTGTTGTCGCCGCGCGGTGAACTGACAATTGCGTTCGAAGGGCTGGCCATGTCCCAGAAAGGTGTCGAGCACCGGGCGATTCCGTAGCGGTCGTCACCTCGCTCGTCAGGTCCATCGCGCTCCACCGGTTCCCCAGTTTCTCCAAATGACATCGACCAATCATCACGTGCCGAACCGCACTGGGTTGCAACATCTCGATCCCCGGTCATAATGCGCCGAGTAAGAAACGAGAAACGCTTCTACTCTGGCGATGGGGGAAAACGATGGCATACGATGTCCTGATTCGTGGTGGCAAGGTCGTTGATGGCTCCGGCAATCCGTGGTTCTACGGAGACGTCGCGCTGACCGGAGACAAGGTGGCGGCTGTTGCTCCGCGTGGCCGAATCGATCCGTCCAACGCAGCGGAGGTAATCGACGCAACCGGCCATATCGTGTGTCCGGGATTCATCGACATCCAGTCGCATTCGATCATGCCGCTCTTCGCTGATGGACGGTTACTCTCCAAGGCCCATCAAGGTGTCACGACTGAAATCATGGGCGAAGGTTGGACCCCCGCACCGTTCGGAGGCCGGATCAAGGATCCGATGCGGTCGAGTCTGGTTGCCGCCGGAGTGTCGGAGGAGTGGGGAGCAAAGGCCCGTGAGTGGACGCGGTTCCGCGCCTGGCTTGAAGACGTCGAGGAACGTGGATCGTCGCTGAATATAGGGTCGTTCGTTGGCGGTGGGACGATTCGCGAATATGCCCGCGGCTGGGACATGGGTGAGCCGTCCGCTGACGAGGTCGCAACGATGTGCCGCGTCATGGACGAGTGCATGCAGGAGGGCGCCTTTGGAATCGCGACGGCGCTGATCTACCCTCCGGGTTCGTACGCGGGGACCGAGGAACTGGTCGAGATCGCGAAGGTGATCGGGCGTTATGGCGGCGTCTACATCACCCACATCCGCTCGGAGTCAGACCTGATCCTCGACGGCATGGCCGAAGCGATTGACATCGGGCGGCGTGGCGAGTGTTCGATTGAGATTTACCACCTGAAGGCGTCCGGCGAAACCAGTTGGCACCTGATGCCGCGAGCGATGGAACTGATCGACGAGGCGCGTGCCTCTGGCGTCGACATCACTGCCGATATGTATCCGTATATCGCCAGTGGCACCGGTATCACGATTCTCATCCCGGCCTGGGCGCACGAGGGCGGCAAGCTCTACGACAACCTTGCTGACGAGAAGACCCGGGCGATTATCAAGGCTGAGATGATGGACCCACCCCTCGAAGCCGTCGGCGCATCGCGAGCTCGCAACACCGACGGCGTGTTGCCGGTCGGTTTCCTAAAGCCGGAAAACCGGCAATATATCGGGAAGAATCTGACGCAGATCGCTGAGATGCGCGGACAAGACTGGGCCGACGCCGTCATGGATCTGCTGATCTCCGAACAGCAACGCATCAGCACGATGTACTTCATGATGAGTGAGGACAACGTCAAGCGGCAGATGCAGGCGCCGTGGAACAAGATCAGCACTGACGCCGGCGGCCTCGACCCAGCCACCCAGAACAACCCTACTCACCCGCGTGCCTACGGCACCTATACTCGTGTGCTCGGTAAGTACGTCCGCGAAGAGGGCGTCCTCCAGCTCGAAGACGCCATCCGCAAGATGTCCTCCGCCGTCGCCGACCGGCTCAGCCTGCGCGATCGTGGCCAACTGCGGGCTGGGATGCAGGCCGATGTCGTCATCTTCGACCCGGAGACCGTCATCGACCACTCAACCTTCACCGACCCGCACCAACTCTCGACCGGTATCCGCGACGTTTGGGTCAATGGTGGACGGGTGCTCAAGGACGGCAAACACACCGGCGCGATGCCGGGTCGGATCGTCGATGGGCCGGGGCGATAGTGGCATGAAATGCACCCAAAACCGTGTGAACGTCGTATACTGATGTAATCCGTACCGCATTCAGATTACGAGTCCAGGACGTCAACGAACCAATTTCGGGGGAGGTTCTTGACGGATTCTGGCTTGACACGTAGGATGCGCGGAGTAAACGCACAATTCGTTCGAGGGCCGGTGAATGCAGCGCGAGTTTGCGCTGCTGTGTGCCGTACCTGTTGTCGCCTGAGGAGGAGCGCGTGGGCAGATCCGGAAGCGATCTCAGCAACGAGAACTTTGCACGCTGGCAACACTTCTATAAGAAGGGGTTGATCGACCGTCGAACATTTGTCAAAGCCACGATGGTCTGGGCCGGCGGCGCGACGATGGGCGCCAGCCTCCTTGCCGCATGCGGTGGCGATGACGACGATGATAACGGCGGCAGCAGTTCGACGACGGTCAGT
>JBGSWU010000333.1:0-10322 GCA_041751795.1 Thermomicrobiales bacterium
GTGCTGACGACGCTTCCAATCACCTCAGTCGCCGGAAACGCATCGAGCCGAAAGCGTGCTTCCGCTCCCCGCTGAACGTTCGGCAGGTCGAGTTCGTCGACATCGGCGATCACTGTCAAGTCGCTGGGTGACGCAATTCGGGCGACCGGCTGGTTGCCTCCAATTCCGTCGCCTTCCCGAACCAGCAGTTCGATGACAGTGCCTGACCTCGGGCTGACGACGACGACCCCTTGGCGAGCTTCGACAGTGTTGGCGACGTTCTCAGTTGCGCGTTCAACACGTTCAGCTGCCTCAAGAACGTCGAGGCGAAGCTCTGCGTTTTCGGAGTCTTCGTCGGCACGTTGTTCGGCGGCCTGTAGCGCAAACTCAGCTTGTTCGAGTTCACGTTCCGCATTCGCAACCGCCCGGTCAAATGGCTCAATGCCGAGCACGACGAGGATGTCGCCTTCGTTGACGCGATCTCCGGCTTCAACTCCCATCGCTTCGATCGCTCCTCCTTGAGACGATCGGACGGTCGTCGCGCCGGTTGCCTGAAGCGAGCCAACGGTCTGGATCGTCACATCAAGCGACCCGCGCTCGACGAGAGCAGTTGGCCGATCATCATCACTGCGGGAGATCAACCATCCACCGGCGACGACGAGAACCACTGCAACGATGAGTCCAAGAAGAAGTCGAAACCTATTCATACCGCAACACCTGTATCGGTCGGATTCGTGCAGCGATCAATCCGGGCAGGGCTGATATTGCAGCGACTGTCACGAGCGCGAACACAAACGTCAGGACGATCGATATTGGTGACAGATGGAATGTCAGTTCGAAGAGTTCCGCGCTGGTCAGATCTACGAGCAACCGCGCGAGCGGATATCCAGCGATCGTCCCTGCCACCAGACCGAGCAGAGCGAGCATGACGCCTTCGCTGATCAGGACGATGAGGACATGTCGCGTTCCAGCGCCGATCGCACGAAGGACGCCGAACTCACGGCGTCGCTCTGCGATGCTGATCAAGAGCGTGTTCGCGATACCGGCGACACCGACAACCGCGACAACCACGACCATCGCATTGAGCATCAGCGTCAACACGCTAATCGCCTGTCGTGAACTCTGTTGGTCTGAGTACGATGAATAGGTGACTGGACCAAATTCGCGCGTGCGTTCTTCGATTGCTGCCAAGGCGAGATCGACCTTTGCCGGGTCGGACGAGGTCAACGTATACGCGAAAACGTCGGCCTGCTGGCCGAGTGAACGGAGCCGGTTGACATCCTCAACCGGCATGAAGACTTTACCGGTCGCCGAGTTGCCCAGGTACGTACTCGAGTCATCGACGATGCCAACGATTTGTATCGTCTCCCGTTTCGACCCGACGTCGAGTTCGTGCCAGTCTCCAACGTGTGCATCAATCTCACGTGCCAGATTCGTCGTGATAACTGCGCTGGGAGGATTCGTCTGCGTGACCCATGTCCCTTCGACGAGCCGGTAGCTGTAGAGTGGATCGCGTATTGGCATTCCCCAGATGTCTGTGCGCGTCGATCCTATTGCGCCTGACGCGCTCGTCCATGGTTCGACCTGCGTGATCCACGGTTCCTGTTCAAGCACCGCTGCAAATCCGAGTCCCACCGGTCGCTGAAATGAAACCCAACCGTCGGCGCCGTAGAGCGCATAGAGTTCATCGACAGTTCCGGAAACTGATCGACTCAACGCCTGTGTGGCGACGAAAGCGGCGACCGCGACGGTCACAACGAGGATGGTTGAGAGTGTTCGTCGTGGACGGCGAAGTGCATTTCGGACGCCAACGGCTGAGGCTGCGTTTAGTCGAGCGAGGGGAGCCGTAACCCGCTGGAGAAACCTGGCTCCTGATTCGTTTCGGACGCCCGGCGAGCGCAGCAGAGATGCCACTTTCGTGTTGGCATTCGCAATCACCGGAACGAGTGAAGCCGTCACTGTGACGAGCGTCCCAACGAGCAACGCAAGCCCAACCTCTCGCCTGGAGATTGTGAAAGGTGGCTGCTGAAGACCGGTCATCCGAGTCAAGTATTCTGTGATCTCAGTACCGATCGCTAGTCCGGTGAGCCAGCCCAGCAATGTACCTACTGCCCCAAGAATCGAGCCGTACAGCAGATACGTCAGGATAATATGCCAGCGCCTTCCTCCAACACTCTTGATGATCCCAATCTGATTCATCTCTTCGCCCATGACTGCGGCGAGTGTGTTCGCGACCAGCACCGACGAGAGACCCGCGCCAAGCCATGAGAATACGCCGAGCAACAACAGGAGCGTGCCGAGTTCTCGTGAGCCAACGAATGCTTCCGGATCGCGAACATTGAAGCTGGAAAGCGAAACCCCTCGTTTGGACAAGAGCCTGCTGATGTCCGACGAGGTTTGGCTCGCTCGCTCTCGATCCTCGACTCTGACGAGAAGATAATTGTCAGAAGTTCGTCCGGTGAGTTGCCGGACGGTGAACGCCGGCACATATGCCGTCGCTCGGTTCAGTAGTCCGGCGCCAAGGGTTGCGGGTGAGCGAGTGAACCCGACGACGGTGACGTAAGAGACGGGATCAGCGGGAGATTCACGGATCGCGACTACCGTGCCGAGTGAAATCGATGTCAGTTCGCGTGTGCTTTCATCAAACGCGATTTCCCCCCGTTGTGGAAAGCGACCTTCGGTGAGTTCGACGAGGTCAAGCTGCATCGCGTCAAACGATTCAAGGCCAACGAGGCGGACGTTCTCCCACCCTGAACCGGTGTCGAATCTGGTAAAGGTGACCGAGCGAGTTTCGGCAGCAACGACGTTCGGTTGGCGTTCTATAAGGTCGGCTGTGGTGGGACTCATACCGTTTGCGAACGTCGCGAGATCCGCCTGTTGACTTCCTGAATAGGTCAGCCGCTGTGCGTCGGCGATAGAGCGTGCTGTCGACGAGATCGCAACGACTCCGGCGACGCCGAGGATGATCCCCAACAACGTGAGAATGTTGCGAAGGGGTCTCCGTTGAAGGTCCCGAAATACCTTGCTCACGAGCGTACGCATGGCTGATGTCAGCCGTTCACTGCGAGCGATACGAGTGACGATGGTTGGTTCACGAGGTCATCGTCGATTTGCCCGTCACGCATCGAGATTGTTCGAGACGCACGCGCTGCGACTGCCGCGTCGTGCGTCACCATGACGATCGTCGTCCCGTTGAGCCACAGTTGTTCAAGTAGATCGACGATGATTCCTCCATTGCGCGAATCGAGATTGCCCGTCGGCTCGTCAGCCAAAAGGATCCTTGGGGAATTCGCAAGCGCTCGTGCGATGGCGACGCGTTGCTGCTCACCGCCGGATAGCTCGGAGGGTAGATTCTGCGCGAGATCGAGGACGCCCACCTGATCCAGCAATTGACGTGCGCGCGAGTGGCGGTCTCGATTTTTCCCGGCCAGATCCATTGGAAGAATAATGTTTTCGAGAACTGTCAACGTCGGCATGAGCTGGAAGAACTGGAATACGATACCAACCTCCTGGCCTCGCCACGCGGCGAGCGCGTTCTCGCTCATTCCGGTGAGCGACTTGCCGCCAAGGCTGACCGAGCCCTCATCAGCGCTATCGATTCCTGCCAGCAGGTTGAGCAGCGTCGACTTCCCGCAACCGGATGGTCCGACAATCGCGATCCATTCACCATAGTCGACGGTCAGCGAAACGCCGTCCAACGCTGGGATGTCACGTCGGCCGCTTCGGTATCGCCGATACGCGCGTTCAACGATGATAGCTGGTGAGTCGTGGTCCATGTTACCTTCGAGCGAGGTTCGCGACGGCGAGCAATATCACGGCACCTAGAGTGGCGATGGCGACGCTACCGAGGAATCCTGCTTGCCCATTAACATTCAGGATGTCGAGAATAATGCCCCCGATGAAGGCTCCGATCACGCCGATGATGACGTTCGTGATGCAGCCGAATCCCTGACCACGCGTGACGGTTCCGGCAATCCAGCCCGCCAGCAGGCCGACGATCAGCCAGGCAAAAATCCCTCCCGGGTCAAGATCCATCTATGACTCCACGGGGGCAGGCAACAGGTTCGCCCGTGCGAGCACCTCGCGCAGCCGGGCACGGCTGTCGGCTGTCAACGGAAGGGCTGGCTGACGCGGCATTGACGACGATGCGACGCCAACCGCCGCCATTGCTTCCTTCACGACGCTATGGAACGACCCAGATATCCGGAACATGTCCAGGCAACTCAGAACGCCGGGCATGAGCTCCAGTGCCTGCTGAAAGTCGCGACGGCCGTAGGCGTTGAACACTTCGACGTGGCGATCTGGGATGATGTTCGCCGTCGAGGGGACAGTGCCGTCTCCGCCCAGCTGAAGGATATTCAGAAGATGCCCGTCACTGCCCGCGAGGACGCAGAAATCCGGGCTCGCCGCCTTCACAATTTGGACACGCTGACGCAGATGCTCCAGACTGTCGATCGCGTCCATAACCCCCACAATGTTTCGATGCTCGCGCACAAGCGTCACCAACGTTTCGCTTGAAATGTTGTAGTTAGAATACGCGGGAAAGTTGTAGACGAGGATCGGAATGTCGATCGCATTCGCGACGGCTGACAGGTGGGCAATCAGTTCACGCTCCGAAAGCGTCCAGAAATATGGCGTGATGATCGATACCGCATCGGCCCCGACACCCTGGGCATGTCGGCTGAGGCGAATCGTTTCACGCGTCGATGTTGATCCAGCGCCGGCGATCACAGGAACTCGCCCTGCCACGTGCTGGACGGTATCTGCGGCGTGCTGTTCACGCTCCTTCAAGTTCATGTGCATGAACTCGCCGGTCGTTCCGAGTATGAAAAGTCCGTGAACTCCGCCCTCGATCAGGAAGTCATGATGCCTGTCGTTCGCGGCCGTATCAAGCGAACCGTCGTCTTTGAATTGTGTGACCGTGGGCGGAAATATGCCTCGAAACATTGCACCCCCTGGCGTCGACCGAGAGCCGATCTGAGTGTAGCATGCGCCTTCCACGTCATTCTGTGATGCCGGACGAGTCGAGAAGGTCGGGACGTCTTGTTCGGGTTATTTCCAGCGCTTGCTCATGCCGCCATCGTGCGATCTCAGCGTGATTCCCGCTGAGCAGGACCCCAGGAACGTCCCAGCCGCGAAAGTTCGCTGGTCGAGTGTAATGAGGATATTCAAGCAACCCAGCGGAAAATGATTCTTCGTCCAGCGACTCTGCCTCGATCACGCCCGGTAGCAGTCGGGCGACGACGTCAATGATGACGGCAGCGGCCAGTTCCCCACCTGTCAGCACATAGTCACCAATCGACAGCTCTCTCGTAACCAAATGTTCCCGAACCCGTTGATCAACGCCTTCGTATCGCCCGCAGACGATTGCGATCCGAGGAAGTTCACTCAGTTCATGCGCGATCTGCTGGCTGAATCGCTCGCCGGAAGGAGACATAAGGATCACCGGCGTGTCGGGCAACGCCTGTCCAAGCGTCGACTCGATCGACGCAAACAATGGTGGCGCGGCCATTACCATCCCCGCTCCACCACCATATGGGGTGTCATCGACCGCTCGATGGCGACCGATACCGTGCTCGCGGATGTCATGGACATCGATGTCGAGCAGGCCCCGATCAACCGCGCGTCGAATGATCGATTCATTGAATGGGCCGGAAAACATCCCCGGGAAGATCGTGAATACGTCGAACCGCATCAGCGTTCCGTTCCGAAACGACTGAGCACCAGCGGCGCGAGTCCCTCCAGTGACGACAGTGTGAGTCCAGCACCATTCTCATGATGTTCGTCTTGCGAGCGTGAGTACCAGACGGTCTGCATTCCCGCACGCGTTGCGGTCTCGACATCGAAACGGTACGAGTCGCCGATGTGAACAGTTTCGGCAGCGGAAACGCCGAGTTGGTCGAGCGTATGCTCGTAAATCTCCGTCCGCGACTTGTAGAAACCACAACTCGCAGACGTGACGACATGCGTGAAGCAGGCGTGTATTCCGAACTTCGCGAGCGACCATTCGAGGAAGTCGTGATGGACGGCGCTTGACACGACTGCCAGCCTGATGCCATGTCTGCGAAGTGACTGTACGGCGTCCACGACGCCTGGCACCGGGTTGGATCCCGGCAATGCCTGACGCATGATTTCATCAACCCCGGTGCGGATGGTTGCCCGATCGACGTTGCGTCCTAGCAGCGTTAATACATCTGCAGTGCAATCATAGGCGTCACGTTCTTCCCCGTGATCCATGATCTCAAGGCGGAGCGCACGGTAATGAGTTACTGCTGCAACTCGCTCAGCGTTGGCGATCTGGGAGCCGTTGCCAGCGGCAAGCCAGTCCAAAAATCGCGGAACGAGTTCACGAATCTCGATCTGGAACCATTCGTCGCACTCTGCCAGGGTATTGTGAAAGTCAAACGTTACCGCAGTCAGCGGCATCAGCATCCTCCCGATGCGACGGCAACCGTGGCGACGCGGAATATAATAGCGGCGTCGCACGGATCGGCCTTCAAAGTCGTTGACGTTTTTGCGCGATCTTGAGAAGCGCGCGTTGTTACTGGAGTAGTATGGCAGCAGAAACCGTTCGAAGTGTCGTCGTGACCGGTGGCGCCGGCTTCATCGGGAGCACGTTTGCCCGGCTGCTCGTCGAGCGGGGCTACGAACGCGTGCGGGTTCTCGACAAACTTACCTACGCCGGAAACCCTGCGAATATCAGAGATCTCCTCGACGCCCCAGGCTTCTCATTCGTTCAAGGTGACATCTGCGATCCGGAAGCGGTCGATAATGCCGTGGCTGGATTCGACGCGATCGTGAACTTCGCCGCCGAAACGCATGTTGACCGGTCTATCATGGACCCCGGCGAGTTCATCCAAACAGACGTCTATGGCGTCTTCACACTGCTCGAAGCTTCGCGACGTCACGGGACGCGCCGGTTCGTTCATGTCAGCACTGATGAAGTGTACGGCGAGGTCGCGCATGGAGCGTCGGTTGAGTCCGATGCGCTTGCGCCACGTAATCCATATTCTGCCAGCAAGGCCGGCGGCGAAATGATGGTCAAAGCGTACGTGTCGACGTTCGGCGTTCCCGCGATGGTTTCTCGCGGCTCCAATACCTACGGTCCATACCAATATCCCGAGAAGCTCATCCCACTTGCAGTGACAAATGTCCTCGACGGCACACCGATTCCCATCTACGGCGATGGCAAGCAGATTCGTGACTGGATCCACGCACGGGATCACGCGGCGGGCATTGAGCTGATTCTTCGCAGCGGAGAACCCGGAGAGGCGTACAACGTGGGTGGTGGAAACGAGCGGGAAAACCTCTCGATTGCCCGAATCATCCTCCAGGAACTGGATGCGCCTGAAGAGATGCTGACGCACGTCACAGATCGGCAAGGCCACGATCGACGGTACGCGCTTGATACATCGCGGTTGCGGTCGCTTGGCTGGAAGCCAGAAATCGATTTCGAGCAGGGATTACGCGAATCGATTCAGTGGTACCGTGACAACCGCGCCTGGTGGGAACCAATCAAGTCAGGCGAGTTCGAGGGCTATTATCGTTCGAACTATGCCTCCCGTGAGGAGATTCGTTGAGCACGATGCTCTCGATTGAAATTGCGGTTGCGAAGACCCACAAGTATGCCTCTCGTGATAGCGGCGACACTGCCGAAACCGCGGAAAGGCCAACGGGCGGTGTCTCGATCGTCCTCGTCGATGGCCAAGGCTCTGGTCACGCCGCGAAGTCGCTCAGTATGATGGTTTCAAGCAAGGCGGTGTCGTTACTCAAAGAGGGGGTCCGTGACGGCGCGATCGCGCGTGCGACACATGACTTTCTTCACGCCTATCGCCACGGTAGAGTGTCAGCTACCCTCGATATCGTCTCAGTTGACCTGGCGTCGAAAACAATTCTTGTAACTCGTAACAGCGCCACGCCATACCTCGTCCGTCGGGATGGAGCGTTCGAGCAGCTCGATAGCACGTCTGGACCGATTGGTCTGTACCGTCACACTCGACCAACGATCGACCAGTATCCGATCGAAGCAGGGTTGACCGTGGTGATCTTCTCGGATGGTATTGTCAGCGCTGGGCATCGAACAAGCCAACCATTTGACGCACTTGATTACGTCCGGACAGCGTTTCCCGAACAAGCACTGGCGCATGATCTCGCCGACGGTGTTCTCGAGGCCGCTGTCGCCGTCGATAGTGGTCGTCCAGGTGACGACATGACGGTAGCAGCGGTGACGATTGTTCCGGTCGCTGTCGAGCAACCAGTCCGGAAAATCCGCGTCAGCGTTCCGTTTCAACGCTGATGGATGCTGGCGTCGCAGTCGTCGGTTGCTGTGCGTCGGGGAAGTCGTCGGTTGTGGCGGCATTGCGCCAAGCTGAACTCAATGCGTGGTCGGTCGCTCAGGAGCATTCGGCAATCGCTGAACTCTGGAAGCATCTGGCCCCGGACCGGCTCGTCTATCTGGATGTGTCACTCGAAACGCTCCGGCGTCGGCGTGACAACGACCAGTGGCCTTCATGGATCTACGACGTTCAACACGAACGGCTCGCTAACGCACGTCAACATGCAGACGTTGTGATTGACACCGACGATCTGACGATCGATCAGATCGTGGCGATTATTCGTCGCGAACTCGCGCTCGTTTGACCGGTGCCACAGACTTTCGCAGGCGGGGCGCGCGCTCGGTACAATCGATGTACCCAATCGCTTTTTGATGAGCGTTGGCGTGACAATCTGGAAGGCATTGCGTGCGTTCAGTCGGTTTCAAGGTACTCATTCTCCTGATGTTGCTAACTGGTGTTCTGTCAGCGTGTTCGAAATCAGGAAACGACGACGCGGATGGTCCAGTCGCTGACACGTCTGACAGCATCAGCGCGACTTCAACAGCGCTAGCAGTCGGTTCGGGCGATATAGAGACACCGGACGTTGCTGACAACACCAACCAGCCGCAAGCGACGCCAACCAGCGTGGCGACGATAAGCGTCAACCCTGATGGGACAATTGAGTTATCGGCACCTTCAAAAGGGGAGCGCCCCGTCGTTTCCGGCGATCAGACGCTGGTAATGGCCGGTTCGAGTAATGGTCCGGAAACGCTGGACCCGGCCCTCGTCCGAGACGCTGAGTCATCGTTTTACACTCGTCAGATTTTCCGCGGGCTTGTCAGACTCGACAATGACATGCAGGCGCAACCAGACCTGGCCGAGCGGATCACGATTTCTGGGGACGGCCTTGACTACACGTTCCACATGCGAGCGAATGCGACGTTCCACGACGGATCGGCAATAACTTCTGACACGGTCGCGGCGTCGTTTAACCGGGCAGCCGATCCCGCGCTCGCTGGTGGTGACGGTTTCAGCCTGCCAGCTGCGATTTACCTCATCGACATCGAAGGGGCGGAATCCAGACTCGCTGGGAAATCAGACACGATATCGGGCATTGTTGTGGTCGATGACTTGACGTTGCGAATGACGCTCCGATCTCCGACGGCAAACTTCCTATTCAAGCTTGCTGGAAACGCAGCGCTGGTTGTTGACGTCGATGAGGCGAACGAGGATGCCTGGTGGTTGACCCCAAACGGAAGCGGGCCGTTCAACCTGGAACGGTGGGACGACTCCGAGATCGTTTTGACGTCGTACGAGTCATTTTATGATGGTGCGCCCCTACTCGATGAAGTTGTCGTCAGGCTCGGTCAGGCTGCGTTTCAACCGTTGAATCTGTACGAGTCCGGAACGATCGACGTGACGGAAGTTCCGTTTTATTCGATCGATCGGGTGACATCAGAAACTGATTCGCTGCACGACGAACTCACCATCGTTCCTCAACTGTCGACAACATTCATGCTTATCAATCCGAACGCAGAACCGTTCGACGATCCAGCGGTAAGGAAGGCGATCGTCGCAGCGTTCGAACGGTCGAAAGTAGCCAACGTCACGCTCGATGGAAAGGTCGAGTTCGCCGAAGGGATTGTCCCGCCCGGCATTCTCGATCGCACATGGCCCGCAGAGAATCCGGCGTACGATCTTGAGACCGCAAAACGGCTTATTGCTGAAGCGGGTGAATTGGACGTGCCTCCGACATTCTTCGGTTCGGGGGCGTCGATCAGCATGACGATGATTCTCGAGCGCGATCTCGGAATGGACGCTGACGCGATCGACCTCGATTGGCCGGAGTTTTCATCACGGTTGACGTCGCGTGTGTTGCCGGCCTTTAACCTTACGTGGATCGCTGATTTCCCTGATCCCGCCAATTTCCTGACGTCGTTGTTTCTAACTGGCAGCCCTGACAACTACATCGGATACTCGAACGACGAGGTCGATCGACTGCTGCTGGAAGCCGAAGCGGTACAAGAC
>JBGSWU010000334.1:0-3438 GCA_041751795.1 Thermomicrobiales bacterium
CGTCAACCCGGCGACCAACCACGTCGTGATGATGAGTATTCCTCGGGATCTCCTCGTCTATATCCCGATCGCCGGTCGCTGGGACAAAATGAACGCGGCGTTCCCGATTGGCGAGGAACGAGAAGAAAACGGCGGACCTCCGGCGGTCATGGAAACGATCGAGGCGAACTTCGACGTTCGCGTTCATTACTTCGTGACTGTCGATTTCGAAGGCTTCAGGACGATTGTCGACACTGTCGGCGGTGTGATCATCGACGTCCCGGCTCCTATCAAGGACGATCAGTATCCGACTGAGGACTTCGGAATCACACGCGAGTACTTCCCGACCGGCTTGCAGAAAATGGATGGTGAGACAGCGCTACGCTACTCGCGAACCCGCCATGGCGACAACGACATCGCACGTGGGGATCGTCAGCAGCAGATGCTGGTCGCGATTCGCGAACAAGCGGTCGATCTCGGCCTGATCACCAAGGCCGAAGAACTCATCCGCCAGATGGGGAGCATGGTCAAGACCGATTTCAATTTCAATCAGTTGCTGGCACTCGCGAATCTGGGGCGAAGTGTTGACCCGAACGGCATTTCAAAGATCAATCTCTGGGATGCTAGTGTCCTTAGCGAACACCAACCAGAAGACGAATTCGACTCGTTTTACTTTGAAGCCGACTGGCCGGCAGTGTATGAACTGATGGGCGAGTACTTCCAGTCGACAGCTGATTCGGCTCCACCACCGACCCCGACTGTCTCCGCCGCTGGCGCGACTCAAGGTACCCCGGAGGCAGAGGAATCGGACGCATCCGGGGTCGATCTTGATATCCCGGTCATCGTTCAGAACAATTCTGATGATGCCGACCTGGAGGGCGTCGTGAGTGAGACCTTGAACGAAGCCGGTTTCAGTTCCGTGCTGTCAGGGGATGGCGTTGGTTCTCAGACCGAGACAGTGATCTATGACTATGCTGAAAGCCCGCAGACCGCCCGATTTATCGCTAACCAGCTCGGACTGAGCGAATCATCGATTGTCTACGGCAACGGGGGAAACGGGATCGTTGTCGAACTCGGAACCGATCTCATGTCGCTGCTCACTGAATAACTCCAGACAGAGCGACCGTGTGCTCACCTCAGGTGGTCACGACCCAGCGTAATTGCTTCATAACGGTTCTTGAGGTGGAGCTTCGAGTAAATGTTCGAGACGTGATTCTTCACTGTCTTTTCCTCGATGAACAGCGCCTCGCCAATCTCACGATTTGATTTCCCTGCGACGATATACTCCAGCACTTCAATTTCTCGTGGTGTCAGGATCGACCCGGGAGACGACCGCCCACGTTGCCCCTGAGAACTCTCGCGAACGAAGTCCAGCAGCGCTGGCGCGAGCATCGGAGTAATCAGCGCGCCGCCTTCGTGAACAACCCGTACCGCTTCAGCCAGACGCTCCGGAGAAAAGCGTCCATGGACGAGATAGCCCTTCGCACCCGCCAGTACCGCGGAGCGCAGGTGTTCCGGATCTTCCGACCAGGTCAACATGAGCACTTTGGAGCTGGGAGCGTCATCGCTGATGATTTCAGTTGCCGCGATACCATCACGATTCGGCATACGGATGTCCATCAAGATCACATCCGGCACGAGTTCACGAGCGAGTTCGATGGCTTCATCCCCGTTCGCTCCTTCGCCGACAACGACGATCGATGAATCCAGTTCCAAGCTGGATTGCAGTCCTCGTCGGACGACGAAGTTGTCATCGACCACGAGAACACGGATGATGTCGTTCCGATCGTGACGCTCTCCAGTCCAGTCGTCGCTCTCGGCGGACGCTGTCTCGGACACATCAGATCGATCTGTATCAAGATGATCACTGAATAACATGAACGACCCGATCTTCACGGGGTGTCAGCGGCAAATCGATTGTCACTTCAGTCCCACGTCCAGGTTTGGTAACGACACGAAATCGACCTGCGAGCATCGACGCGCGCTCACGAGCGCCTAGCAACCCGAAGTGTCCCTCATCTGACCACGGATCAAGCGCGTGAAGATCGAAGCCGACACCATCGTCACGCACCGCCAACGTCACGCCAGCCGACGAGAGTGTCACGCGCACCCAGATTTTTTTTGCATCCGCGTGTCGCTCGACGTTCCGCAACAGTTCAGACAGCATTCGAATCATCTCGCTGTGAATCAGGACTGACACCTCAGCATCGCTGCCATTGAGTTGCAGATGGGTCTGCACCTTCGAGTTGGCCAGTGACCACTCATCGACGATCTCACGCACCGATGGAAAGAGAGCCTCGGTCGCCTCCGTGCGCCGCAGACCCTTGATAACATCGCGAACTTCTATTGCCGCCTTTTCCGAGATTCTGGAAACGTATCGGGCGCGACGACTCGCCTCGGCAGGATCTCGATCGATCCAGTGGACAAGCGTCAGCGCCTCCATACTAATTCCACCCATCGTCTTTCCAACGCCGTCGTGCAAGTCACGGGCGATGCGGTTGCGCTCGCTCTCAGCAGCCATTCGGCGAACGGTTGCAAACGATCTGGATGTCAATGAGATCGCCCCGGCAAGCAGAAAAATCATCAATAAGCGAGCTGCGACATCACCGCCAAATCCGTCGGATACCGCATCGTTGGTACGGTCACGATTCATCAGCAGAACGAGCGCATCGAACGCGGTGACGCTGATCAATGCCCCACGGAACGAAAATTTCCAGGCGGGCCAGAACACCGCCGACAAACTGTAGAGCCAGAGGGGACCTCGCCAGCCGTGCGCAAGAGTCAGCAATCCGGCGCAGGCGAAGATGTCGACTCCAATCGCTACGAGGTTAAACAGGTTCGAGCGGCGTTCGAGTCGAGGAGCAAGCGCCAACGTCGCCCCAACGTGAACGGCAGCCAGCAGAAGCAGGCGTGCATCTGAAAGAATCGTGCTGTCACGGTGAAGATTTGAAACCCATATCACGATCGCGATTGTGATCGCGATCATTCGGTAGGCCGTGAGTGGGTGTAGACGCCTGATTCGTCGCCATGCGCGCTCGCTGATGTCGGCAAGCCCGTCCCGACGTTCATGTACCCAGGCTCGGGATACTCCGTCGGCCCGCTCACGAAGCGACGCTGGTTGCGTTGGATTCTTGGTATCGGCAACAGAATTCCGCGAAGCCATCGTCGGCGTCCCTGCGTTCCTGCGTCCGTGATGCGATTGATGCCCAATGTGCTACATCAGTCTAGCATTCGACGCCACACTAGACGGTCCGGCCGTAGAGGGGCGCAAGGGGACCCAGATAAAATCTAGGTCCATGGTCCGATGCTCTCGACGGCCAGTCGTCTATCCTAGAAATAGATCGCTGATGTGACAGGACACATTGGTGGTCAGTCTCACTCACTCCTCCCCTCATTTGGCCGCAGGAAGGACTGGAGCGCAGCCCGCTCCAGTCCTTCTTGCGTCTGCCGCTAGCCGCC
>JBGSWU010000335.1:0-15136 GCA_041751795.1 Thermomicrobiales bacterium
TCCAGGCTTGCTTCATCGTGGTTGTGTGAAGAGAGATCCTTCTCTGCGGCTCAGGATGACAGGCCACGATCGAGTTCCTTGTCATTCGTCCTCTGTCTTCTCGATCGCTGCGAGGATGTTCCCGAACGTCCCGTCGATGTACGCGTCCAGGCTCTCACTGTCGCTGGTGTGGCCGAGGCGAACGATGACGGTGTCGCGGGACGGGATGATCATTGTCAGTTGGCCCCAGGCTCCGGCTGCCCAGAAGGCGTCGCGGGGGATGCTCGGGTGGCGGCCACCGGCGTTGAGCCAGAACTGGCCGCCGTAGCCGCGGGTATCGTCGGCTGGGGCAGGCGTGCGGATGAAGTCCACCCAGCCTTCGGGGAGGATGCGTTCGCCGCTTGGCTTCCAGACGCCGTCCCAGAGGTGGAGCAGGCCGAAGCGTGCCCAGTCGCGTCCAGTGCCGTAATCGAAGCCGGTCATCACGAAGTTGCCCCATGGGTCGACTTCGAGGATGTGGTTGCGGATGCCGATCTTATCGAACAGCGCCCGTTGCGGATACGTCAGGTACTCCTCGCCGCGCGCTTCGACGGTGCGACGGACGAGTGCACCGAGCGTCAGCGTGTCGCAGTTGTGGTAGCGCCAGACGGTGTTGGGCGGGTACTCCAGCGGACGTTCGATCGAGTGCCGGAAGACGTCGATTGCGCCGTGGTAGACCATGTTGTGGTCGTTGGACGCCGACAGGTAGCGGGTTGTTCCCTGGAGGTGGCGCACGAATTTGAGGCCGCTGCTCATCCGCAACAGGTCGGCGATCGTGATCGCGCCGCGTGGATCGTTCGGTTCCTGCCACTCCGCGACTGGTGCGGGATCATCGACGCTGAAGACGCCTTCTCCAGCAAGAATTCCGACGAGCGCAGCAGTGACGCTCTTGCCGCTCGACCAACTCACGTGGCGTGTGTTCGGTCCCATCCCCTCGGCATAGCGTTCGCCGACGACCTGGCCACCGTGGACAACGACCAGTCCCCGGGTCTTCTGTGGCACCGGCAGGCTGGCGTCGTCGAGGGCACGGTCGAAGGCGGCTTCGAGGGCAGTGCGGTCGATGCCGGATGGCGGCTCATCCGGCTCCTGATCGCCCATCGGCCAGGGTGTTGATGACGCGTCGGGAAGATTCGGTTCGAAGTCAACTGGCGTGTAGTGCAATCCCGAATCGTCGCGCGGGATGATCGTGCAGCCCTGGCGGCCGTTGAAGACAGCGGTGCGGGAAATGCCGCGAGCGGCGAGCGTGACGTGTTTGCTTTTTCGGTCGATGGTGAGATCGACTGCGTCCCAGTCGAACCACTCGGTTTCCTGAAGGTCGTTGGCGATGAACTCTTCCGGCTCACGCCCGACGACGAAGACGCCGGAACACAGCAGTTTTGCGTTCAGTGCCAGCGCGTGATTCAGCCGTTCTTCGTCAATGTTTGCCATGTTAGCCATGGAGATTGCCTCCCTCTCACCTTCGAAGACCCGGGCGATTGTCGCGTGGACCTGCGAGGTTGGCAATTCCGATCTGGTGCTACTCCCCGGCTGTTTCAAGCCGCTCGCGGAGGGCGCGGCGGTCGGCCTGATGGCCAAGTCGCGACATAAATGCCGGGTGGATGCCGGTTGCCTCGCGCAACTCACGGGCGGCGAGGAAATGGTCAATCGCCAGTTCGCCGTCGCCTTCGGCATCGGCGACGGCAGCCAGCCCTTCGATCGCTTCGGCTGATTCGACATGTGCGCCAATTGCCTGGAGGGTCATCAGCGCATCCTGGAAGAGGATCTCTGCGGTATCGGTTTCACCACGCCGTAGTTCCAGCCATGCCAGGCTGACGACTGCCAACGCTGCGCCACGCCGATCACCGAGCGTTTCCATGATGGCGCGTGCGTCGTCACAGGCAGCGCGTGAGCGGTCGAGGTCGTCGAGACTAAGCGTCGCGCAGGCGAGGCTGATGAGCGACATCGCGGCGTTCCATTGTCGATCGAGCTCGGTCCAGATCGCCATGCTCTCGTCGAACCGTGCGATCGCGCCGGGATAGTCACCGGCGGTCAGTGCAAGTTCCCCGATGTTGTCGAGGCTGGTGGCAATGCCATCCGGGTCGTCAGCCGTCCGGTAGAGCGCGAGCCCATTGGCGGCGAGTTGCCTGGCGTCATCGAGTTGACCGAGCAGCAGTGTCAACCAACTGGCCTCGCTGAGCGCACGGGCGTGTGTCGCCGGTGTCAGTTCATTCGGATCAGCCAGGCCGCGCTTGATCCACATCAGCCCCTCGCTGACCTGCGCGCGGGTGGCCCAGAAGCGCGTGAGCGAACTCGTGAGCGAGAGGCCCTGTTCAGGCTGGCCGCTCGTGTAGAACCAGCGAAGTGCGACGCGCAGGTTGTCGACCTCACGTTCCAGCCGCGCCAACCAGGTTCCCTGCTCAGGGCTACGCAGACCTTCCTCCGCGCTGTGGGCGAACGCCAGCGCCCAAAGCGCGTGGCGCTGGCGGATGCTGCTGGCATCGCCACCTGCCGATAGCCGTTCGAGCGCGACGGCTCGGATTGGCTCAAGCAACCGGATTCGGCGTTCGTCGTGTTCGCTGGAATCCTGGACGAGACTGGCCTCTACGATGGAAGCGAGACTGGCAACGGTGTCGCCGTCATCAAGGACGGTCGTCACTGCATCGATGGTGGCACCACCTGCAAAGACCGACAACCCTGTTAACAGCGTTTGCTGAGCCGGGGTGAGTAGATCGTAGCTCCAGCCGATCACGGCACGCAGGATTTCTTCCTGTTGCTGCGGCGTCGCCGGGCCATCCGACGGCTGCGGCAGGTGTGCGCTGAGGCGTATCAGCATCGGTTGTGGCGGCAGGTGACGCGCACGAGCGGCGGCGATCTCGATCGCGAGCGGGAGGCCGTCGAGCCGCCGACAGATTTCAGCAACGGTAAACGCGTTGGCCATCGTCAGGCTGAAGTCCGGCTGAACGGCGCTCGCCCGTTCGATGAACAGCGCGACGGCGGCTCCCCGTTCGTCCTCGCTCAGCGTTGGCCAGTTGCGGATCGTCGGCAGCGCCAGCGGCGGTACCTGGTAGACACGCTCGGCATCGATTCCCAGCGGACTGGTGGCGGTCACGATCAGTTGCAGGTCCGGACATCCGGCCAGCAGCGCCCGAACAACCGGCAGAATCGCAGGAACGTGCTCGGCCCCATCGAGAATGAGCTGGATTGGCCCCACTCGCAGGGCATCAATCAGGTCTGTCAGCAACGATTCGGTGTGTTGCTGGATGGCCCCAACTGCCTGGCTGATCGCTGAGATCGTGAGCGCCTCGCTGGTTGCGAACGCGAGCGGCACGAAGACGATGTCCAATGCAGCATCACGAGCAGTCTCGATCGCCAGTCGGGTTTTACCGACTCCGTCAGGGCCGGACAGTGTCAGTAGGCGAATGCCGTCCTCGTTGAGTATCCGTCGGATGTCGGCGAGTTCACGATCGCGTCCGATCAGTGGCGTTGGAGAAGGGGATAGTTCCGGCCTGATCTGGCCCGTCGTCAAGGTGTTGTTGTCGTCAGAAGATGCGTCGGTGTGTTCGTGTGGTGTCATCGATCGGTCGTGTTCCCAGTCCCACTATCCATACGGGCACATCGGTCATATCGAATTGTACGGCGCGACGCAGCATCGATCCGTCGGATAAGCGACTTTGGTTCAGCGTTGGTGATGCTCAGACGAGGTTGCAAGGAAGCGCGAGCATCACCAACGACGCGGCGGTCAGAGCGTGATCACCTGATCGGGCGGGTTTCCGGCCAACGCTGCGTAGAGATCCGGGAAGCAACCGACCTGGACACCCGCAACCGTGCCGGTCACCTTGCAATCACCGGCGACTCCCTCGGCCAGTCCACGTTCGAGTGCACATTGGTCACAGAGCATCAGGAGGATGCCCTGTTCCTCGGCCACTTTCGCGAGCCGCTCGCCGATTGGGTCTCCTGATCGGAGGACGTAGGTATTGTCGTCGAAAAACATCATTCCGACGACCTCGACTCCGTGCCGCTGCTCTTCCAACTGCGGCAGGATCATCTTGCCGAGTTTGTAGCTTGCCGTGTGTCCGGATGTGCTGAATATGTAGGCGACTTTCATCTACTGTCTCACTCTTTCTTTGCCATTGCGCAGTTCTGCAGCCCATCAGGCGTTGCGCGGACGACGTTTCCCGAATGTCAGGATAAACAGATAACTCTTTCCGGCGGCGTGTGGAGAAAAGAAGTCGATCACTTCATCATCGACCGATGTCGATCCAACGGCGCCGAGGCGGAAGGCATGTGTCCCAAGATGCAGTCGGCTGGCGTAGAGCGCGGCCTGGAACTGGGCGACGCGGTAGCCGCGGTTGCCGTAATGGTCGAGGATCGGTTCGAGGTCGGCCAGGTAGTAGAGATTGACGTGGGCAGCGCCAGCGTATGCCTGACCGCAGGCAAGTCGGGCTGCACGCTCGCGCATATTTCCGGTCTGGAGCAGTTCGAGCCCAGCCTGTTGTGGGTGGTACGCGTAAGAACCCGGAGTCAATCCCTCGACGCTGTTGACGATCAGGTATGGATCAACGAGCGCAGGTGCTCCGAGATCGAGGCAGTCAATCGCGGCACCCCGGTTGCTGCAGTCGAGCAAGGTTGAAACAGCATCGAACGGGATCGGTGTTTCAACGTCGTAGTTGCGCGTCGAGCGGCGACGGCGGATCGCCTCATCGACCGTCATTCCCGGTGCAGCGTCGGGCGCGAGCGGTTGCAGCGCGATCAGGTCACTGGATGGCTGCGGAGTTGCCCGTTGCAGCGGGTCGGTTCGCCAGTCAGCGACATCAGCACTGCTCATCAGGCGGGTCGCGTTGTTGATCGCGGTGATCGGCGGGAACTCGACCTCGCGTGCTGAGATCGGGATGGTTTCCAGTGTCAGTGGCTCGACGGTCCCGCTTACCGGTGATTGACTGTCCCCACCCAGTGGAACGAGGCAGACGGTCGATTCATGCTGGCCATCGATTCCGATCAGGTGGTTGACCTCGTCTTCGACAAAGCCCATTACGACTTTCGACGATAGTTCCGATGCAGCGGCAACGGCCAGCACGTTCGAGATCGTCGTTCCGAGGTCCCAGTAGACGTGCCGGTAGGCGCGCCCTTTGTAGCGCCAACTATTGCGCCAGTAGGTGCTGCTGGCAATGATGACTGCCGGTGCGTGCGCCACCGACGGCTCCCCACCGCTGGCCTCAATGAGCGCACCGCGATAATCGCCGCGTCGCAGGACGCGGAAAGCGTGCTCCTTGGCGTCGTAGTGATAGACACCGGCATCGAGATCCGGCAGGTCGCCACTGACCAGATAGAGTTCCAGGTGATAGCGAGCGCCGGTTCCGCCCGCGGCACGATATTCGATAACGCGATTCGTCCCATGCCCACCGGTTTTGAGGATGCCGTTCGAGAGCAGGCAGATTCGAGCCAGGCTTTCGCGGCTTGGCATCGCTGACGACTTGCGTGGTCCATGATCAGCGATCGCATCGAGGATCGGCAGTGTGAATGGCGCGAACTCACGAGTCAGGTCGAATGATTCAGCGGTCGTATACGACTTGAACGGTCGCGGCTCGATCGACCAGTCTTCCTGCCAGATCCCATTTTCCAGATTCGGGGGCGTTCCGGCGAGGATGTCCCCTTCGGGATCGTTCGGATCGGCAAACGAGTATTTCGTCGCGTCGTGGAATGCGCGGGCAGCGCTGGTATCTCGGTTTTCAGACATCAGTATCCCCTCCCTTCCCTGTTGCGCGCCAATCATCGCACGACTTGTGTCAACCGTTTGTGGTCGACCTCACACCAGTGAATCCAGTCGACGATACAATGACGTCAGAGATTGGCGTCATAATGTCGTGACGTAGGGAAGGCAACATCGTAATCCTGCAACTCACGCCTGATCAGGCAGTTATCCGGTTACATCACGATCTCGGTCTCTCGATGGCGACGCTTGCACGTGCGACTTGCACATCGACACGAACGGTCGAACGCTGGCGAACTGGTGAAACACTGCCGCAGCGGGATGCCCGGCGTCGGTTGTCTGCGTTGCTCGCCCTCGACCGGCGTCTGCGAGAGACATTCGACTCGCCGGACGCGATCCGCGCCTGGCTGCACGCCGAGAATCGCTACCTCGGCGGCCTTACACCTGTCGATGCCGTTCAGGTTGGCCGCGTTGACCGCGTCGAGGCCGCGCTCGAAGCGCTCGATTCCGGTGTCTTTGTCTGATTGTGTCGTCACCCGACTGGGATGCTGATGCAGCAATTGCCCGTTGTCCGGTCACAGCCTGGCAGGGCCACGCTTGGAGAATGCATAGGCAACGGTACGCCGGGGACGATCCCGGTGATTCGCTGAAGGTTTCCGGCCGATACCATCGTGGCGGGGATCGTTTCGCCGCTGAGGAATCGTGGGCGGCACTCTACCTGGCGCTCAGTCCCGACGTGTGTATCGGTGAACTGGTTCGACACGTTACCCCGGAACTACTCGCTCACCTGAATGCCTTCCGCATCAGCGAGTTGTCGGTGACGCTGTCGGCAATCGCAGACTGTCGCAACGCCGCACTCATGGGGCTCTCCGCTGGGACGATGATCGGCGATCGAGATTACCGCGTGAGTCAGCGTCTCGGTGCGGCAGCGGTCGCAGCCGGAATTGAGGGAATCATCGTGCCATCGGCGACGTACCTGGGGGACAATCTGATCGTTTTTACCGACCACTCGCTGAAAGGTTCAACGCTCGCAGTTGTCAGCAGTAGAGATCCACGGCTGTTCGTTGATCGACCCTGACGAACACGGAGACTGGCTGCCAGATGGGAGGTGGGACGCAGTTGAACAACTGCAGTCTAGCTAAGTCTCACAGCTTGGAGAGTCGTGTCGATGTCACCATCATCACGACAGTGCCGTGCATCCTGTCGTAGAGCACGAATCATGGAAGATGTCTGGGCGGACTGGATAGTCGCTGCCCCATTCAGTTCCTGCACCCCTCGCATCGCTTCAATCATCCCGAGGTGACGGCTCGTCGGTGAATGGAGCCTTGAGTTGATCGAGCATGGCAGTTGACGTAACTGTGATCGTCAGCGCGTGCACACGAATGATTCGTCGACTATTCCTGTACCCATCTCTTCAGTCTCCCACCCGGTAGCCGCCGGTTGGGGCCGGCGGCTACGGGTGGAGGGAGGAGGTGTTATTGCGTTGGAACGATGTTCTGGTTCAGCCGAAATAGATTGGTCGGGTCGTACTTCGTCTTGAGTGCGACCAGTCGCTCGTAGTTTTCGCCATAGGCGTCACGTACACGATCGGCTTCGCCAGCGCCGAGTTCATTGACGTACACACCTCGGTTCATCTGCGGCTCCAACGCCGCGAAGAATGAACGAGTCCAGGCGATCTGCCGCTCATTTTCGGCAGGGTTGGTCCAGTTGGAGAGAATGGCGACCGAGTGTGGGGCGTGACGGTGGGCAAACGCGGTTGCGTTGTTTGGAACGCGACTGGCCGCACCGTGGAAATCCTGAATCAGGACGACGGTTTGTGGCGACGGGATTGAGCGCGTTTGTTCGACAATCGTCTGGATCATCGCATCGCTGATCGATGTGACATATCCAGATTTCCAGTAGTTCTGGTGTCCATAGGGAAATGCCCCATCGAGCATTGTTTGCAGCGCCGTATAGGGCATCGGACCGATCGTATCAACCATGGGCTGGCCGTGGTATTTGAGAGGAGCGACTGCACGTTCTCCGTCATCGAGGTTCCCGGTGAAGCAACAGACCATTGCGACAACCGGAGTTGCGTCTGGCAGCGAGAGAATCGCGGCGTACGTGGTCAACTCATCTGGTTGAGTCGAGGCGAATTCACGGTAGAAGCGAAGGACGTCACCTGTTCGGTCGATCGGATTGATAACGAGACCTCCGAGAATCGTCGGGCCAACTGGATGCAGTCGATATTCAAACGACGTAACGATTCCGAGGTTCGCGCCTGCACCGCGAACACCCCAGAACAGATCCGAGTTTTCAGTTGCGCTTGCGTGCCGCAACTGCCCATCGGCGGTAACGATGTCGACTGACAACAGGTTGTCGATTGCCATGCCGAATTTGCCAGACAGCCATCCGACACCGCCTCCAAGCGTCAGGCCCGCGATTCCCGTTGCTGAGATGGTCCCGCCGGTTGTCGCTAATCCAAAACGCTGTGTCTCATGGTCGAGTTCATTCCAGAGGACACCCGGTTCAGCACGAACTGTCCGTGCGACCGGATCGACATGGATGCCCTTCATGAGTGACAGATCGATCATCAGGCCATCGTCGCAGACGGCGTTACCGGACACATTGTGGCCGCCGCCACGCACGGCAATGTCCATGCGTTGTTCCCGCGCGACATTCACCGCACCCATGACATCTGCCACGCCTCGGCAGCGGGCAATCATCGCTGGCCTCTTGTCGATCATCCCGTTCCAGACGACACGGGCTGCATCGTAGCCATCGTCGCCGGGCGTGAGCAGATCACCGCGCAGGGTGGTGCGGAAGTCGGCGACAACAGCCTCGTGTATCGAAGTATGCGCCTGCTGGGTTACCATCTCGGTTCCCTTCTGTAACGGCTGGCCAATCGAATGACACGACGATATAGGGGTGCCGTTAGCTGAACGTTACTCCGGGAACCCTTCCTGACTAACGAGTGGCGAGATTGGGAAGTTGGTGGTTATTTCAACATTCACCAAAGGATCGAGAACCGCTGTTACTGCGTGCATGATTTCGCCGAGTGTCCAGTCGTGGCGGTGTGCCCACGCTTCTCGGAAGGCGTCAGTTCCGAGCCAGTCGCGCAATTCGGTAAACAACTTATCGACCCGTTCCTGATCGACCGGCGACAGCGTGATGCCGGATTGCTCGCGAACTGACGCGGCGGCGCCTGCGAGGTGGCAAGCGAGTTCGTCCTGATCGTGGAGGAGGGCAATGTGTGCGAGGCCATCGAGCACCAAGTAGATGTCGCCGCGAAAGTCGAGTGACGCAGCCAATTTGAGGCTGGTTGTCAGAGCAGTCCATGCGCCAACATGATCTGATTGGTCAAGTCGAACGCGTCCAAGGTGTGCGTTCGCCCATGCGACACCCTGAAGGTCGTCGATCTCGTTCCAGATCGAGATGCATTTCTCAAGACGCTGGCCGGCTGCGTCCAGATCGCCGTGCTGGACATCGGTCAGGGCGAGGGCACCCAGGGAGTCGGCGATGCCCTGATGGTTGTTCAGTTCTTCATTGGTAGATAGACTGCGCTGAAGGAGCGATCGCGCGTCGTCGATCTGCCCTCGCTGGAGCGCTATGAAGCCAAGGTTGACGAGCCCATTCGCGGCGCGTTGGCGGTCATGGATTCGATGGCTGATCGCCAGACTAGCGCGAGTAACGTCGTATGCGCGCTGATACTCTCCCAGTTCGCGCGCCAGGAAACTCGCGGCGGTCAGAGCATCAGCCTGCAATGCCGGGTAGTTCGCACTCTCAGGGAGATCGGTGACGGCAATCGTCCGCTCCATCCCCTCGCGGATTCGGCCACGAGTGAACCAGTGCAGTCGAAGGGTATGGACGATCTTCAATGCAGATTCTGCGCTGTGGCGCTCAATCAGCCAATCCAGACCGGCGCGAATGTTGTCACTTTCCCGTTCCAACCGGGCCAGCCAGGCAACCTGGTCGGGGCCCTCGATATGAGGTGCTGCCTGATCAACCAGGTGAACGACCCATCGGGCGTGCCGATCGCGAACGAGTGGCTCATCGCCACTCGACGCCAGTCGTTCCCGTCCGAACTCACGGATCGTCTCAAGCATGCCGAAGCGGATCTCGCCATCGGGTTGGGATTGGGACGTGACGAGACTCTTGGTCACCAGCGAATCAAGCGCATCGGTTACATCGACAGCCACCATCGCGTCGGAGGCGATCGCTTCGACGGCTTCGAGTGTCCATCCGCCAACGAAGACGGATAGATGAGTGAACAGGCGTTGTTCATCGGGATCGAGCAGGTCGTAACTCCACTGGATCGTCGCACGCATGGTCCGCTGATGCTCCACAAGGTCGGACGCTCCCGCGCCAAGCAATACAAGTGGACGTTCGAGGCGGTCGAGGATTGCCTGCGGTGTCAACACCCGGATTCGTGCAGCAGCCAACTCGATTGCCAGCGGTAAACCGTCGAGTCGACGACAGATGGCTGTGACTACCGGAGAACTTTCGGTTGAGAGCGTGAAATCGGGGCGAATATGGCTGGCACGACTGACAAACAATTCGACCGCTGGAGATTCGGTTTCTGCGATCGCGAGCGGCGGGACAGAATAGATGCGCTCACCGCGTAGCCGAAGCAGCGTACGACTGGTGACAAGTGCCGTTACTGTCGGCGCTTGCTCAAGGAGTCGGGCAATGTCGCGTCCGGCTTCGACGACCTGTTCGACGTTGTCGAGAACGAGCAGCAGGCGTTTATCGCGCAGCGCGGTCGCCAGCGATGTCGCCAGCGGTCGGTGACCCTCTTCTCGGACTCCGATCGCATTGGCAATCGTGGGAATGACTCGTTCCGGATCACGAACCGGCGCGAGGTCGACGAAGATGATGCCATCCGGAAACACGTCACCGACGCCTCCGGCGACCGCGATTGCCAGTCGCGTCTTGCCGATGCCGCCTGGACCAGTCAGTGTTACCAGGCGCTCGGTTCCCAGCAGTTGCCGAACCTCCGCCTGCTCCTGTTCTCGACCAATCAGTTGGCTGATCGGGTTCGGCAGACCGCTCATGACGGCAGGGCGCTGGGGCGAATGCTGCAAAACATTGATTGTTCCTGGGTACTGGCCCTCACGGATGGCTTGAGCGAGTTGAAGAGTCGCTGCCTCGGGCGATGCGTCCTGTTCGCGATTGAGCAGAGTCACGAGTTGATCAAATTGAGCTAACGCGCGCGACCGCTGGCCGAAGCCCGCATACAAACGCATCAGGGCAACGTGGGCTGCTTCATTTGTCGGATCGGCAGCAACCATCCGCTGCCAGGCATCGATTGCCGTCTCCTGTTCACCTGCCTCCTCATGGAGAAATGCCAGCCGCGCCAGCAGAGCGAGATAGCTCGCTTGGAGCGTTGTCCGCAGCTGTTCGGCCCACGCTTCATAGCGGTCATCCGGCAGCAGGTCTCCGCCATACAGGGCAAGCGCGTCCTCTGCCGTCGCAGGTGTCAATGCTTGCCAGGCTCGGGTCACAGCGTGTTCGAATGCGTGGACATCGACCCAGAGATACGTAACGGGTGCCAGGACGACGATGTCGCCGTGGCGCTGAAGCACGATATTCGGCGGCATTCCGGCTGATTCAAGGCTGCGCCGAGCGTGGTGCAGCGCCTGGCGCAGGTTGTTGAGTTGGGCATCATAATCCAGATCGGGCCAGAGGAGATCCATCAACTGCTCGCGGTGCATCCGATGCGATGGTTCGAGCGCGAGGATCTTGATGATGCCTGCTGCCCGCCGTTGTCGCCAGGCCGAATCCGGCACCCGCCGCCCATCGACCGACACGTCGAACCCACCCAGCAGACGCACACGCATCGTCGCGGACGTATCTTCGCCATCAGCATTGACGCTGAAGATGTGTGAAGACTCGGCTGTCATCATCCATCCATCGTGACTGATGCGCCTGAGTGGGTCGGTCAACTCGCAGGCGCTCCGTCGGCACGTCTGTCAGCTCACCGTGAAGTGTTTTTCTGACGGCAGGATACCAGTCGCGGATGCGGATAACAGCCGAGAGGACGATTGTTGACCATGACCCGTGTTGTTTCGCTGGCGAACACGAAGACTGGCTGCCGGATGGGGCCGGCAGCCAGTTGGGAAAGGAGGAGTTGTAGTCAGAGTTGAATTGAGTTACCGCCGACCGTTGCCGACCCAGCCCTCGCCCTGTCCATCAGGGGGAAACGCTCGAACGGTCAGGCCAGGGCGACCAGACGTGATCCAGCCGTTCCCCATGCCGGGATTGTCGTATGCCTTTACCGGAGTCGTCAGAACAGCGGTGTTGCCGAGGCCACCGACGAGGCCTTCACCCTGACCGATTGATGCGAGGGCAGTGAGGGGAGGGGCGATGAAGTGGTTACTACCGACGATCCCATCACCTTGCTCGACTCCAACATGCGATACGAGCGCCTGCGGCGGCGCGGAGTATCCCGCGATGAGGCCGTCGCCCTGGTTGACGCTGGTATGTGCCCTTGGCATCACAACCGCATGCTGGCTCGTAGCGATGTCCCGCAGGTTGTCGATTAATGCGTCGCCGGACGCACCGATTGCGATGCCTGCCACGAGTCCGAGTGCCATGAATGCTGTCGCGAAGCGATTGAATCCGAACCGATCGAGGTTGGTGTTGTTGACTGTTGCCTGCATGGTCTGCTTCCCCTTGCCGTTGCTCATCACTGCGATGTCGATGAATGCAGAATAGGGATTGCCGGGCAGCGCGACATCGTGCAGATAACGTGTCTTTAGATGCAGCCCGGTTGGACGGTGGATACGTTGTTTGACGTACCTGGTTCACACGCGCCGCAGTTAACCGCCATTTCATGTCCACCACCTACGATCGATGAACGAGGTGCATTCCTGTTCAAACAATCGGAGGTGAGTGATGAAGCGGACCGCTTTTGGACCGCTGGCGGTCGTGGCTGTGCTGATCATGATGGTGACGATTGGGGTGTGGAGTCGGACGACGGAAGCCGATTCAGCATCGAAGAGGGACACGATCCCGCTGAAAGAGGCCAAGCTCAACATCGAGCATAACGCCACTGACAACGACACCGGATTCCAGGGATTCATTGATAGTGAAGGCTGGGAGCGGATGGAGGTGACTGGTCCTGATGGCAAAGTGCTCTCATTCAAGGCGATGGGTGAGTTGGGTGATCTGGGGCTGACGGAACTCTTCTTCGAGAGCGTCGAGCCAGCCGATTCCGATGTCCCCATTGAGGACGTACTCGCCACACTGCCGGAAGGCAACTACGTGATCTCAGGGAAAGGGATGGAGGCTGGCGAGAAGACGGGATCGACCTCGGGTATGGCTCTACTGACACACAACATTCCGGCTGGGCCTGAGTTGCTAACTCCTGCTGAAGGGAGCGTTGTCCCGCTCACTGGCGTCACGATGAGTTGGGAGCCGGTGACGCAAACGATTACGGGTGGCGATGTCACGATCGTCGCGTACCAACTGATCGTCGAGACGACCGCAGACCCACCCCCGAACATGATCGGTAAACTCGGACTGAGCATGTATGTCCTACCATCCATCACGAGCATCACCCTGCCCGATGGGTTCCTGGAGCCTGGAACGCAGTACTCCTGGGAGGTGCTGGCGATTGAGGAAAGCGGCAACCAGACGCTTTCGTCGAGCGAGTTCGAGACCGAGTGACGTCACGGACATAACGCGAAATGATCTATAGGCCATGTCACCGAATGGCATCGAGGGCGCTGCATTTCCGGATCGCTAACCGGGAATACAGCGCCCCCTTCATTACAAAGCGTTGTTTACAAGGTGTTGTGTTTCCGAGACACGAAAACAGTTAACTACCGGAGGTATGGCTGTTCGGTCGTCAGGTCGGAAATGATGCGAAAGTGCTTGACGTTGAACGTGATCAGAGTTGCTCCAATGCCGACTGCACACTCCGCGATGAGTGAGTCGAGAATCCCCAGGTTGTGAGCCAGGTGACGATCAGCGAAGGATTCCAGTGCACGATCTCCATCGTTCGCTGAGGGCGAAAAGATAGGCAGACGATTCAATATTCGAACCATCCGGTCAGCTTCTTGGCGGTTGCGGCAGCCTTTGATCAGCTCAAGTGCGGCCAGTCCCGGTAGGCCAACCTCATCAGCTCCCAGGGTTGTGAACCAACGAACTGCTGGCAAATATCCACGGGCAATATCAACCAACACTGCGGTGACGAGCAGTCTCACGATTGGTCATCACCGCGCTGTTGTTCCGTCTCACGAAGTGTGCGAGCAAACTCGCCGCTATCGCCGATGTCGTCCCGATCTTTCCAGATGCCGATGAAGCCTTCGTCTTCCATGATCTTCAGCATCTCGGCAGCAGTCATTGTCGCTGGGCGCCCATCTGCTACTCGCGCATTACCTTCCAGTTCATCTCGTTGTCTGGGTTGCACGTTTCCCCCGAAACGTATCGCGAAGCCGACTATAGATTTCCATTCTCTTCGTATGATCCTAGCAGAGCAACGAGAGAACTATCGCCCCTGATGTCGATCCTACTACTACTGCTACGCCGTCCGGATACTGGCAGCCTGCTCCAGGCGGAGTTCTTCGATGGCCATCTCGCGCATCTTGTATTTCTGGACCTTGCCGGTGACGGTCATTGGGAACGAGTCGCAGAAGCGCCAGTATTTCGGAACTTTAAAGTAGGCGATCTTGCCGTCGCAGTACTCGCGCATTTCCTCGACTGTCGCGCCCTGGCCCGGACGGAGGATGATCCAGGCCATGACTTGCTCGCCGTACTGCTCGTCGGGGACGCCGATCACTTGGACATCGCGGATCTTGGGATGGCCGTAGAGGAATTCTTCGATTTCGCGTGGGTAAATGTTCTCGCCGCCACGGATGATCATGTCCTTGGCTCGCCCGACGATGTTGACGTACCCCTCGTCGTCCATCACGGCCAGGTCGCCGGTGTGCATCCAGCGGCCATCGTCAATCGCCTCGCGGGTCGCGGCCTCGTTGTTCCAGTAGCCGAGCATGACGATGTAGCCACGAGATAGCAATTCGCCGGTCGTGCCGCGTGGAACGACAGCACCGGTTTCCGGATCGATGATCTTGCATTCGACGTGTGGGTGGATCCGGCCAACCGTGCTGACGCGCTTGTCCAGCGGGTCGTCGGTCGTTGACTGGAACGAGACAGGCGAGGTCTCCGTCATCCCGTAGCAGATCGTGACTTCCTCCATGTGCATGCGGGAATTGACCTCGCGCATGACCTCGATCGGGCAGGGCGAACCGGCCATGATCCCGGTCCGGAGCGTCGAGAGATCGAAGTGATCGAACTCCGGCAGCCCCAGTTCGGCGATGAACATGGTCGGGACACCATGCAGCGCCGTGCAACGTTCGGCCTCCACGGCGGCGAGCGTTTCAAGCGGATCGAAGACCGGTGCTGGGATGACGATCGTCGCGCCGTGGGTGACGGCTGCCAGGTTACCGA
>JBGSWU010000336.1:0-9909 GCA_041751795.1 Thermomicrobiales bacterium
CGCCGAGGCAGAGTAGAACGCGCCCATCAGTCGAAGATCGGTGACTGACCCACCGACTTCTTCACGCAGTTCTCGACGAGCGGTGGCTTCCAGCGATTCGTCCATGACGCTGCCGGCTGGAACTTCGAGGCACCAGTCACGAACCGGAGCGCGATACTGTCGAACGAGCAGAATGTCACCATCCGGCGTGACCGGGACGACCCAGACGGCATCCGGCGTTGAAAAATAGCTGTAATCGATCACAGCGCCTGAGTGCGTCGCCAGACGATCGACATCGAAGTTTCGCCACGGGCTGGCGAACCGCCGGTCCGTCGATTCAACAGGCCACGGTATCGGAGATTCCGGCAACGGTGAATCGAGACGGCGGAGAGTTTGAAGCGCCACCCTCGTCGCCGGCGCATGGAGCAGCGGGTCAATCCCAAGATCCTCGATTAACCGGTGGAGGCCATCCATGTCGTCCACGTCGTACCAGATGTCGAGTTCTCGCACACGCAAACCGAGGTTGACAGCACGCTCAAGCGTCTGCCGCATCACGACATCCGTGCTCCAGTCGATGCACTCGAACAATTGCGGATGATCGTTCCGCAGGCCGATAAGGTAATATCCGCCATCAGTTGATGGGCCCAGCACCAGATCGTATTCGCCACTCTCCAGCGCAGCGAATGCATCCAAGAGGATTGACTCCGGTAACGATGGCGAATCAGAACTGATCAAAACAACAGCGGCAGCTCCGCTTCTCCAAAAATCCAGAAACGCACCGCGCAACCCATCGCCAAGCCCGGTGCCGGGCTGCTGAACGAGACCTACGCCATCGGGCAGCAACTCCCGTAGCGACGACAGTTCGGCGGCCGGCGGGTGGACAACACTCACATCGCAATCTGGGACTGTCAGCGCGAGAAGCAACGTATCTCGGAGAAACGCTCGGTAGAGTAGTGCCGCATTCTCACCGTCCAGTGGCGGGATCAATCGGGTCTTGACGGCTCCCGCAACTGGCGCTTTACCCATGATGCCTAGATGACGCCTGGCCATCAGACGCTCCAGCGTGAGCCACAACTGGCGCAACTGGCTGGCGGGCAGTCGGACTGGAACCGTTGCCGAAAATCCTGATAGTGAGGTCCATTCCAGATCGCCTCGGCTGATTGCTCGAAAATGTTCCCGAGGACATATGCCGGTTCTGACGATGCATTGATGAACGGGATGAAACAACATGGCAACACGTCGCCATGGGCAGTGATATAGGTCAAGTACCAGGGACGATGACAGGCTAGCCATGGGCGCGTCCATTGCAGGTGGCTCGGCTCATCGCGGTGTGCCCCCACACCTTCAAGGGTCTCGATCGCGACGGTGTCACCAGATGCTCGAAAGTTCATCCCAAACTCATGGGCGGTCGCTTCGGCAGCCCGCAGTTGCACCAGTTCTTCATCATGCAGGTGTCCGAAGATCGACTGTTCCTCGGTAGCCAGCCCATAATCGGCATAGACGAGCCGCTGAACGTAGAACTCATCTGCGCCGGCCTCGGCGGCGATCCGGACGGCGCCACTGAGCTCATGCAGATTCTCACGCATCGTGGTGAACCACACCGAGATCTTTGGGGTTAGGCTGATCATCGACGTCCGAGTTTCGACCATCTCGGACAAATGCCGAACAACTTTGTCGAACGCCGGTACACCTCGCACGCGCTTATATGTCTCGTGTGTTGAAGCATCGAGCGACACACGGAGTTCGTCCAACCCTGCCCGGACCAGTTCTTCCTGCCGCCGACGCGTCAACGCGATGACATTCGAGTTGAACAGCGTCTGGATACCTCGCTCGTTGAGGAACTGGATCATTCCCGCGAGTTCACGGTTCAGCAATGGCTCGCCAAGTCCGTGAAGGACGACGCGCTTCAGTTTTGGGAACTGGCGAACAATTCCCTCCAGTTCGGCACACGTCAGATTGTGGGGCGTTCCGTTGCCGAAGTATGTCAGTGGGCACATTTCGCAGAGTGAATTACAGGTGTTGCTCGTCTCGATATAGATAACTTCAGGTAGTGCCACGGACGAGATTGGCCGGGTCAGTTTCAAGGAAACTGTCATGTCGCAACGGATCCCAGCTGCAGCAGGCGGTCGTTTCGATGGCGCGAACGATTGAACCGATCGTGCAGCCAGGAATCAATCCCAAAATAGCGACCAGCGGCCAGCGCGAGAATCAGAAGGTGGACAAACGCCATCAGGAGATACGACCAGATCCATTCATCCGGGGCGTTGGCCAATCCGACATAGAGATTCAATGACATCAACAGTCCAACCAGGGCAGCGAAGCGCGTGAAGAGACCCAGAAGCAACAGAACACCGACGAGCGCCTCACCGCCAACGACGAAATAGCCAAAGATCTCGTAGTTTGGCCTGGCCACTTTCTCAACGAAGGTAGCGTGGAGCCCAATCTGTGAATGCTCCACCATCTGATCCATCCAGTAGCACAGTCCATTGCCCTCACCAGGGTCACAGTCGAAGGATGGCGGCAGTTTCCACGACAGGTTCGTCAACCAGAGGACACCCATGGCGATACGAGCGAGGGCTAAAGCTCCACCACTGAACCATTCGCGGCGCGGCGGGATAAATCTGCTCAACGTCAGCCCCTTCTTGCGCTATGCCTAGCTAGTAGCGACAAACCGTGTGCGATCAGGATAGTGACTACCGTCGCCTCCCGCTGCTCAAAGCGATCACCGCCAGCATCCGCCAGGCAGCCTTCACACTTCCCTGCAGCGTCCCACCAACCTTTGACTCGCCGATACGTCGACGGTACCGGACTGGAACTCCTTCAATCCGCATCCCTGCCCTTGATGCTCGCACGATCATCTCCACAGGCCAGCCGTAGGTCATCTGCTGCATATCAAGACTAAGTAGATCTTCGCGACGAATCGCTCGGAACGACCCAACGTCGCTTATGCGAACCCCATGCAAAATACGAAGCAGAACGACAAACAGATGATTTCCGAGTCGCTGATGGCGAGGCAACGCTCCAGCGTCGCTGCCCTTGCCATTGCGTGTTCCAATAACAAGGTCGGCTCGACCCGCAAGAAGCGGCTCCAGAACGCGTGCCAGTTCATTCGGATCATCAGCGTAATCGCCGTCGAGGAAGACGAGAACGTCCGACGTTGCTGTACGGACGCCGCTCATGCAGGCATTTCCGTACCCCCGCTCCGATTGTCTGACAACTCGCGCACCGAACTGCCGGGCCACTTCATCCGTGCCATCGGTGGACCCACCATCGACGACGATAAGCTCGTCAATGGTTCCAATCGGAATCTCAGGCAGGAGGCGACGCAAAGCATCCGCTTCGTTCCAGGCTGGAACGATCATCGTGATTCGTGGACCCATAACGTCCGGAGCGATTACGCTATCCCTCGTACAATCACCGCATTCCCACAAGATCGTACGTCGAACGTCTTACGACAGGATTACCAGCTAATCGCCCGTTCGCGCCTTACATGTGTCGCATGGTCATTCGCGCCATACCTGCTCGAACACGCGCAAATAGTTGCCGCCGAGCACCTTGAGAATCGTTTCGTCGTCGAACTCTGCTCGAACAAGCGCCTCAGTCAGCGCTGGCAGTTGGCCGATGTGCTGCAGATCGCGTGGTGCATCTCGAAAGCCGAAAAAGTCGGTCCCCAGGCCAACATGGTCGGGACCGGTAAGTTCGATGATCCGCTCGACTTCACGAACCAGTGTCCCGGTATCAGCCATGCTCCAGAAGACAACGCCGATTAAACCACCCTTCCGGGCGATCGCTTCCGCCTTTGACATACCGTACGTCAAGTTCACCTCGTCCCACGGAGCGCGATATCCAGGTGTCGGCGTTAACACGCTCGTGTGTGAGCAAAGGATCGGACCGTCGACGAGTTCTATCAGGTCCCAGAAGCCCCGGTCGGAAATGTGTGCCGTATCGATGACGATCCCCAGGTCCTGACATCGCTCGACCGCGCGGCGCCCAGTGCTCGTCAGCCCACCAGTATTGATGTTCAGTTGCGTTCCATCGGCCAGCGCGTTCCGCCGGCTGTGGGTCAGCGTCGTCATCCGCAGCCCAAGGTGCCAGAAAATATCGAGCAGATCGATCCGCGACCCGATCGGTTCCGCGCCCTCCATCGTCAAAATGTAGGCGACTTTGCCGTCGGCTTTCGCTTGGCGAATGTCCTCAACTGACCGGACCATTACGCAGCGTTCGCTGTCCGCCTCAACGGCACGATGGAGCGCAGCGACCATCTCTAACGCCGACTCAAGCGCGTGATCGAGCATGTTCTCGGGCAGAAACAGGGCGACACATTCTGCCGTGACGCCCCCCTGCTCCAGGAGCGGCAGTTCATACTGTCCGGCTGGAGCGGTCGCCAACGCTACTCGATCGAGTTCGTACGGGACATCGCTCGTTCGGTTCGCTGGCTGCTGATGGTCGGCGACGATCTGCCAGCGCGCCATCTCCGCGTCAGGAAACGATTCCGTCAGTGTTGTCACGCCGGTGATTACCTGGAGGAGAATATCGCTGTGGCCGTCAATTATCGTGGCGCGCCCATGCAACGCCCTGGCACGTTCGGAAATCGTCACTCGTGGCTCCCTCCGCAACACGGATGGAGGGTATCGTAGCGCGAACGACCGGGAAGTGTGACGGATGGGCACCTCCAGCAGGCACATTTCGTTTCTGCTGGAGGGAATTCAGTAGCGTCCTGCTCAACGGAGGATTACTGGTAAATCACAACCAGGGCGGCAGGATCCAGCGCGACGATTTCGGCTGGGGTCAGTACTGGATCATCTTGACGGTAGAACAACTTAATCCCACCGAACTCAATCAACTGATCGCGCACGAAATGGCCGTAGTTGCCGATTTTTGCTTCGGCGCCGCCGAATCCGTCCATGTCGAGAACGAACTGGACACCCGGAACTGGCGTGATGGCGTCCTTATTGAAGATCATGTCTTCTTCAAACTGATGAACGATCAGCATCTTTGGCGGGATGCCTGCTTCCGCAACAATCTGCGCGAGGAGTTGCATCCCCTCCATGATGTGCAAGCCGTTCGATTCGCCAATGAACTCGCCAGGGATGCGGTCTCGCGGAACGACTTCATTCGCCTTCATCGAGAATTCGGGATCGATAGCGACGTGCACGTTCGGCAGTTCGAGCCATCGTCGAATCAGGTTAATCTGGTTCGTGATCGAATCGTGACCGATTTGTAGATCGAGGATCAGGATCATATTGTTGGCAGTCACATAATCGACGTATTCCTGGATGATCTCGTCGCCGGTATACGCGACATAGGTGCCATCTTCACCCGGGTGTGGCTGCGCGACCGTCGCGATCAACTCGAACGCGAGCACAACAGGATGAGCCGGATCGATCGCCTCGTACTCCGCTGCCTGCTCAGCAAGCAGCCGATGCGCCTCATCCATGGAGTGTTCGCCAAGGATGCCCATTGCCGTGGAATTCGGATGCCCGTAATACGAGAGAATCCGGTTGTTGGGCAGCAACGCACCACTCAGATCAATGGGTTGCGTCGGGCTGGAGGCAGTCGTTGTTGTCGCCGTTGCGGACTCAGTCGCAACGCCTCCAGTCGACGGGTTTGGCGTTTCACCAGTTGATGCCGAAGGCGTCTCGGCTGTTTGGGGATTCGGTGGTGTCGTTCCAGGAGATTGAGCGCCGGTTGTATCGGTCGGCGATCCCGCTTCTGCGGTAGCAGGGCCATCTGATCCGGCGACGTTTGTTGCAGTTTCAGTTTCCGACGCGTCCGGACCGCTGCATGCAACAACGGAAACCGCCACGAGTAAGACCGTAATCAGGCGAATACTTTTACCAGCAAACACAGTTTTCATCAGACATATGCTACACAACCGAACCCCCGAATGTGGAATCGAATCTTCACCCGATACGTCAATCCGGTGCGGTTGAATTGGTCATGGATGTTCGACGGCAAGAGAAGACCGCTGCAACGCACGGAATGATATCGTGGCAGCAACGCCAATCACACCCAAATTATTCATTCGTCAAAGGCTTAGAATCGGTCGAGGGCCTCCAGCACCGGAGCAAACGGTTCCAGACCTTTGACGTTGGTCACTTTCGAAGCGATCTGGATATGGGTAATTCCCTCGTCGACAAAGGCTGCCAGGGTTGCAGCGATCTCCTCAGGCGAACCACTGACTGGACCACGGCTGGATTGCGCGGCCTGGTCGGTCGGGTCGACGAACACTGTGGCCGTCCGTTCGAGTGACGCTGGGTCACGTCCGACGACGTTGCACGCAGCGTCAACGTCGTCGCGTAACAGTGGGATCGCCTCTGGACGATTGTCGCCCCGCGCCAGCCAACCATTCCAGGCGTCGGCGTGCTTCGCCGTCAATCGCAGCATCTTTTCGCCGCGGGTACCAATCATGATTGGTGTCCCCTGCGGGCGAGGTCCGCGAGGTCGAAGTTCGCACTCGCGGGCGAAGTAATACTGCCCCTCGTAATCGATCTCACCGTTACGCAAGAGTCCGGCGATGATCTCCAATGCTTCTTCGAAGCGGCTGAAGCGGTGGTCGTAAGGGAAACCGAATGCGTTGTACTCGCGCTCAAAATAGCCTGCACCAATGCCGAGGATCAGCCGCCCGTCACTGATCTCGTCAACTGTGTCAGCCATTTTCGCGAGGAGGGCGGGGCTGCGAAAACCCGTACAAACGACGAGCGTACCCAGTTCGGCCTTCGTTGTAACGGCGGCGAGAGCCGACAGTATCGACCAGCCTTCCCAGACACCACGCACTTCGTCTTCAGTCCCGAAGCCATACAACAGGTGATCGACGACCCACAGCGAGTCAAAACCCATTTGTTCGCTGACTTCGGCCATTTCCCGGATATCCGACCAGCGCGGAGTCGTTCCAGCGCGCCGACCCTCGATCTGCGGAAGAATGAAACCCACTTTCAGTGGACGTGCCATCCTTGGCCCCCTTTCCGAACACAACAGAAATCGTGGGCAGTATGCGACCGGATCGTGAACAAGGCAATGTTGTGCTGCGGTCCGCCTGGATCATTCGAGGTTGACGTGCCAGATACTCCCACCCCGATCATCAACCGCCTCGAACCAGACCTGTTCGCCGATCACGACTGGAGACGACGCCTGAACGCCCCGCGGGCTGAGATACTCGATGTCACGTCCATCTGCTGAGTACAGCACGATTCGTCCGCGCATCTCTGCGATGACACGATCGCTGAGCCTTGTCCAGAGCAGACCATCGCCACGACCGCCACGTTCAATCTCAACCGCTCGTCCAAGATCACTCGTGGAAGCGAGGTGAAGAGAGTCGCTGCTTGAACTCCTCGTAGACGCCTGGTCGTAGTGGCGCAAACGATAGGCAAGCAGTTTTGCATCCGGGCTGAGAGCCATATCGATGAGAACAACGCCCTCTGAACCACGTGCCAGGCCGAGACGAACGAGTTCATCAACTTCGACATCACCATTGAGTCCAACAACCAACCGGGAGACGCTCGCGACGGCTGGCGCTCCGTTATTCCAATCGTCTGGCTTCACGAACAGGAGCGTGTCAGTCGACGCCCATAATGCAAGCGTCGGAAGCTCGGTAATTCGATCCGGAGGCAGTGTCCATTCGGCAACGACGGTTGCAGGACCCGATTGATGATCGAGCCACAGCGATACGTGACCCGTCAGTTCGTCAACGACAAAGAACGACACAAGCGTCCCGGACAGCGACACCAGCGGTCGCGCATACTGTCGGTCGGTCGAGTCACCAATCCCCGCCGGATCGAACATATTCCGGTCCAGATACGCTGCAGAAGACGAGATATCCGCCGCATTCAGGACGATTCGACTCCCGCCAGTTGAATTCTGCCGGACGACGCCGATGGTCGTCTGTCCCTGGTTGAACCAGGCAAGGTCCGTCGTCGAAAGTTCGATCCGACGAGACCGGTGTGCGACGACATCCCAGATCAATGGCAGACGGCTCCCGCGTGCTTCCACGACGACGTAGGAACCATCTCCATCCACGACGCTTCGGGCGCCAAGGCTGAGCTGATCAAACTCCTCAGGATCAAGTTCCACCGACGCCAGCGACCGGCGTTCTTCAGATGTTTGTCCCTGACGAGGTTCAAGCGAACCAGGCTCCAGCCAGCCATAGAGATCCCGACCGCTGCTGTAGATCGTCTGTGGATCCATTCCCGGTCGCCAGGAAGCATCGAAGACAAGAAGGGTCGACGCATTCGGATTGTTCGGCTGTGGGATTTCATCGGAGTCTGCAAGCGGGAAGGTTCGAGCGACCGGCACGACGAGGATCGATCCATCCGGTGACCACGCGGGATTGAAAATCCGCTCAGGGCTGCCACCGGATGCCAGCAACTCCCGCTCTCCCCCCGCGACGAACACCCGATAACAGTTCCAGTCGTACTCGGGAATCGTGACCAGCAGAGACTCGTCTCGCATCGTCCGCTCCTGATAGACAAGTGTTTGACCATCAGGTGACGAGACAATCGGAAGGATCGTCGTGGGTGACATCGTCGACGCGAGGACCGTGCGGCTACCGGCGTGATCGATTGCTTCCAGATTCACAGCGTCGACCCCGCGTGCTTCAAGGCTGGTTGTACGCTGCCACTCCTGAATCGTCACCGACGCATCACCGATGACCGATGTGATGAATCGAGAACTGTTGGCCAACCAGACGCCGTCTGCAACGATACGGTTTTCGATCGTTACAACCGGTTCGCCGACGGACTGGCCGTCGAATGGCCGGAGTTCAAGCGTGTTTCCGGGCCAGCGTCGATCGATTGGGTGAAGGATGGCAACCATCGTTCCATCCGGGGATGGATATGCTGCCGCGACGTTCCCGGTCATCAACACCCGTTCGTCGCCAGTGGCTGCGTCGAAGGCAACGAGCCGACTCTCCTGGGTCAGTCGATCGAGATACGATCTCTCAGTTTCACCAGAGATATGCTCAGGTGACTTCACGATCAGCAGCGTGTCGTCGCCGAGCCAGCCCGACGGATACCAGTAGACAAACTGCCGGTTCCACGTCAATCGGAACTTCACCTGTTCGCCGATTGGCCCGATCGTCAGAACATCGTCCCGTTGGCCATCCGACGGTCGCCACGACGCGATATGGGTTCGCGAAACACGGTAGAACGGGGAGAAGTTTCCTCCGTCGCCACTGTCGAGGCCGCGCTTATGTCCATTCGCTAGATTAACGCCTTCCAGATATCCAACTGGCGACACCTGTAATAACCAGCCGTCCAACGCTGTCTGAACCGGCGGGTCGCCCGCAAACAATGGAACCGGTGCTCTTTCACCCGACGTGATCCGGTCAAACGCGGCAATACCGAGCAGAAGAATGACGACAATCATTACCGAACCAGCCACGAGGGTGACCGTTCCGGAACGTCGACGAGTTCGGCCCGCAACGTCCGCCACAGAACCCTTCGGCAACGCTGCAAGAGTGCTCTCGATCGTAGCCAGCATTGTCGCGTCTGCTCGTTGGGCTTGCTCCAATGCAGCACGGCACGCGTCACACGACGACGTATGCGCCAGGAGTTGCAACCGATCCTCGGGAGTCAGTGTCTGGTCACGATACCAGCCGATTAGCCACGCAAACTCACGACACGGCGCAATCGGAAGCTCGGCAAACACCGACCGTGCCTGGAGCAGCCCCGGTCCGACTTCCTGCCGGTCCTGGCCAAATACGTCCTCGATTTGATCGCCAGTCTGGCCAAGTCCAATATGCAGTAATAACGCGATCATGTCACTCGGCCGAACATCGCCCAACGGGTCCGCACGTGGTCGAGACGTCCGTGTCCCGTTCCGCCGCAACATCCAGTTTACGAAGCGTGCGACCTGTCGTTCGCGATCCAGATCGTGTGCGACTGTATTTAAGCAATCCCAAGGTTCCCGGGATTCGAGTACCTGGCGAACGGC
>JBGSWU010000337.1:0-7483 GCA_041751795.1 Thermomicrobiales bacterium
TCATCATCGAGCGGCAGCGGCAGCATCGGAATGCGGTGGGCGTTGGCCGCGTTGGGGATCGGGTCGAGTGACGCTTGTTCCGCCAGCATCGGGTCGACGAGGATGCTGATCTCGCCCCAGTCGACAACGATCGTTGCATGGCGCAGCAGTCGAATGTTCATTGCTACCCTGTTCGCTCAGAAGTTGAAGAAGACCGTTTCACCCGGCCCCTGGAGGATGATATCGAACCCGTAAACGGATGTCGGTCCGTCGGCGGTGCGGGTGGCGATGAGGGTACTACGACGATCAACTGGGACGAGCTGGAGAATGGGATCGTCTGCGTTTGCAGGCTCGTCGGCAAAGTAGATCCGTGTGAAGAGATGATTGAGCAGGCCGCGGGCGAACACCGTGACTGCAATGTGCGGAGCCTGGAACCGCTCGCGATCGAACGCGACTGGTCCCGGCATGATCGTTTCGAACCAGAAGCGTCCCTCGTCGTCAGCGCTGGATCGTCCGAACCCGGTGAACTCGAGGTCCAGTGGAGCATCGCTATCGTCGTCGGAATGGTGGTAGCGGCCAAAGGCATTCGCCTGCCAGATCTCGACCATCGCATCCGGTACCGGGTTGCTTTCGCCGTCGTAGACATAACCTTCAATCCGGATACGTTTGCCCTCGGTCTGAGGTCCGGCCAGGATCTGTAGGTCGACATCGTCGCGAACGAGCGCTGGGCCAAAGAACGGGCCAACCGTCTGTGACGATGTGAGGTCGTAGCGGGGATCAGGTGTCATGACGCATGCTCTCGTGGTGGCTCGAACGGCGTTGCCTCCGGGCCGCGCAGCACGATGTTGAAGCGATAACCAAGTGCCCATTCCGGCTCGGTGATGTCGTGAGCGTACTCTGCGATCAACCGTGGACGTGCCGCCTCCGGGACTGCCGTGAAGATCGGGTCGAGCGCATGAAGTGGATCGCCCGGAAAGTACATCTGCGTCACCAGCCGCGAGCGTGTCGTTTGCCCAAACAGTGAGAAGTGGATATGCGCTGGCCGCCATGCGTTCGGATGATTTCCCCATGGGTACGCTCCGGGGTGGATCGTCAGGAAACGATACACGCCGTCGTCATCAGTCAGACAACGCCCGATCCCGAGAAAATTGGGGTCCAGTGGCCCGGGCCACGTGTCGCGCTTATGCAGATACCGACCTGCTGCATTCGCCTGCCAGATTTCCAGCAGCGCGTGAGGCACAGGAGTGCCTTGCTCGTCCAGCACACGCCCAGTCACGATGATCCGCTGGCCGATCGCTTCGCCGCCCGTACCAGCATTGCGGGTGAGGTCGGCGTCCTCGGCGGTGATCGTTGTGGCGGCACTATGGGCTGGCCCTGGCCCGGTCGTTTCCGAGAGCGTCAGCGGGACGTTGATCAGTGGCATCCCCGGTGAACGCAGAATCGTTGACCGATACGCTGCGTACAGGTATGGAGGGAAGACCTCGCGGTCGCCGAAAACGATGTCCCCGATCGTTGTCGTCGCCACCGAATGCTCCTTCCTTGTTCGGTTTACTTCGCATTGCACGACGGTCGTTGAGATTGCGCCACTATACTACGACGACATTGATGGATCGTTCGAGGCAACGGTGGCCGGGAGGAGGGCGTGTGGACGACTCGCGCTATGACACGGGGATGCGGGTTCGCCGCGAAGTGCTTGGCGACGAGCATGTGACGCGGTCGCGGGAGCGGGAAACACCGCTTGATGCTGACTTCCAGCGGTTCATCACTGAATCTGCCTGGGGTTCCGTCTGGTCCCGTCCGGACCTTGACCGCCGGACGCGAAGTCTGATCACCATCGCAATTCTCGCGGCGCTTGGGCGCGAGCATGAACTCGCTCTTCACATCCGCGCGAGCCGAAACATCGGCGTGGTCGAATCGGAACTCGCCGAAGCGCTTCTCCACGTCGCACTCTATGCTGGCATTCCCGCCGCGAATACCGCCTTCGCCATCGCCAAGACCGAGTTGGGATCAGCGGCATCCAGCGAGTAACGAGTAACCGGTCCAGCGCCATCACCAGCCATCGTGGGATCGCGAAGGAGTCAGGGTATGGAGCAGGTACAGACGCTGTTTGGATTACCGGCGATGGCGTCGATCTTTTCAGCCGACTCGCATGTGGGGTCGCTACTGGCGTTCGAAGCCGCGCTGGCGCGAGCGCAGGCACGAGTTGGCGTGATCCCGGCAGCGGCGGCTGATGCCATTGCGTCGGCGTGTCGAATCGATCTGTTCGACGTTCCGCAACTGTATCGGGATGCTGTTTCAGCCGGGACCGTAGCGATCCCGCTCGTCAAAGCGTTGACAGCGAGCGTCGAGGGCGAACATGGCCGATATGTCCACTGGGGCGTAACGAGTCAGGACGCGATCGACAGCGCGATGATGATTCAGATACGCGAAGGCGTTGATCTGCTGATTGCCTGGTTGATTGAATTGGCAGAAGCCTTTGCCGCACTCGCCGAGGAGCATCGCCGTACACCGATGATTGGCCGGACTCTGCTCCAGCAGGCGTTGCCGATCACCTTTGGCCTGAAGGCGGTTCGCTGGTTGTCCCTCGTCACTCGCCAGGTGCAGCGGCTGGATGCGCTGCGCTCCGAATCGTTCGTCGTTCAATTCGGTGGCGCAGTTGGCACATTAGCTCCACTTGGTAACGACGGTGTTTCCGTCATGGAATCACTTGCTTCGGAACTGGGGCTCAACGTTCCGGATCTCCCATGGCACACCGAGCGTGACCGGATTGCCGACATCGCAGGTGCAGTTGGTGTCGTTGCCGGAGCGATGGCGAAAATCGCTGGTGACATTGTCCTTCTCTCTCAAACCGAGGTTGGCGAGCTATCGGCGACGCCGGTGGTTGGCAAGGGCGGATCATCGGCGATGCCCCATAAGCGCAATCCGGTCGACGCAACCTTTGCGATTGCATCGGCGCGACTGGCGATGGGACAGGTTCCGCTCATCCTGAACGCGATGGTGCAGGAGCACGAGCGCGGAGTTGGCGGTTGGCAACTTGAGTGGGCGGCGCTGCCAGCGCTGTTCGACAACGCTGCTGGCGCTGTCAGCCGGGTGCAACAGGCAGTTGATGAACTGGTTGTGGACTCAGAGCGAATGCGGGCCAACCTCGACGTGACCGGAGGATTGATGATGGCCGAGTCGTTGATGGTTGCGCTGTCCCAATCGATCGGCAGGCCCGATGCGTTCCGCCTCGTTGAATCAGTCACCGCACTGGCGCGGGATGAGAAACGCCCGCTCCGTGACGTTGCGCTCGCCAACGAACGGATTCGTTCCATCCTCTCGCTGGACGGGATCGACCGTGCGCTTGACCCGATGGCCTACCTCGGAAGCACTGATCTGTTCATCGATCGTTCCCTGGCGGCATACCAGACGATGCGAGACGGGCGATAAAGACCGATGGCGCATTAGTTGGGTTGGGATGTCCGGTCTGTCGATCGATTTGACCCAGGACGTGGTCGCCACGACCTGCTTTCCAATGACGATCCAAAGTATCGACGCAATGCGTCTGCAGCCTGCTCTCAGGACGAAGGGTGCGTTTGGAAGGATCTCCTACCTTGCCGTGTCATTTTGAACCACAGTGAAGGATCTCTCAGCACACACCACCGGGATGCTCTGACCTGACGGATGGCTGTCATCCTACCTACTGATCCAGCTCCTCGAGACAGGAAGATCCTTCACTGCGGTTCAGGATGACACGGCAAGAGGTCATGGCTGCTGGACGGGTGCCGATGACCAGCGAGGACAGGATGTGCTGACGCAATGTCTCGATCGATTGCGACACGCTGGTTGGTGTAGGAGTCGTTCGTCCCGATCCTCCCAACGCTTTCGCACACAGCCCCACCGTTCCGGGAACAGTAAAGCGGGCGACCCATTTGAGTCGCCCGCTTCATACGTGTCCTGCGTTGTCAGTCGTCGCTAGACGACGCGGCGTGCGGTGTAGTAGCGCTGACCCCAGTAACTATCCCAGAGGTCCGCGATTGCGACGCCAACGCGCTCGCTCTGCGCATTGACCATCTGGCCGCCACCGATGTAGATGCCGACGTGTGATAGGCCCCACTTGTAGGTGTTCTGCTGGAAGACCAGATCACCAGGCTGGAGATTCTCGGCGCTGACATAGGAGCCGCTTGATGCTTGAACTTCAAGCGATCGTGAGAGATTGATGCCCGCGACGTTGTTGAAGATGAAGTAGGTGAAACCCGAGCAATCGAAACCACCTGGGGTCGTGCCGCCCCAGACATACGGGATACCGATGTAATTGAGCGCTTCAGATACAACGATCGCGCCGATCCCTGTTTCCGGAGCAACTGGCTCCGGCTCTGGCGCAGCGACTGGTTCTTCAGCAGGCGCTGGTGCTGGTGCCGGTTCTTCGGCGACCGGTTCTTCGACGGCACCGAGCGTTGGATCACTCGACGGTGCCTGATCCGACCAGGCGAGGTAGCCACCATGGACCCAACCAGTCATGCTGGAGTAGTCAACGAGGTACCAGCCGTTTCCGGCACCGTCCCAGTAGGGACCATCAATGACGGTTACAACGACTCCTTCGGCGAGAATCGTGACAACGCCAGCGTTGTAGCTGCCTTCAGCTCGAAGGTTCAGGCCACCGCCGCCGGTGCCCACGACTGAAGCGCGATCTCCAACCGAAAGACCATTCACTGAAGGCTGCTCGACAACGACCGGCTGTTCCGGTGCTGCGGCGCCGCCGCCAATGGAGAGGTAGGAAATCGCAGCGTATCCGGTCATCCCGTCCCAGGAGATCTGGGCCCAGATTGTTCCGGTTTCACCGACGATGTCGGTTGCAAGCACGCCAACCGACGCACCTTCCGGCATGACAGTGATCGTGCCGGCATTCAGTGATGCGCCGTCACGCAGTCGCAAGCCATAGCCATCGGTACCAACGACCGTTGCCGTCGTACCTTCGACGACGGTTGCTGCCGTCGCGCGATAGGACGGTTCGACGTATTCGCCGGACAGGTAGTCTGCGACGACCCATCCTTCGACATAGCCTTCGTATGCATCTACACCAACCAGGAACCATGCGGAGCCGTCGTCGAGCCACATCGGGCCCTCAATGACGGTAACGGAGACACCCTCATGCAGGGTGGTGATGATCGAGCCACTGAATCCTGCGTAATCGCGGACGTTAATCCCATCGCCATTTGTGTAGGCGACGTGCGCTGACTCACCTGGAACGAGATTGAGATCTGCAGCGACTGGGATTCCGAGAGCTAGCGTCATTGTCGCCGCTACTACTACTGCCAGTAGTGTGCGACTCTGGCTCATGCGTCTCAACGAGTTTCCCTCCTACGACACCCCGTGAGGGAACCCGATACCTGCCGAACCCTCGCGGCAGGCGCGTCGCAGGAATGTCATACATCCCACAACACATCGGATCCACCTCTGAGCAGATACCCATCGCAACCCCATTCGCGATGAATATGGACCTGCTCATCCCCTCCCGAAGCTGTCAAAAACCTGATTAAATCGTGACGGCATACGGCCCCACTGCGATACCCCTATCGCACTGCCGATTGACCTGGTCACAAACACGTGACCAGACGGTTCACGATACCGATGTCAGCTTATACCCCACAGTACAGCTGCCATTCGTCTCGTCGCCGCCAGACGGTTACATCGTCTCCGGGTCTGCTGGCGTCTCCAGATCAGCCCTCAAGACGTCTTTGTCTCAGGACGGATGCACCTTAGCACACACGCAAAGACCATGTCAACCATTTCACAAATAGTGTACGTACACCTACGACAATCTCAATCTACCAATCGTCGTCACTCATTTGGTCGATTCTGCGTGATACATAGTCTTCGCCTCGGCCAATTCCAAGTGCAATCGTCCCCGAAAGTCCGATGACAATTCCGGCATAGAGCAATCCATAAAGCGAACTTTCGACGATATTCCGCTGCACCGACGAAGAGCCGTTCACCCCACCTGCCAGGATGACACAAGACATAAGAACAATCAGCAACGACAGGACGATTGACAGCAGTATTCGACGTTGTTGACGACCGTGCCGGACAAAAAACGCATCACCGACGCCAATCCCGAACGCGACAACCGGCGCGCAGACCCAGGTCAGTGCTGTCAGCATCCCAGCACCGAACCCAGACAGCAATTGACCGATGACGACCAGTACGATCAGGATCAGCAGCGCAATCCGCGAGCGTTGCCGGAGCTGGATGGGGTCGGCGACCGTCCGGGCAAAAAAGCCGGATCGCGATTCGAAACCATCAGTCATCGTGTAACCGCATGGAGTGTGTCGTTCGCCTGACCGTACGCACTAATGACCATCGTCACCTTCTTCTATAGAAGAGACGACGTGAAGAATAGGACAATATTCCCCCGTCCATCCCCGCATGAGATCATACAGCGGTGCGATTGTGGAGAAATGGCGTACCCTTCCGGGTGGAGACATCTGCGTCGAACAGACGATTGGCACAGGGGTTGTGACTGGAATCGATCAGACCGAATACGACAGTGGGCAAATCGACCAGCGCGACTCTCTTCCGGTCGCACGCCCAGCGCCACACGAGCGGCTCGATCCACGGGCGTTGACGGCCTGGAGAATCTCCGGGTTGCTCTCATCGTTGGTCACATTGACCCTGGCGGCTGGGATCAGTTGGTTACTCTGGTTCCTTGACCAGTCATGGTGGTGGGTCGCGCTCCCGGTCGTGGTCGCGCTGCTGATCGGCGTCGTCGCGACCTGGGTGGCCCCGTCGATCCAATGGCGGCGCTGGCGGTACGCCGTCACAGACCGCGACATCGAACTACAGCGCGGTGTGATCATCATCACCCGGACATTGATCCCGATCGTCCGTGTCCAGCATGTCGATACGCGACAGGGGCCGATCCTCAGGCGCTTCAATCTGGCCGGGATCGCGATCGCGACGGCGGCTGGGACGGAGGAGATCCCGGCCTTGGCGATCGATGTTGCTGACGACCTGCGTAACCGAATCTCCGATCTCGCGGGCATCGCTGACGATGTCTGAACCGCACCGCCTTCATCCGGCGGCGATCGCCTTGATGGGTCTTCACATCGTGCGCCAGTTCGCGATTCCAGCGCTCTTTCCGATCGTGCTGCGGCTGATTAACGACGGGTTCGGCGCGATCAGTATTCAGACGGCAGTGATCACAGTCGTCATCCTCCTCGCACTGCTCGGCCTTTCGTCAGCCTATGCCGTTGTCGCCTGGCATCGCTTCACGTATCGGGTTGAGGCTGGCGAGTTGCGGATCGAGCAGGGGATCCTCAACAGGCAGCGACGGTTCATCCCCGTAGAGCGGATTCAAACGTTCGATACGAGCCAGGGCTTGCTACAGCGACTCCTCGGTGTCGTCAGTGTCCGGGTCGAGACGGCAGGTGGAGGCGGCGCGTCACCGGAAGTATCACTTCCTGGTGTTTCGCAAGCGGACAGCGAGCGATTGCGACAGGCGCTCGCGGCGGGCCGGGCTGGAGTC
>JBGSWU010000338.1:0-3860 GCA_041751795.1 Thermomicrobiales bacterium
CGCTCCCGCCCAAAGCGCTTGTGATTCCAGTGATGTCGCTCCGAGGTCTTCTATATAGAAGGGCAGGAACGGGGCACGCAGGCTGAAACCGACAATCGTCAGCATCTGCGCGACCCACAGGGCGTAGAGGTTTCGCTTCCACGAGATCATCGCGTGCAACCCCGCCGGCGTGTCTTACGTCCGACAAAATCACCATTCGACAACCGGGATGCGATCGTTGACCGTGGCAATGGCGACTGGCGTGGCTGGGTTGCAGGGTACTGTCTGATTGCAGCGTGAATCGAATCACCAACCCCTCACTCGGGGAGGATAATACTCCTGTTTGAGTCGGGTGATGCGAATACGGTTCGTCGACAGATCAGCAGGGATGCGGGCGTGAGGGACGGCCGGCGTCGGTTGCTGCGACGTATCAGTGATGCGTGGGCTATCGAACGACGGACAGCGCGATCGCGCCATCCTGCATCGTCGCGGATTCCACCCAGTACCCGGCGTCCGAGAGTGCTGCGGCAATCTCGACGTTCGTCGCCTCCGCCAACTCGTTGTTCGGGATAACGAAACTCAGCGGACCATCGAGCGTTCCGCCGTCGAGAACGACCGACCCATTCTCAGCCCGGATTACCGACTGGTAGGTGCCGCTCAAACCATAGGCGCTCAATTCGACGGTGATGACATCAGGAGCGATCGTGATCGTGACATCATCGATTGGGCCGAGATCACCACTTGAATCCAGCCGCCGATTGATCTCGTCATCGGTGATGATGATGTCACCCTCGGGCGCGTCGTCGATCTGTGCCGCGATCTGGTCATTGATTTCGTCGCGAACTCCCGCGCGCAAGTCAGTGACAGCGGCATCGCGCACCATCGGCTTGACGACATAGGAACTTAGCAGCAGCGCCGCAACGAGCAACCCGACAACAAGAACACTCAATCCACCGAGCGCGACCAGGCAACCGTGTGGTCGTCGTCTTCGGCGCGATCTCCCGGTTGCGACTGCCTGCTCCGACCAGACACTCGCATCGTTGAACATTGGCCCGTTTGCGCGTATCCGGTCATCGTCGTACGGATATCCAGCAGGCGGCGCTGCGCGGCGTGCCTGGCTTCGCCGTGATTGCAACCGGCTGTCAGACATTCCGGCGTGAACTGCATCATTGGTGAACGGGTGTCGGCAGGCCCGACAGCGTTGGCTGCCAAGTGCGTTCCGCGTCGAGCACTGGGGACAGATCATGAACCATCCTGGGGAACCAGCGGCAAACATAGCACTTCCCGCTGGTCGATTGAACGGCATTGATTGTATCGCACGATGTCACGGTTCCTCTGATGCCAGGAGTCGCTGGCAGTTACTGGGACCCCAACGGCTGAAGCCGCATGTTTGACAGCGACCAGATGGCGCTGCTAGGCTGATCGAACCTGTAAGCCACAACACCGTCACCGCGAACCGGTCACGCACATGTGCATACAACCAGCCAGCTCGGACTGCTCCGGGTTGCGAACCGTCAAGGAGGGTCCGCGCAATGCGTTCGTTCTGCCTACCCGTTGGTCGCTTGTTGTTGGCCGTGCTGACGGCCGTCCTGCTGGTTGCAGCCTGCGGAGGCGATTCCGATACTGGTGACGATGGCTCGGCCAGTGAGAACAATCAGGCGAGCGAAGCCCGGGACCTCTTCGCAGCCCGGGGTTGTGCCGAATGCCACGGAGCCGAGGGCGAGGGAACTGATACCGCCTCAAAATCACTGGCGGGAACCCGGATGATCATTCAGCAGTTTGAAACGCGCGTCCGCAACGGTCGCGGGAGTGCGATGCCTGCCCACACCCCCGACCAGATCAGCGATGAAGAGATCCAAACGCTTTATGATTGGCTTCGAAACATCAAGTAGATCGGACAACAGAAAGTATCCATCCGTACCTCAATGAATGTGCCTTCTGCCTATAGCCTCACAGGAAAACAGTGCGTAGACTCTAGACGTGCCACCGTAGTTGGGGGCTGAACGTCGGGAAGGTACTGACCTTTCGGTTCAGGTGTGCCGGCTGGGATCGACGAGCAACATCAGCTGGAGCCATCGCGGCTGCCCGCGTTGTCAGACGTGTCCAGCGTCGAGGTGACGGATGAATGTCCTGGTCGTCGAAACCGATCCATCCTTTCTGCGTTCACTCGAGTTCGCATTGGCGATGCGCGGGCATCTCGCGGTCAGCGTTGCGGACGTCGAGACCGCCCTGGAGATCGCGAACGACGATCTGTACCGGTTCGTCATCATTGGCGAGATTGACGGTGGCCCCGCCGCAGTCCAGCAATTCTGCCGTGATCTCCGTGACCTGCCTGGCTACGAACGCAGCGCTATCCTCGTCGCCAACACCCGCGAAGATCCGCACACGATCATCGATGCGCTGGATGCGGGCGCCAACGGCTACCTGAATCGTCCAATCGATGCCGCGCAACTCCGGGCGCGGATTGAAGATGTCGAGCGGCAAACCGGTATCCCTCCTCTTGGTGCGACACCGGCTGATGCTGTTTCGGAGGTATCTGGCCGAGCCAGGTTGCTGGAACTCGCGGCAGATCTCGCGCTTGTTCTCGATGCCTCTGGCCGCGTTACCCAGGTCTTGTATGAAAACCCCGATGCACTCGGATCGCGAACGGTTTCGCTCGTCGGTGCCAGCATCTACGCGCTTTGCCATCCCGAAGACGCTGTGCGTGTCATGGAGTACCTGACACAGACGGTCGATCAGCCATCCGGAAGTCCGCCGAACCAGTCAGAATTGCGATTCATGCACCAGGACGGTACCTGGAGGGCGATGGATGTCAGTGCTGCCAACCTGACCGACCATCCGAATATCGGTGGCCTCGCCGTTGTCGCACGCGACATTACCCACCGCCGTGTTGCTGAGCAGGAGATTCGCCGTCAGGCGCTGTACGATCCGCTGACGAGCCTGCCCAACCGCGCCTTGTTCTTCACCTATCTGGAGCATGCCCTCTCGAGGGCAGATCGCCGGAGCGAGCCGGTCGTCGTGATGTTCATGGATGTTGACGATTTCGCGTTGATCAACAGCACCTACGGACGTGATTCTGGTGATGCCGTTCTGACAAGCATCGGCGATCGCCTGAGAACCGTACTCCGCGCAACCGATACCGCTGCCCGGATGGGTGACGACGAGTTCACGATCCTGCTTGAAGATGTTGACCATCTCGACGAGGCGCGGGTCGTGGCCGACCGGATTGCCGACGAATTGCGGATGCCGTTCGAGGTCGGTGGTCGTCAAATCGCTGTAACGGCAAGTATCGGGGTTGCCTTCAGCCACCCGGCTTCTCGCCTGCCAAACATTCCGAGTGACATGCGGCTCGGCGAGTTGTTACGTCAAGCCGACGCAGCACTCTATCGCGCCAAATCGTCCGGCAAGGACCGCTGGGTCCTCTACGACGCAACGACGACCAGTCGTCCGCCGACGTCGCTGCCGTCCAGCAACGATGTCACCCGAACCCGCTGACCTGTATCGCAGGTAACAGCCTGACTGTATTCCATGCGGCAGCCATTGTAGCCGCGCCGACCTATTCTAGGGCTATGAGATCGACGGAGCCGGTAAAGACATCGGCCCGGCGCATCGAACAGGAGGTAATCGGATGAAACGAATTCGCCACACTGTTGTGACGTTCATACGCGACATCGAGGTCGCAGTCATCCGGCTCTCAGGCAGCGCTCGCCCCGCGCCAGCACGAGTGACCGTTCGTCAGGCTGACGCGCGTCAGCGACATTGACGAATCGGACCCTCCGACGCCCAGCGCTATCCCAGTTCCCTATCCCCATCCTCTGAGGCGGGCTCCCCACCCGCCTCACTTCTTTTATCCCGTTTCACGCCAGGCGGTGAAGCCAGGT
>JBGSWU010000339.1:0-3980 GCA_041751795.1 Thermomicrobiales bacterium
GCCGCATTCCTCGAACTGTGGCGTACCCACATCGGCTTCTTCGTCGATTACACTAACGCTGTCGCCACCGACGACCAGGCTGCTGCGGACGCCGCCCTGGCCGATCTCGACGGCTACCGCGCAGACTTCGGAGCCTTCATCGCCTCGGCCAACCCGAACCTCCCGGCTGATGCCGTTGCCGAGGAACTGATCCCACACGTTGAGACGCTGACGGCAGCCATCGACGCCCAGGCCGCTGAAGATCCGGCAGCGTTCGATCTCCTGAAGGCCGCCGCGAACCACATGCCGATGACAGCTAACGTCCTCGCTGGCGGTATCGTTGCCCAGTTCCCGGAGAAGTTTGACGGCTCGACAGACGCACCGGCTGCTGAACTTCGGGCTGGACTCAACGCCCTCCTTCAGGAGCATGTCTATCTGGCTGGCTTCGCCACTGACGCTGCCCTGAACGACCGCCCCGACCAGTTCGAAGCGGCTGCTGCAACACTCGACACCAACTCAGTCGAGTTGAGCGAGGCCATCGGCTCGGCCTACGGCGCAGATGCAGGCGACGCGTTCCTCGAACTCTGGAGGACCCACATCGGATTCTTCGTTGACTACACCAACGGCGTTGCGACCGACGACCAGGCTGCTCAGGACCAGGCCATCGCCGACCTGGAAGGCTATTCCCAGGACTTCGCTGCCTTCCTGAAGTCGGCCAATGGACTGCCGACCGACGCCGTTGTCGGACTGCTCGAAGGGCACGTCGAATCCTTGACGGCTGCCATCGATGCCCAGGCAGACGGCGATGCGATGACCGCCTGGACCTCACTGCGTGAGGCCGCCGGTCACATGCAGATGATCTCCGACGCCCTCGCAGAGGCGACAGTCCAGACCTTCCCGGACATGTTCGCCCAGTAACCCCGCTTCCTCCTTCACTCCACCACCGTGACGCCCCGCCGATCTCCTCTCGGCGGGGCGTCGCCCTGTCCTCAGAGGTCATCGTTGGCGCAAACCTTGAGGAACCACTTTGTGCTGAGCGACGTTTACCCTGTAGAAGCGCCGCTCGATGACGAAGGGATATCCGATGCGCGACCGCTGGACGATCTGGTTCCTGATGACGATCTGCAGCTGTCTGCTCCTCGCTGGATGTGGGTCAGCGGACATCGACGAACCAGCGACCGGAGAGGGAGCCGACACACCGACGACAGCGCCATCCAGTCCTATCAGCGAATCGACAGCGAACCCTGAGCCGACCTCTCCTTCCGCCAGCATTGCCGACCTGACGACGCTCGACTGGCAGTTAGCCGAGATTGACGGCGCATCGATGCTCGATGGTTCGATCGTGACGCTGGCGTTCATTCCTGATAATCGCAACGTCATCAACGGCTACACCAACTGTCACTGGTACTCCGCTGGAATCGAGTGGGACGAGTCGAGCTTCCAGATCAGAGAGAGCGGTCCGTTCGCCGGACTCGACCAGCGCGAGCGCCCTTGCCAGCATCCGGCAGACGGCCCCCGCTACGATCGCTACTTCTTCACCGCTCTCGGCGACGTCACCAGCTATCAGGCGACGGACGAGCGGCTGGTGCTGCTCGACGCCAACGGGGAACCGCAGCTCACGTTCGTCCCACGTCCGCCAGTTGTCATCGATCCCGAACTGACTGGCACGGCCTGGTATCTCACCAGCCCATACCTGATCCCCGAGACAGAAATTACGCTGACATTTGACCAGGAGACCCAGAGTGCCAGCGGCAATGACGGTTGCAACGACTATGGAGCGCAACTACTGGCCGCCAGTGATGGCAGGCTGCTCTTTGGCAATGGCGGCGAGGATGACCAGGGCTGTCCGACTCCGGAAGGCGTGATGGAGCAAGCCCACCGCTATATGGAAGGACTCTTCCAAACCTCCTTGCGCTACCAGGTAGACGGTGACCAGCTTCAACTGATGTCCGATAATTGGGGGGCATCGATGCTCTTCACCCGTGACGGCGCGACAATATTCGACCCGGGACTCGCCACCCACCGATGGGGATTGATCGAGGCCAATGGCCAGCCCGCTATTTCCGGCACGCTCGTTACACTTGAGCTGTCCGAGGGCTACGTCAGCGGGAGCGACGACTGCAACGGATTCGCTGGCTCGATGCCGCTGGCCAACGATGGCACGCTGAAGGTCGACTTCGCCGGATACGCGCGAACCGCTCAGGGATGCAGGAGTCCCGAGATCCTGGCCCAGGCCGAACTCGTCATCGCCGTGCTTGAAGATGCGACCTCGTACACCGTCACTGGTGACCGGCTGATCATCAGCGATACCGGCGGTAACGAGATCATCTTCGGCCCACAGTCGGAGGTGCAGATGATCGGCAAGACGTGGAACGTGCCGATGCTCTACACCGAACTCCCCGGCGGCGTAACTCAGGGGGACGGACTCGTCGAAGGCACCGCGATCACGCTCACATTCAACGCGGACGGCACACTCGGCGGCAACGCCAGTTGCAACACCTACGGTGGCGCCTACACACTCGACGGCGCATCGATAGCGATTGATTCCCTCACATCGACGAAGATGGCATGCCCCGACCCACCCGGCATCATGGAGCAGGAAATGGCCTTCCTCGACACGCTGCAGGCCGTCACATCCTGGGACATCGGGCCAAACGGCCTGACGCTGACAACCGACGACGGGCGTGCGCTGCGGGAACTGAACGTGGTCATCCCGTAGCCCTCGTGTAGGGGCGATCGTCGCAACGTCGCCCCTGTTGGACCGCGCAGGCATCGAACAAGGCGAGGCTGCGGCCATTGCCCCTACGCTGAGGAATGTCGTTTACAGCCGCTCTCCATCAACCAGCGGTGTCGGGATCGTCCATTCTTCGCCGCGTGGTGTCGTGACGTATTCCGGCCAGCGCAGGTCGACAGGTGGGACGATATCGCGCGGCAGGAGCGGGCCAACCCAGCTCGTCCCACCGACGCCCCCACCGGTGCGTTGGATGAACTCAGCATTGGCCTTCGCCAGTTCGTCCGGCTTCGTCGCAAGATCGAGCAACGTCGTCGCGATCGTCTTACCCGCGACGAACATGCCTGGGTCCATAATCTCCGGCCGTCCACCCATCGCGAGATACGTCCAGGATGGATACTGGAACGTCGCGGATGGTGGCCGTAGCCGTGGACGGGCCGTTAGCAACCGGACGGTCGGCGCGTGCCACATGTACTCAACGTAGTCGTCGGCGCCGATGAACTTCTGCCACGGCGGCAGGATACTGCGGACCTGCTCCTCGTACTCCTCCGGTGGCGTCAGTCGCGTCAGCGCATCGGGGAATGGGTTGTCCATCGGGTCCATCCCGAGACTCTTCTGGATTTCTCGCCCGAACGACCGGGCCGTATCGTCGTATTCAGGTGGGCCGATCTGGGCGAGGTTGCGCCAGGTCAGGTCGGCCATCGCGTGGTTGGGCAGCGCTACCCGCGTCTTCGACACCCAGCGAACCGAAACCTCGCAGCCGGTCAGTTCAGCAGCGTGTTTCGCGTTCTGGGCCAGCACCTGCCAAATCCGTTCCTGCATCCCCAGGTCGGGCGTCCGCCAGGCGTACTGGATCTGTGAGATGCGCGGTGGCAGGTTGTCGGCGGTCGCGTCACCCGCCGTCAGGATCACCTCGTTGAGCGTCCAGTTGCCGGTGTGAGCGAACATCGCGTCGCGGGTGAACTTGGTGTTGGTGTACATCAGCATCAGCGCGTCGATCGCGCCAGGGACACGCCCTGCCGCCCGTGGCCCGGCACCCTCCGGCAGCAACGCGAGGTCGCCCCAACGCTCCGGGTCGTTGCACTCGAAGGTGAAGACACAGGCCCAGTACGCGCCGAAATGGGTTTCCCACTCGACCGTGTTCTGCGGCCAGGGGTGGTAGGCGATGAACGCGTCGAAGCCGTCGTAGTACCCCTTGGCGGCGTGAATCGGCTTCGAGCCGCACAGCTTCTCAGCCGGTTCGCCGAAGAAGACGAGTTGCCCCTTGATG
>JBGSWU010000340.1:0-3160 GCA_041751795.1 Thermomicrobiales bacterium
TGAGGAAATCGACGCTGCATTGCCTGCCCTGATCGCGGAGGAACAACGTCTCCTCGATCTCGATCGCAAGAACTCGCAACGCTCCGGAGCGATTGCGCAGATCGAGGCTGGAATCGCCCAGCGTGACACCTGCCAGCAACAACTCGAACAGACAACGAAAGAAATTGAGCGGATCGAGCGCGTCATCACAGACGAGAGTTTCGCCAAGGACGCGAGATCACGGCTGACGTCTGCAGAAGCACTGCTCGTCGAGCTCGCCTACGATGGCGCAGCCCACAACGAGGCGACGGCGAACGAACAGCGCTTCGCTCCGTACGAAGCGCGACAACGAGAACTGGACACAGCCCGGACCCGGCTTGAAGGCGTCGAGCGCGAGATCGCGTCAATCGTGTCTCAACAGGTCGAACGGCGAGAGTCGATCGAAGCTGCGGAGCAGGAGATCACCGGATTTGAGTCACGACTCGCTGGTGATACCGATCTAAAACGACGGGCCGAGGATGCTTCGGACGAGGTCGACCGACTGACGCGCGAGCGCAATCAACTCTCCGGCGATCTCGCCGGTATCCAGCGCGAACTCGACCACCTCGACGTGCTGCAGCGCGACCGCGACGAACTGGACCGGCAGACAACCGGGCTGGCACTCGACCACGGCGCGTTGCGCGAACTGATGGATGCTTTTGGCCGTAACGGTATTCAGGCGATGATCGTCGAGAACGTCCTGCCCGAACTGGAGGACGAAGCGAACGCGCTCCTGCGGCGAATGTCGTCCAGCCAGTTGCATGTGACATTTCGCTCCCAACGCCAGGCGCTGTCGAGTGACAACATCATCGAAACGCTCGACATACTCATTCGCGATGAGTACGGCGAACGACCCTATGCGCTGTACTCGGGCGGCGAGGCGTTCCGCGTCAATTTCGCCGTCCGCGTCGCACTATCCAAGTTGCTCACCCGCCGTGCAGGTGCGAACGTCGACATGCTCGTCATTGACGAAGGATTCGGCACCCAGGACGCCCAGGGCCGCGACGGACTGATCGAAGCGCTCCACTCAGTCGAGGCGGACTTTAAAACGATCCTCGTCATCACGCACATCAACGAGATTCGCGAACTCTTCCCGACGCGGATCGATGTCGTGAAAACGGAGGCGGGATCGAAGGTGACAGTCAACGGGTACGGCGCCGTCCCGTAACTCGCGCGATCAATTCGCAACAACATCGGCGCACGAATTGCCTGGCTTCCGGTGCTCGATTGATCGTCAACTGTGTTACTGTCATGCTGACGATGCGAGCCTCGACACAACCGGGAGGACAGCACAATGACCGTCGTACCAGCACTCAACCGAACATCTCACCGGCCTCCGATTCAAGCGCGACAGGTCGCGATCGCCAGCGGTCATTACCTGGCGACCGAGGCAGGGATGCGGATGTATCGTAGTGGTGGCAACGCCATCGACGCCGGTGTTGCAGCCGGGATCTGCATTGATGTTTTGCTGCCCGATCTCTGCAACTTTGGTGGGGTCGCCCCGACAATCGTTTATCACAAAGCAACCGGTGATCTCGTTTCCATCAGTGGGTTGGGCTGCTGGGGGCGATCCGCCACGATGGAACACTTTCTCGAACACGAGGGCGGCGAGATTCCGATCGGCGCAAAGCGATCCGTCGTGCCGGGCGCGCCAGACGCCTGGCTGACGGCGCTCGCGCGCTACGGAAAGCTCTCATTTGCCGAAGTCGTCCAGCCCGCGATCGAACTCGCAGAGGGTGGATTTGTCGTCTATCCCTCCCTGCACCGCAACCTCAAGAAGGAAGAAGCGCGCCTGCGAGGTTGGGAATCGACCGCGGCGATCTTTACCCCAACTGGATCAGTCCCGGAGATCGGTGACGTGTTCTACCAGCGAGACCTTGCCGAAACGTTTCGCCGGATGGTCGCTGCCGAAGAACGCGCGTCAGGCGGCAGGGCAGCGAAGATCGAGGCGGCCCGCGACGAGTTCTATCGAGGCGACATCGGCAAGCAGATCGCAGCATACATTCAGGGCGCGGGTGGGTTCGTCGGCGAGCAGGACCTGGCCGACTTCCACTCTGATATCGAAGCACCGGCGACAACGACGTATCGCGATGTCGAGGTTCACGCCTGCGGACCGTGGAGCCAGGGGCCAGTTAACCTCCAGGTGCTCAACATCATCGAGCAGTTCGATCTGAAGGCGCTCGGCCATAATTCAGCCGACTACATCCACCTGTTCGCAGAAGCGTTCAATCTCGCCTTCTCCGACCGTGAGCGGTTTTATGGCGATCCGCACTTCGTTAACGTTCCGATGGAAACGCTGTTGTCGAAGGAGTACGCCGATACACGGCGAGCACGAATCGACTTCCGCCGTGCGTTCGGAGAGATGCCGGATGCGGGGGAGATTTCGGGGTACATCGCCTACACGGACAACGTCGCGGCACTCGAACTCCAGCCGGACACATCATATGTCTGTGCGGTGGATAACGAAGGCAACGCATTCTCAGCCACACCCAGCGACGGCGTTGGCAGCACTCCGATCGTGCCGGGGCTGGGACTGGTCTGCTCAGGACGCGGGTCACAGTCGTGGCTAATTCCTGGCCATGCATCGTCACTCGAAGGCGGTAAGCGACCACGTTTGACCCCCAACCCGGCCATGGCTTTCCGCGACGGGAAGTTGTTCATGCCGTTCGGCACGCCGGGCGCGGACATGCAGCCACAGTCGATGTTGCAGACCTTCATCAACATCGTCGAATTCGAGATGGACGTTCAACAGGCGATCGAGGCACCTCGCTTTGGCAGCTTCAACTATCCCGAATCGTTCTGGCCGCATACCTACCGACCCGGCCGTCTCAACCTTGAAGCACGAATCCAGCGTGCGGTCGGCGAGGAACTTGTTAACCGTGGCCACGATGTCGAGTGGTGGCCCGATTGGACACGCACTGCCGGGAACGTCTGCGCGATTCGCGTCGACCACGAACGCGGCACCCTCGAAGCGGGAGCTGATGCCCGCGCCGAAGCGTACGCGATGGGGTGGTAATGACAACAACCTGTCATCGGGAATATCTCACAGCTCTAGCGTGCTAGGATCATTAGCTGATCGCAGCTGATCGAGGCGTCGGTGGTACACGCGCGGAGTGCGCGGACGAGAGATGGTATGGAATCC
>JBGSWU010000341.1:0-6033 GCA_041751795.1 Thermomicrobiales bacterium
CCGATCGCTCCACCAGGGGACGAAACGAGTTGCAGAACGATCATCGCCAGCAGCAAACCGCAGAGGTTCGATACGAACAGCCAGCGTGGGCCAATCCGGTCGATCAGGTAGCCGGAAAACAGGCTCATTCCAGCTGAGGCAAACGCATATGGGACAAACACGCCAGCCGCCACCGCTGCACTCAACCCCTGTTCTTCGAAAATCGAGACCTGATGGAACACCAGCGCAGTGACGATCAGCGACGGTGCCGACATCGGGATCGCGAGCAGCCAGAACGGCAGCGACGTCAGAACCCGGCGCGAAGCGCCACCTCTCCGGGCGGCTCCCGCCTGGGACTCACCGGGCGGCGGTTCTGGCGCCCCATCGGGATGCAAACCTATCGCCTCCGGTCGATCTCGGACGACGAAAATCGCCGCAGGGATGACGAGCACCCAGACCATGACGCCGAGTGCGGCATAGGCTCCACGCCAGCCGATCTCCTCGATCAGAAACCGCGAGATCGGTGGGATCAGCGCGTTCGACGCGGCGAAGCCAAGTCCGATGATCGACATCGCCCGACCGCGGTAGCGCACGAACCAGTTCGCGACCAGCAGTGTCCCGTTGACGGGCAACGAACCCTGCCCGAGTGCGCGAAGTGATGCGAAGGCGAGAAAGATCGCGATTGGCCCGCTCGCGACCGACATCCCGAAGCACGCCAATCCCAATCCGGTCGCGACGACGATCAGCATCACTCGCGGCCCACGCCGGTCAGCAAGCCGTGACACGAGGACAACGAGCATCGCGCTCAACCCGGTCCCGACCGCGTAAAGGGCCGACACCTGGGTCCGCGAGAATCCAGTCGCTTCGATGATCGAATCCAGAAAGACCGAGAAGACGTATGACTGCCCCGGCCCGGAACAGAACGCGACGACGGTCGCTACTGCCACAACCGCCCAGCCGTAATACGGTCGTCGTCCGACCGTCAGGTCCGTTGTCTTCAGGTTACCGATCCCCCACTCCTGTCAGGCTGGGAGAGATCGTATCAGGTGTCGGGCCGAATCGAGGCAATCACTACCAATCGCATTCAGATCAGTTGCGACAGCAGGTTGAGTGATTGCATCGGTAACACTCTCCGGCAAACGCCACCGTCGAATCCCTGTACGTCTCAACAGCCGCTTAGTAACCACGCTCGCGATCGACAACATTCCGGAGCGGTTCACCCGAGAGCCAGCGCCGCAGGTTATCGGCAAACAGATCCACGACGTTGTCGCCGATATACGGAGACGAGTGTGAGTCGTGCGGGATGATCGTGACACCCGGCGCATCCCAGAGCGGGTGATCGACCGGCAATGGCTCCTGACTGTGAGCATCCAGATATGCTCCAGATAGCGTTCCATCCACCAGCGCAGTCAGCAGGGAGGCTTCCTGAACCACCTTGCCGCGCGAAACATTCAGCAGATACGCACCATGCTTCGTCGAGGCGAACTCCTGCGGCCCAAGCAACCCCTCGGTGGCCGGCGTCAGCGGACAGGCGATGACAATGTAGTCTGACTCCCCGAGGAACTGCGGCAGTGCGTCAGGGCCGCCAATACGGTCGAAGCCCTCAAGCGGAACGGGTGTCGCTCGAACACCGAGCAATCGCATCCGGAAGGCACCTGCCAGGCGTGCCGTCGCCAGCCCAATGTTGCCGGTTCCAACGATCAGCATCGATTGGCCGCGCAACTCACGGCAGCGCAACTCTTCCCAGCGTCGATCGCGCTGTAGCTCGGCGCGCTCCGGCAACCGCTTGGCGTGCGACAGCACTCCAGCCATCACGCTCTCCGCCAACGCGTCGGCATGAACGCCAGCGGCATTCGTCAGAATCACATCGTCATTCAGCAGCCCCAGATTCAAGATGTGGCCGACACCGCTGCTGCACGACTGCACCCAGCGCAATCTGGATGACACCAAACGTGCGAACCCCTCGGCTGGTATCTCATCAAGGTACGGCTCGTCGCCGCTCGCCTCGATCAGGAGAATGTCGGGTGCATCCGGAACATCACCGCGTTCGAGATCAGCCCGTGTGACGTGGATCAGATCGATCCGCTCCGACACGCCACGAATTCGCGCAAGGTGTGTCTCCGTCAGCCAGCGACCGTCGGCGAATGGTTGCTGATAAGACCTTGGGACTCCCGCAACGACCACCCGAATCCGTTCTGACTCCAACGCCCACTCCCTTCATGTCGCATGTATCATCTTCGCTGTCTTGCGGGAACGCCAGTGGTTATAGTCTGGAGCGATAACATACCTACGATTCATCTGGAAACCCGCATTGCAGCACCCCTAGAACGCTGCTTCGACCTGGCGCGTAGCGTTGACCTGCACCAGGGATCGATGGCTCATACTGGAGAACGCGCCATCGCGGGCGTCACTGAAGGGATGATGTGACCAGGCGACAGCGTCACCTGGGAAGCTCGGCATCTCGGTCTGCGCTGGCGTCTCACGTCACGGATCACTGACTTCGACCCGCCACACTGCTTCGCCGACGAGCAGGTGCGTGGTCCTTTTGCCGGATTCCACCACGTCCACACGTTCAGGCAGATCGACGACGACTCGACATTGATGTGCGATGAGTTTACGTTTGAAGCGCCGCTTGGCCCCCTGGGCCTAATCGCCAATCGGCTGTTCCTCACAGCCTATATGCGACGTTTGCTGCGAGATCGCAACACGTATCTGAAACACGTCGCGGAACAGTACGATGACGCCATAGTACAAGGAGCCGCGGCCTCGCCCGTCGCGCCTCGATCCAGATAGGTCACACGACCTTGAAGCTTGAGAATGAAAAGGGCCACGTCACCGTTGACGTGGCCCACTGACATTGAAGGCTGGAATCGTCAGTTCAGCGCCAAAGGCGCTGGAGGTCAGGAAGATCGTCGGTATCGGTGCGCTCCTCGCGGGCAGCGAGGAGAAGCGGGGCTGGGCGATAGCCATATGCTCGGGGACGAAGCCGGTGGGCTTCGCGTTGGGTGACGACCCGGATATCGAGATAGCCGTTCGGGAATGGTGCGAGGTCGCGTCCGATCGTCTCACTCAGCGCATCGTTGAGCGCGTTGACGATCGCATCCAGCGCCGATGTTCGTAACTCGACGCGCGCAATCAGGCTGATTGGCTCGAACATCGTCGGCTGCTCGGGCGCACATTCCTCTGCTTCGGGGACATCCTGCTCCTCGTGGACAGCAATGACATTGCTATCGAGCGATAGCAACAATGAGGCAACCTGACGCGCCAGTTCAAACCGGAAGTACATACTGGCGTCGGCATCACCGGCAATCAGCCGCCGGCGAGTCTCGGTGACATTGTTGAGTCGCATCCGACCGGTTGCCACCGCGACAGCCGCACTCACCATATGTGGTGTCACCTCTGCCAGATCAAGTGTGTGTCGTCGGGGAATGGACATACTCATGCGGTCCTCTGTTCCAGGGCCATGGCAACTACACGATGAACAGCAGCGGTCATGTTGCGGCGTGCCAGCGAAGACGCGCTGCCGTCGCGACACGCTCAAGGGCGATCACAAATGCCGCCTGTCGCAGCGTGATCCCGTCCAGATCGGCACGAGTGACAACAGTGTTGAACGCCGTCGTCATCTGTGCGTCGAGTCGTTCGCGGACGTCTTCCAGTGTCCAGCGCTGTCCCTGCAGACCCTGCAACCACTCGAAGTAGGAGACGACGACACCACCGGCGTTCGCGAGGATATCGGGGACGACGAGAATGCCACGGCTGGCAAGCATGACATCGGCTTCACTCGTCGTCGGGCCATTGGCCCCTTCAACGATGATCCGAGCGCGAACGCATGCAGCGTTCGCTCCAGTAATCTGCCCCTCGAGCGCGGCTGGAATGAGTGCTTCGCAGTCAAGCAGCAAGATGTCGGAGTTCGAGATCGGCTCGGCGTCGCCGCCGACGTAGCCTTCAATCGAGCGCTTTGGATGACGACTCACGTGCTCATTGATCCGCGCGATGTCGAGACCATCCGGGTTATAGAGGCCACCGCTGACATCGCTGATCGCGATGATCCGGCAGCCATCTTCGGCGAGGAAGCGGACGGCGTCGAACCCGACCTTGCCGTACCCTTGAACGACGATGCGGGCCTCGTCCAGCGAGATGCCGAGCCTCGACAGCATCAGCTTCGTCGTCAGTGCAACGCCACGGCCCGTCGATTCTCCGCGTCCCTGACTGCCACCAAGCGCAATCGGTTTTCCTGTCACCACCGCCGGATCGTATGTTCCAGTGACACGCTCATACTCGTCGAGGAACCAGCCCATCGTCTGATCATTGGTGTTGACATCCGGAGCCGGGATATCTGTCCGCGACCCGATGAATGGGGCGAGCGCACCGGCGTATGCGCGTGTCAGTCGCGCCAACTCGTTCGTCGACAGGTACGCCGGATCGACCGAGACTCCACCCTTCGCTCCGCCATACGGAAGATCGAGCAGCGAGCATTTCCAGGTCATCAGGCTCGCGAGTCCACGTACCTCATCGATGTCGACATCAGGATGATAGCGAAAACCACCTTTGGCAGGGCCGAGCAACCGAGAGTGCTGGACACGGTATCCACGGAACACGCGGACGGTCCCATTGTCCATCTCGACCGGAAGGGCGACGTTGATCTCGCGTTCTGGAGTTTCGAGAAGTTCCAGAAGGCCATCGCTCAGACTGAGCCGCTTCGCAGCAGCACGCACATGCGCGATTGCGTCGCGGAGCAGGTGCGATCCCTGCGATTCCTGTTCAACGATCGTCCTCGGCGCCTGTTGTGTTACCTGCATGTGTTGGCTCTCTCATCCTTCGCGTTGACGTGTTTCGACGCTCGATCATTCGTCACGTCCTCAAGCCTGCCCGACCAGACATGAGAACCGGATGAGAGTGGATACGGGAAGCATGAGAATGTCGTGAGAATGCGTCCAAATCGTCAGAATAAGAGGCGATTGCGGGCTGGAAAGGACGGAATGACGCGGGAAAACGCTAGCCGTCGGTGCTGAGGCTGTAGCCAACACCTGGCAGGGTGGTCAGGTAGCGGGGATTCGTCGGGTCCGGTTCGAGTTTCCGACGCAGGTAGCGGATGTAGGTCCGCAGGTATTCCACTTCGTCGCGGTACTCGATTCCCCAAACTTCGGTCAGCAGCGCCGTGTGGGTCATCACGCGATCGGGCTGCCGGGCGAGCGCGAGCAGCAGCCGGTACTCAGTCGGCGTCAGGTGGACCGGTTCCCCAGCGACAGATACCCGCTGTGAGGCGAGATTGATTTCCAGGTCGCCAACCTCAATGACGGCTGGACTGTCCTGCTTCACCTGTGTCCGGCGCAGAACGGCCTGAACACGGGCCAGCAGTTCACGGGAACTGAACGGCTTGGTGATGTAGTCGTCTGCACCGGCATCGAACCCGGTCAGTTTTTCTTCCTCACGAGCAGCCGCCGTCAGCATGACCACCGGCACCATCGAGAACGCACGGATTCGACGGCAGATCTCGAAGCCATCCATTCCACCAGGAAGAAGAAGGTCGAGCAGGACGAGGTCTGGCATTTCGAGCGCGACCTGCTCCAGCGCCCGCTCGCCAGTTGGGACGACCGTCACCCGGTACCCCTGCGATTCGAGTACAGCGCGAATCAAGCGGACCAGCCGCGCCTCATCCTCGACGACCAGAATTCGCGCGCCGCACGCCTGCCCGGTTGATTTACTCATTTGCAGCACCATCGTTGACTCGCAGAATCGTGAACGACAGTGTTGTTCCGCTCCCAAGCGTGCTTTCGGCCCAGATCCGGCCACCGAACGCGCGGACAATCGCATCGCTGATCGGCAGGCCCAGACCGGTGCCTGAGACGTGTGGTCCTGTGCTCGACTTCGCGCGGAAGAACCGCTCGAAGAGTTTGTTGAGATGTTCCGGGGCGATGCCGATCCCCTGGTCACTAACGCTGATCACGACTTCATCTTCCCTGACGGCACCACGGACGACGATCAATCCGCCATTCGGCGAGTATTTCATCGCGTTGTCCAGCAGGTTTGTCAACACCTGCTCGATCCGTTGGG
>JBGSWU010000342.1:0-8340 GCA_041751795.1 Thermomicrobiales bacterium
GCCAAAATCAGAGCATTGAGGTTCGAACCGTCGAGCATCGAGACTGGATCATCACGCCTGATGCAATTGCCGACGCCGTCGATGACCGAACGCGGCTCGTATTTCTTAGTCACGTTTCGTATCGAACGGGGTACCGGTTCGATCTGGAAGCACTCGGGAGTGCGATTCGGCGCGCCAATCCTGACACAATCTTCGCCGTCGATGCGACCCAGTCGCTCGGTGTCGTTCCGGTCCAGGCTGACGCGTGCGACTTCCTCGTCGCCACCTCATGCAAATGGCTGCTTGCGCCACACGGGATCGGCGTCTTCTACTGGAATCGCGCCCGACGCCCTGACATCGAACCTGCCAACATCGGGTGGTACAGCGTCGTCGATGACCTTCAAGTCCCGTACGATTTGAAGCCCAACGCAGGCAGGTTCGAACTCGGTGGCCCGAATCTCCCGTCGATCTATGCGATGGAACCGGGGCTTGATCTGCTATTGGACACTGGCGTTCGGAATATCGAGCGGCATGTGATTGAACTTGGAACACGGCTGCTCGATGGGCTACGCGATCTGCCGTTGGAACGCATCACACCGTTGAACCCTGAACTCCGTGCCGGAATCGTTGCCTGGCTGGACGCCGATCCTCCGGCAACAGCTGCAGCCCTGTCACGACGAGGAATCGAGGTCACTGGCAGCTCTGGACGTATTCGCGCGGGAATCCATTGCTACAACAACGAACAGGACATCGACCGGCTGATCGACGCGATGAGGGAGATTACGTGCTGATGGCTCGCTCAAACTGACGATTGAACCAATCGTCCCCCTGGCCAGTTTGCACCCAACCGTCGCGTTCGAGGGACGAAGCAAAGTCAGCGAGCATTGTTTCGATGACCTTACACTGCACGTCGTCCATCCCGGTGCAGTCGACCCGGATAAACGAATTGTCATCGTCAGAGTCGTTAGATGCGACGAACTGGTTTTCAAGCGGGAACGCCGGGGATTCGCGAATCGTTTTCGATTCGGCAGCTCCTGTTGACACCGCCACCCATTGCATCGTTCCTGACGCGAACCAACTGGGCCGGTCCTTCCACACCGCTTTGATCTCCATTGTCTCGCGTTGCATCGGGACCTCCTCATCAGTAAGGGCAATGTCAACGACGACAATCTATCATGCAGTCTGACACGCCACGAAGAACGAAGAGCAGAACCTGATGAACGAGGTGAACCAGATGACCATCTCCAGTGACACGTCCAGATTACGAACCTTCGTCGACGAAGAGGTCAGCCCGCGCGCCGGGACATGGGACGAACAGGAGCAGATGCCGCGCGAGCACGTCAAACGGTTAGCGAACGCGGGTCTTCTCGGACAGACAATCTCCGCCGATGCAGGGGGCGCCGGTCGTTCGCCTGTCGAAGCGGCTCGAACAATTGCCGAAGTGGCTCGCGGCTGCGCCGTCAGCGCTCGGGTGCTCGTTGACACAAACTTCGGTGCCGTCCAGATCATCGACCGCTGGGCAACGGACGCGATTCGCCAGCAGTACCTTCCCGGCGTGCGGAGTGGCGACACCCTGGTGGCGATCGCGATCACCGAACCCGGAGCAGGATCGGCTGCGAACGAACTGACGACGAGCGCGACCTTTGACGGCGACGACGTCGTCCTTGCTGGAAGCAAGCGGTGGATTACCGGAGCGGGGGAACGTGACCTCTATCTCGTCTTCGCTCGCTTTGACAACATCGATGGCGCGGCTGGGGTCGGAGCCGTCCTTGTCCCAGCCGATACACCCGGGCTGCGAATTGGTGACCGGGAGCCAACGATGGGCTTACGTGGGTTACGCGAGGGCGAATTGCACTTCGAGGACTGCCGCGTCCCCGACTCACACGTCATCGTTGAGCACGGACCGGGTGCATTCAGTCGACTGATGGCTGCCTACAATGGGCAACGTGTCGGCGCGGCGTCCGTCTCACTCGGCCTCGGGCGTGGCGCGCTGGATATCGCCGTCGCCTACGCCAGGGAGCGCAAGCAATTCGGCAAGCCAATCGGCGAATACCAGGCAATCCAACTGATGCTTGCAGACATGGCAATTCAACTTGACGCAGCAGAACTCCTGATCGAACGAGCCGCGACGACACTCGACACGTACGGGTTTCCTGCCCGCTATGAAACGAGTGTCGCCAAGACGTTCGCTTCAGAAGCCGGTATCTTCGCCACGAACTCGGCGATTCAGGTACTCGGTGGGAACGGCTACTCTCGGCATTTTCAGGTTGAACGAATGGCTCGTGACGCGCGGATGTTCACGATTGGCGGCGGCACGAGCCAGATGCAGCGGCTGGGCGTAGCCGCGACGCTCCTGTCACAGTGACCGGGTGTACGCCCGATCCCTTGAACGGCTACACCACACCTGTGACGGGAGCTTTTCACTCAGCCTAGAATCGTGGCTTATTCGGTGACTCGCTCACGTACGGGAGCAGCCGTCTGGATATCGACCGGCTGCCGCGTATCGATCGCGCTCGTGACGCCTGAAACCGGAACGGTCGCCTGCTCATTGACGTGAAGCTGAAAAACGTCTGGTCGAGCGTAGTGGCCCACAACATCGAAGTCGTACTTGCCGCGCGCGATCTCGCCGAGATCGATGTCCGCTGTCAGGATCGCTTCGCCATCGAAGTTCGGGCCTGCCAGAATCTCGCCAAGCGGGGAAACAATCACCGAGCCACCACGCGACAGGATGCGATCCGGGTCGTCATCACCGCCAATGGCGTAGTCATCCGGGTAATCACTGCGGCGGGCGAACTGGTTGCAGGACAGGACGAAGCAGCGTCCTTCACAGGCGATGTGGCGCATGCTGGCGATCCACGAGTCGCGCTGGTCGGCTGTCGGAGCACAATAGATCTGGATGCCCTTGCTGTACATCGTCATCCGGAGCATTGGCATGTAATTTTCCCAGCAGATGACCGCGCCAATTTTTCCGACCTCGGTGTCAAAGACCGGGAGCGTTGAGCCATCGCCGTAGCCCCAGACGAGTCGTTCGGCAGCGGTCGGCATCAGTTTTCGATGCTTGCCCAGGTACGATCCCTTCGCGTCGAAAAAGAGGATCGTGCAATACAGTGTGCCGCCGTCACGCTCGATAACACCCATAACGAGATAGACACTGTATCGTCCGGCCATCGCCGCGAGTCGATCGACGACTGGCCCCGGCACGTCGACCGATGACTCCCAGTAGCGACGGAAATCCTCACGTCCTTCCGGCGTCCGGGACCCAATGACCGAACCAAAGTTCAATCCACGCGGATAACACGAAATGAATGCTTCGGGAAAGACGACCAGCGATGCGCCAGTCGCCGCCGCTTCAGCAAGCAGTCGACCGGCTTTTTGAAGCGTTGCTTCAAGATCAAAGCCAACCGATGCTGCCTGTACTACCGCCGCCTTGAATGTCGTGTCACCGTTCACTGTCTGTTCCCATCGCATATCTGACGTCATCATCTCAATCGTGCGTCCACGTCACGGTACGGCGCGGGGAAGCAGGCTGTCAATCGTCTGTTGTCAGGACGGATGGCATCGATTCAGTTCGGAAGGCGCAGGCGCTCAGTGTCTTGTCGAGCCGTCGCATAATGTATGGAATCGACGCCGCAATACGTCGGGTGTCGTGACGACATGTGCTTATGAAAGAGAGCGTGAACGATTGGCGTTGGTCGATAATCAGGTCGTCCTCAAGAATGGGGAACTATTCATTGTTTGCGGACCAGAAGGCGATGTCCGCGGAGATACCCAGAACGACGGCCTGTATTACCGGGACATGCGCCATCTGTCTCAGTTGCGACTGTCGATCGATGGCTGGCCGCTGGATTTGCTGAGTGACGGTGCCAACGCAATCGATCGCCAGGCCCTGTATTTCACGAACGCCACTGGCGGGATGCATTTCGAGCCAGTCGCACGAACCTTATCGATCGTCAGGGAGCGAACGCTGGATGGTGCCGTCGTCGAGCGTGTCACATTCACCAATCACGGCCACGATGCACTGACTCTTAAGGTTCGGCTGGAACTCGCTGCCGATTTTCGAGACATCTTCGACGTCCGGGGCTTCGCCGTCTCAGATGTCCCTCCTGCCGTCAACGTCAAGGTCGTCGACGGAGCATTCCAGTTTTTTCGTGACACCCCAGACGGCGTCCGATACAGCACGAGCGTCGTCGCCACGCCCCCGCCAACTGGTGCGACAGTTCCGACACGGATTGACCCGACCCCTGTCGCGCGAATCGAGATCGCTCATGCACTCACGCTGCCGCCGGGCGAATCAAGGTTGATCGACTACCGGATGACGCCTGACGTTCGGTTTCAGTCCGAAGATCGCACGGCACACCAACCGGCATCGCAGCCCACCAACACCGCCACAACCGACTCAATGCCGTTCACGACAATAGCGACAAATAACCCGCTCTTCGATCGTGTCATGAGCCGGTCGCTGTACGACCTGCGAGCGCTAATCACACCATTTCCAGGCGGAGAAGCGCTGATTGCTGCAGGTCTGCCCTGGTATGTTGCGCCGTTCGGACGAGACAGTTTGATCGTTGGTCGCCAGCTCCTGCCGTTCAATCCTTCGCTGCTGGCCGGGTCATTGCGCTTTCTCGCGTCGGTGCAGGGTGAGCGCGACGATCCGACGCGGGATGAGCAACCGGGCAGGATCGTTCACGAAGTCCGGTTTGGTGATCTTTCCCGTCGGGGCATCATCCCGTTTTCGCGGTACTACGGAACCGTGGATGCAACGCCGCTCTTCCTCTTGATGTTGACGGAGTACCTCGACTGGACCGGCGACGATTCGTTGTTCGATGCATTGCGCCCAAATGTCGACAGAGCGCTGGAGTGGATCGCCACCCATGGGGACGCTGATGGCGACGGATTCGTTGACTTCCGAAGCCGTAGCGATGGAGGACTCGTCAATCAGGGCTGGAAAGATAGCCACGACGCGCTCGAGCATCACGACGGATCGCCAGTAGCTGGCCCCGTCGCGCTAGTTGAAGTGCAAGGGTATGTCTACGCTGCGAAAATCGGCCTCGCACGTCATCTCGAGCGACGAGGCGAGCATGAACGAGCGGCAGCGTTACGATTCGACGCGGACGCTCTCCGCGAGCGGATCAACGAACGCTTCTGGATGCCGGACCAGAAATACTACGCTGAAGCAATCGATGGTGACGGTCGCCAGGTCGCAGGGGTCGCCTCGAACCCGGCACACCTCCTGACATATGGTGTACCAACCGAGCAACAGGCAGCCGCGACGATTACCCGGCTGTTGTCGCCCGACATGTTCAGCGGTTGGGGGATCAGGACGCTGTCGTCGTCGATGCCGAATTACAACCCGGTTTCCTATCATCACGGTTCAGTGTGGCCCCACGATAACGGCTTCGCGCTATGGGGGTTGCGCCGCAGCAATGCCGTTGCACAGTTGGAACAACTGGCGACGGCGCTATTCGAATCTGCATCCAGAGTTCCACGCTATCGACTCCCTGAGCTCATAAGCGGGTTCCCACGCACCGGGACGCCGAATGAGACGCCGATCGCCAACCCAATTTCATGTTCACCACAGGCATGGGCTGCTGGAGTTCCATTCATCATCGTGGAAACGTTGCTCGGCCTCCGCGCTGATGCAGCCGCGAGGTCGCTCACGCTCGCGCCCCATCTTCCAGCCTGGCTCGATGTGATCGATGTGCACGGACTGCATGTCGCCGGTGCGAAACTCGACCTGCGGATCGCTCGCGACGGCGCTAGAGTGCACGTCGAAACGCTGGCCAACGACGCAGGGATCACGGTGATTGTGACGTAATGGCCTGCAGTGACACATTGCGGAACGCGCTGATTCGCCGATACTGACAACGAATCACAGGAAAGAGGGGGAGGAATGTCAGACGAACAAACCATTCTCGTGTCGCGTGAAGGCATGGTCGCGACGATCACGCTCAATCGGCCAGCAGCGCGAAATGCGATGAACTATGCCGCGCTGGAACGACTCGATGACGTACTGGACGAACTGAGTCAAAATCCACCGCGCGTTGTCGTCCTGAGAGGTGCAGAACCGGGATACTGCTCCGGAATCGACTTGAAGGAATCCCGGGAAGCAACCGCCGAATTCGCCAACCGGCGAGTGACGCTGATGCATGGTGTTCTGCGCAAATTACGCCGCTTTCCTGTGCCGGTTGTCGTCGCCGTGAACGGTGTCGCGGCGGGACTTGGCTGCGAACTGGCCATCTCAGGAGATATCCGCATCGCCACCCGGACTGCACGGTACTCGTACCCTGAACCTCGTGTCTCGGTCCCGTCTCCAGCGCATCATCTTGTCTGGCTGATTGGCCTCGCACGAGCGCAGGACATGCTGATGACAGCTCGCTGGATCGACGCCGATGAGGCGGAACGGTTCGGCCTGGCGACGCGAGTCGTCGACGACCTTGACACTGCCGTTGCTGCGGAGGTCGAGCGACTGTTGTCGCTGTCTCCTCGATCGCTTACCGACACGAAGGCCAACATCTGGACGGCGATTGACGAAGGCGCGGATGCGGGCAGTTCGCACCATATCGACGGCGTCACCTTCGCTGCCGGTACCGCTGATCGGCAGGAAGCGCTGACTGCATTCGTCGAAAAGCGGGATCCAATCTTCCGCGGACACTGAGTGACGAGGCGTGATTCGCGTTGGCTGGCAATATCCGACCAAGGTAAATCCGACAGGATGGGATGAGGATGACAGAACCACTGGCAGGACTCTGTGTCATTGAACTGAGCAGGCATCTCGCCGGACCGTTTGCGGCGATGACATTGGGCGACCTTGGAGCCGATGTCATCAAGGTCGAACCTCCGGGTCGTGGCGACGACACACGGGGGTTCCCACCATACTGGCGCGATTCCGGGGAAAGCTGCTATTACCTGTCGACCAACCGCAATAAACGAGGGATGACGCTCGACCTGTCGTCGTCCGAAGGTCAGGAGATCCTTCGAAAGCTGGTCGTAGACGCGGATATCCTGATCGAAAACTTTCGGCGCGGCACGCTCGAACGTTGGGGGCTCGGTTACGATCAACTCCGTGAAATCAACCCACGCCTGATCTTCTGTACGATTTCAGCCGTCGGGACCGATGGGCCGGATCGTGACCGAGCGGGCGTCGATCTGCTGATGCAGGCCTACGGCGGGCTGATGAGCATCACCGGAGAACCAGGTCGAGCCCCAGTTCGCGTTGGAACGTCGCTTGTCGATCTGACGACCGGGGCGAATGCTGTACAGGCAATTCTGGCGGCGCTCTACGTTCGTGAGAAAACAGGTTCCGGTCAGCGAGTCGAATCGTCCCTCCTTGAGGGACAGGTCTCGTGGATGACCTATCACGCTGTCTCCTACTTCGCGTCAGGCGAGGTGCCGGAGCGGCTCGGTTCAGGACACGCCAGCGTCGCTCCGTATGGCGCGTTCCCGACCAGTGACGGGTATCTGGTCGTGGCCGTCGCGACCGACGCACTTTGGAAGCGATTCTGTACGGCTCTCGGACATACTGATCTGATCGACGACGACCGGTTTCGCACCAACCCACTTCGCTGCGCCAATCGCGATGAACTGGAAGCAACGCTGAACCCAATCCTCGCCAACGATAGCGCGGCGGCATGGGCGGCGAAGATGGACGAAGCTGGCGTTCCATGTAGCCCGGTCAACACGCTGGACACCGTCCTCAGTCTGCCTCAGATGCTCTACCGCAACATGGTCGTTGACACGCCACGAGACGACATCCCGGACTTGCGATTGCCGGGCATCGCCGTGAAGCTCCATGACACACCCGGCACGGTCCGTATGCCGCCTCCGAAGCTTGGTGAGCACACCGAAAGCGTCCTCTGTGACTTGGGTTATGAAGCGGCGGCGATTGAAGCAATGCGGGATAAGAACGTCGTCTAGTCACTTAGTTCAGTATCTGAAACTGGTCGATAAGCGGGAAGGAACATGGCATGAAGATCGTTCGAAAGGATGACCACACCAGCCAGCAGGGAACGACATTTACCGGCAAAGTAACGCTGGAACGCGTCCTCGATCAGCAGCGCAACGATGGGATGGGCGTATCCATCGTCCACTTTGAGAATGGCGCGCGCACGAACTGGCATACGCATCCCGGCGAGCAGGTGCTCATCGTCCTGGAGGGCGAAGGCCGAGTCGGCACGGAGACCGAAGAGCATCTCGTTTTTCCAGGCGATGTTATCCACGAGCAGCCCAGCGAGCGCCACTGGCATGGCGCGGCATCTGGGAAGAATATGACCCACATCAGCGTGACAACCCACGGATCACCGACCTGGTTTGAGTCGCCGACCGAATAGCGACCGATGAACGCGCGGAACCGGACGGCGATTG
>JBGSWU010000343.1:0-9789 GCA_041751795.1 Thermomicrobiales bacterium
GGCATCTATAACCTGGCTGGAAATCCAGCCATTGTCATCCCTGCGGGGTTCAGTAGCGAGGGAACGCCAATCGGCATCCAGATCGCGGGGCGCTGGTGGGACGAACCGACGGTTCTCCAGGTAGCGCACGCCTTCGAGCAGTCAACCGTCTCGCACTCACGCAGTCCGCCGTTGCCGGCGGGATGAGCGGACGATCACCGGCGATCGGGACAGGAACACGCTGGCTGAATCGCTACGACGTTGGGACCGGCTCGCTGTAGAGTGGCTCGTACGTGTCATTCGGGAGCGCCCCGCCGGACGATTGGCGAACGACGAGTTGGGGTTGGACCTGAACGAATCGATCAACGGGTTCTTCGTGGTTGATGCGATCGAGGAGCGCGCTGAACGCTGTCGCGCCCATCTCGTAGAGTGGGATTAGCACTGTCGAGAGTGTCGGCGTCACCAGTCCGGCGACGTTCGCACCACCGAATCCGACGACAGCTACATCATCTGGAATCCGGACACCGGACGCACTCAGGTAATGCGTCGCGCCGATCGCCGGGAGGTCGTTCGAGGCAAAGACCGCATCGAACGTAACGCATCGATCGACGAGCGCCGCGATCGATGCCTGTCCACCCTGCGCCAGCGCATTGAAGCCGCGCCCGATTCTCCCAGCGGTGCGGACGATCAAGTCGGGATCGAGCGGAATATCCGCTGCAGCGAGCGCAGCTTCGTAGCCACGCTGCTTGATCGAATCGATGTTGCTGTCCTGCTCGAGACCGAGGAATACAATCCGCCGGCGACCAAGCGAAATCAGATGTTCAACCGCCAGCCGTGAGCCTGTCTCGTAACCCGGCCAGATGACGTTTCCCTGAGCATCCAACAACTCACGATTGGCCATCACGACCGGAAATAGACCGCCAACCGTCCGCTCAATGTCCTCGTCGCTGAGTCGCGAACTGAAGCTGATGATGCCAGCGACCCGATGACCGCGTAATCGCTCGATAGCGTTCAACTCGCGCTCAGGATCACCGGATGCGCTACACAAAAACACGCTGTAGCCTGCTTCGGCGGCGGCATCCTCGACGCCGCGAGCGATCTGCGGGAAGAATGGCTGGTCGATGTTGGGAAGCGACAGACCGATCACATGTGTTCGGCTGGTGACCAGGCTACGGGCAAGGGTGTTCGGGTGGTAGCCGATTTCACGAATCACATCGAGGACGCGCTGACGGGTCGCTTCAGAGACTTCGCCCTTGTTGTTGACGACACGCGAGATCGTCTGTTTCGAAACGTTGGCCCGCAAGGCAACATCATTGAGGGTCGGCTGGCGACCACGCTCATTCTTCATGGATGCTGACAATTTCACTACGCAGCCTGCATGCTGCCGATGGTGCCTGCAGATACATTAATTGTGCCCTATTCCCGACCCGAGTGGAAATTGGCAAACTGAGACACGAACGGTGCACACTAAAGGATTGACCCACAACACTTCTCATGTTAGCGTGTTACCGTTCCCGTGAACGATACCGTGAACGGTAACAGTACCGTACAGGGCACAGGCGACGGCGTCAAGCGGACTGACTCGATCGTGAGGTCAGCGACACGCAGCAGCCGCTTCGGGAGCCATTCCACCCGTCACCTCGACCTGATATGCAACGCGTCGTTGATCGGCCGTAGCCTGAGGGGGAAGCGACCATGACGGACGAACGAATCCATGAACTGATCGACGCGGTCCACGGCAATCGCCTGAGCCGCAGAGCCGTCCTCAAACGAGCAACCGCGCTCGGCTTGACGGCACCGGTCCTCGCCGGACTACTCGCTGCCTGTGGCGGCGATGAGGACGATGAAACGCCGGAAGCCGCTGCGACATCAACCGTTGGAACCAGCGCCGAACCAACCGAAACGACTGGAACAAGCTCCGACGCAACACCAGAGGCGACGGAACCCGGAGAAGCGTCGCCAACAGCCGCGGCGACCCAACCAGCCGCGGCAGAATCCACAGCGACTACCGCCGACGACAGCGGCGAACGCGGAGGTGGTGGCACGCTGCGCATCCTTTGGTGGCAGGCGCCCATTGTCCTGAATGGGCACCTCTCAGTCGCTGGCAAAGACATCGGCGCAATCCACATCTGCATGGAGCCGCTGGCGCACTTTGGCCCGGACGGTGAACTCGTCCCGATTCTCGCAGCGGAGATCCCAAGCCTGGAAAACGGCGGCGTTGCCGAAGACCAGTCGAGCGTCACCTGGACACTCCGTGAGGATGTCAAGTGGCACGACGGTGAGGACTTCACGGCAGAGGACGTCGCCTTCACCTTCGCCTACCTGAGCGATCCGGCGTCAAACGCGACGACACTCGGCTTCTACAACGATGTCGAGTCAGTCGAGGCGATCGACGACTACACCGTCCAGATCAACTTCAAGCATCCGGTCGCCGCCTGGTTCAACCCATTCGTCGGCAGCTCCGGGACGATTCTGCCCGAGCATGTCCTGGGTGATTTCGTCGGCGAGCAGGCAGCCCATGCACCGTTCAACCTGATGCCGATTGGGACTGGACCATACAAGGTCACCGAATTCGTGCCGGGTGATACCGTCCTCTACGACATTCATGAGGATTACTGGGCGCCGGGCAAGCCATACTTCGATCAAGTTGAACTGAAGGGTGGCGGCGACGCAGCCAGTGCTGCGCGTGCAGTCCTCCAGTCTGGAGAGGCCGATTGGGCCTGGAACCTTCAGGTCGAAGCGCAGATCCTTGCCTCACTGAAAGATGCGGGAGCCGGAACGCTGGTGACCTGGCCAGGGGCCGGAACGGAGAAGTTGCTCTTCAATCACTCGGATCCTGAAACCGAACAAGACGGGCAGCGCTCCCACCGCGATATCCCGCACCCGCACTTCCAGGATCTTCGAGTTCGCCAGGCCGTTGCGATGGCAATCCCACGTGATGTCATCGCCGAGCAACTGTATGGCGACGCGGGAACCGCCACCGGTTACACGATGAATGAAAGCCCAGCCTACATGCCGGATGGGATTACCTGGGAGTACGACATCGAGGGGGCTAACGCGCTGCTCGACGAGGCCGGAGCGACTCGCGGAAGCGACGGCATCCGGGAACTCAACGGCCGCAAGTTCAGCTGGATCTCGTCAGCATCCACGAACAGTGTCCGCCAGAAGGAGCAGGAAATTATCAAGCAATCGTTTGGCGAACTTGGCGTCGATCTTGAGATCGCGGCAATCGACGCCAGCGCCTACTTCGATGCGTCAAACATCGCCTCGTTTCAGCATCTGTACTACGACTTCGGCATCGAGCGAAACTCAGCTCAGATCTACCCGCTCCTCTGGTATCGCCGCTACCTCTCCGCCGATCCGCTCAAGGACATCGCGCAACAGGAAAACGGATGGGCCGGTCGCAACATACAGCGCTACCAGAATGCCGAGTTCAACGATCTCTACCAGCAGGCCGCCAGCGAAATCGATCCGGAGGTCTACACCGAGATCTTCCTCGACATGCAGCGACATGCCGTTGAGAATCAGGCCGATATCGGTCTGGTATCGAGCAACAATGTCGCGGCTGCGAGTGCTGACCTGACCGGATACAAGCCGTCACCATTCGCCATCGAAGTCTGGGACATCCGCGATTGGCGCAAGGGATAGGTTGGATCGGGACACGGGACACGGGACACGGGAATACCGGCCGGACGACGTCCCTCCAACAACCCCGAATCCCGGTTCCCGTCGTCCCCGCGAAAGGATGAGCAACGCTTGAGCAACATGATCGTCTGTCCTGAGCCGCTCGCGGCGCAGGCTGGCCGAGACATCTTCGCGGCGGGCGGGAATGCCGTCGACGCGGCAGTTGGGGCAGCGTTCGTCCAGGGCGTAACCAACCCGCTTCTTTGCGGGATCGGTGGAACAGGGCTGTTCTACTACTACGACGCCGGGCAGCGGCAGGCTGTCGCGATGAACGGCGAAGTCAGCATCGGCTCACAGCCGGTTCCGGCACACTGGCCGGGCGAGTTCCGGGGGCGAGCCGAGACGATCGGTCGCTACATCCTCGACAGCGAAGCCAACCAGGTCGGTCATCAGTCGGTGATGACACCCGGCTTCGTCATGGTCTGCTGGGATGCCTGGCAGCGATACGGCAGCGGAAAGCTCTCCTGGGCTGAGCTCCTTGAGCCTGCCATCCGCCTCGCACGAGGTGGCTACACGATCTACCCCTATATCGCCGATTTCTGGCGACCTGGTGTCGGGAGTGACGCCCACGATGCCCGGCCAGGATATCCGGCGTTGATGGCGAAACTTCAAGCTACTCCTGACGCGCGCGGTATCTACCTGAAATCAGACGGTGGTGTCTTCGTCACTGGCGATCACTTCGAGTTACCCGAGTATGGCAACACGATTCGGCAACTCGCCGACGCCGGTGGGGACGATTTCTACACCGGCGAGATCGCCCGGCAGGCGGCTATCGATTTCGAGCAACACGATGGTCTGTTCACCGGTGACGACCTGCGCGACTATCTCGTCATCGACCAGGACATCCTGCGGTCGGAGTATCGTGGGTACGAGATCACCAGCCCGGCACCACCGGGAAGTGGCGCACAGGTGATCGGGATGCTGAACATCCTCAAGCACTTCGACGTCGCCGGAATCGGCCACAACCGCATCGACTACATCGACATGTTCGCGCGCGTCCAGCGAGCATCCTTCAGCGACAACGTCCGTCTCAAAGGAGTCGATTTCGACGATGCTTTGCGCTTTGCCAAGCAGGTCACGACCCCGGAGCGCGCCGCCTACTGGGCTGAACGCATCCTGGCAGGAGATCGGATTGTCGTCCGCGGCGGAGCCGTTGATCCCGGCACGACCCACGTCACGGTTGTCGATGAGCAGCGCAACGTCGTGTCGTTCAACCACTCGATCGGTTCGCTGGCCGGATCGGGCGTCGTCACGCCGGGGCTGGGCTTCCTCTGGAACAACTTCCTCGGCCACTTCAACCCGATGCCCGGTCACTCAGACTCGATCGTACCGGGCAAACGACTCGGCGGCCTGCTGCCGATGATCGTCTTCCGCAATGGCGAGCCATCGATTGGCATCGGCGCACCCGGTGGCAGCCGGATCATTACCGCCGTCACCCAGGCGCTGGTCAATGTCATCGACCACGGTCTGGATATGGGCACGGCTGTGTCACTGCCCCGCTTTCACAGCGAGGAAGAACAACTGCTGTTCATCGAGCCATCGTTCCCCGATGATACTGACGACGCTCTCCGAGATCTCGGCAACGATGTCCAGCGCAGCACCTACATGTCGCGCGTTCAGGCGATCAGGATCACCGAAGACGGCGAACTGGAAGCCGGAGCCGATCCGCGTGGCGGGGGCGGCATTGGGATTTATCCTGCTTCTGGATAACTCGTTGACCGCCACACAGCCGTGTGCTACGTTATCGTTCACGGGAACGATAACAACGGCATCAGCATCGGAAACGATGAATGGAGGGGGATCACTGCATGTACATGATGGAAAAACCGTGGGTTGATTTCGACGCGATTCGGAAAGAAACCGACCTGGTCATCATTCCGACCGGCGCCGTCGAAGTCTACGGCCAGCACCTGCCTGCTGGAACCGACACGATCGTCGTCACCCACGTGGCCCGGTTGGTCGGCGAACAACTCGGAGCACCGGTGCTCCCGACGCTGCCCGTCGGCTTTTCGCGTTCGCTCGGTGATTTCCCCGGCACGTTGAACATCTCAACCGCAACACTGATGGCCTACGTCCAGGAAACCGCCGAAAGTGTCATCTCATGGGGCTTCAAGCGGATCCTCTTCATCAATAGCCATCGCGGCAATATCGGCCCGATCGGTGAAGTCGCAATGGAGTTGCAGGACAAGCACGGCGTTCGTTGCGCCCAGGTTTTCTGGTGGGACTACGTCGCTGGCCTCGTCAAGGATGTCATGGAAACCGGCGCTCAGGCGAACGGCCATGCCTCGGAAATCGGCACCTCGATCATGATGCACCTCGAACCCAACTTCGTCGTCCGCGACCGGATCAAGGACCAGACTCCAACTGACACGGTCCCGTATGCCGACATCACCCAGTACAAGGGCATGCGTGCGCGATCTGAAGCCGGCGTCATGGGGAACCCGGAAGTCGCCACCATCGAGAAGGGTGCCGAAGCCATCAAGCGTGGCGTCGATCGAATCGTCTCCTTTGTCAACGACGAGATGAGCTAACAGCGTCAACCGGCGTATATTGATGTCGTTGAGGGGAGTGGGAGTGTCAGCACCGCGTCCAGGTTTCAAGGTCTACAAATCGTTCGAGCGGGCCGACCCAGCGATGGTCGAAAAGTTTCGCGGCCTAGCCTCGGCGAACATTTCCGACATTCAAGGAAGACAAAACACGTTTGACGCGCGGATCAAACCGATCTACACGCCGATGGCCCCACTCTGTGGACCGGCCTTCACCGTCAAAGCTCGCCCAGGGGACAATTTGCTGGCGACGAAGGCGATCCACATGGCCCAGCCAGGCGATATCATTGTCATCTCGGGTGGCTTTGAGATGAACCTGTCGGTCTGGGGCGGCGTGATGAGCGGCATCGCCAAGGCCAAAGGAATCGCTGGCGTGCTGACTGACTCGCTCGTCCGCGACGTCGCCGAGATTCGCGACATCGGACTGGTCGTCTTCGCGACCGGACTAACGCCGGTCGGCCCGACGAAAGAGGGCGTCGGGCAGATCAACACACCGATCGTCTGCGGCGGTGTCATCGTCAATCCCGGCGACATCATCGTCGGCGATGAGGATGGAGCGGTCGTCGTCCGCAAGGACGAGGCAGAAGCCGTCCTCGCCAGGACCCACGCCCGGATGGAACTCGAAAAGAAGTGGTTCGAGGCCATTGAGCGCGGCGAGACGATCCTTGAAGATCCCGACGACTATCTACGCGAGCGGGGTGCGGAGATCTTCGAGTAGGCTGACGACAGGAAACATTCCGGTACCTGTGACATCCTGTACGCTGCTCATGTGCTGACCGAGCATGGCACCGAAAGCGGCCCGCCGTGCGTATATTTGAAACATATCGAGTTCAACAGGTCGAACGAAAGGGGTTTGCGTGGCCAAAGTCCGGCTGGCACAAATGTCGTGGAAGGAAGCAGAGGAGGCATACAAAGCCAATCCGGTGATCCTGATCCCAAGTGCGTCAATCGAACAGCACGGTCCAGCAACGCCGGTTGGCGACTTCCGGATCAGCGAGTGGGTCGGTGACCAGATTGCGGAACGGACCGGTGCGATCGTCGCTCCGATGCTGCCATATGGCTACTCGGAGGTCTTCAGACGCTTCCCGGGAACCGTCACTCTGCAGGGCGAGACGGTCAAGAATGTCATGTACGACGTTGTCGTCAGCTTTCTCGAGCACGGCCTCGACCATCTCGTCTTCCTCTGCGGCCACAACGGCAACATGCCGATTCTCGACCAGGTCGCTCGACGGGTGCGCCACGAGTACGGCGTCCGGATGGGATGTATCGAACCGTTCCGGCTCTTTTCGGCTTCAACAATGTCTAAGGCATTTGGCAAGTCCGGCATGGCGATCGGACACGGCAGCGATCCGATCATGTCGTTCAACATGTTCCTGTTCCCGGACGATTGTCGCCTCGACATGACCGAGACGGAGGACCTGAACTCGTATGAGGGGATGACCGTTCGCGGCAGCACAGCCGTCGCGCTGGGTGACGATGTAACGGGTCACATCTACTTTGACACCCGCGACCTCGCGCCGAATGGAGTGATGGGGGATGTTTCGAACTTCAATGCCGAGGCTGGTGGAAAATTACTGGCCCACGTCGTCGACAAAGGAGTAGAGTTCGTTAACATCTTCAAGCAACACGATACCCGTATTCAGTAACGTGATCGATCCTTCAACGAGGAGAGAGGGCACCACAATGGAACCACGTATCCGAACGGCTGATGACGAGCAACCCCGGATGATTGAGACGATGCTCGAAGGACCAGTCTCGCGGCGGCGTCTGCTGCAGCGGGCCGCACTGCTGGGCTTGAGCGCGCCAGTTATCGGTGGTCTGCTGGCCGCCTGCGGCGGCGATGACGACGATGACGCCGATCCAACCAATACGACCAGCAGCGGACCCGCCGCAACATCGCCTGCTGGCGAGACGCCATCCGGCACCGATGCCACTCCAACAACCGGAGGTGGCGCTGCCGGCGACCCAACTGCAACGACCGGCTCTGCCGCACCAGATGCGACCGCCACGACCGGAGGCACATCTGCCCCAACTGGCGAGGGCGTTCCGGGCGGAACACTCGTGTTTGGCCTCCTGCGTGACCCGATCGCTTTTGATCCGCACATTGCCTATGGAGCAAGTTCAGCGTCGTTGCAGGGCAACGTCTACGACACACTGGTCGAATATGACGTCGACAGCAACCTCGTCGGCGCGCTGGCTGAAAGCTGGGAAGTCTCCGACGACGGACTCGAATACGTGTTGACTCTCCGCGAGGGCGTCACATTCCACGATGGCGCAACATTCGAGGCGGAAGATGTCGTCGCGACCTTCGACCGGATCATGAACGAAGAAACCAAGGCATCGCGTCGCGTCGAGTTGTCGAACGTAGGCTCGTACGAGGCAACTGACGACTATACCGTCACGATGACGCTACCCAAGCCGTACGCGACACTGATGCCGGTCCTGGCGACCAGTACGATGTACATCGTCGACAAGGACTGGATCGAATCGGGCGTGGATCCGACCCAGGAGATGAACGGAACGGGTCCGTTTATCTTCGACTCGTTCGAGAAGGAAGTGAAATACACGCTCCTCAAGAACCCGAATTACTGGAAAGAGGGGCTGCCTTACCTCGACAAGATGGAGCAGATACCGATCCCCGACGACAACGCTCGTATGAACGCGATGCGCAGCGGTGAGATCAATTTCGTCGAGTATGTACCGTGGCAGAACATGGCTGAGTTCGAGGAAGATGACAACTACACGCTCTTCAAGGGCTTCGATACCTACAACCTCGTCCGCCTCAATCCAAGCAAGCCACCACTCGACAACAAGCTCGTCAGGCAAGCGCTCAACTACGCGATCGACCGTGAGGCAGTCATCGCCGTCGCCTTCGGTGGCGAGGGCGAGGAAATGAACGTCGGCCTGTTCCCTCAGGCTTCACCGTGGCACCAGGATGAACTGGATCCGCACTGGTCCTATGACCCGGACAAGGCACAGGAGTTGCTTGCTGAGGCCGGCGTCGACCCATCGGGCATTACGCTCGACATGGCCGTTGCGTCGATCAGCGTTCACTCCGACACCGGGCAGGTCGTCGCCCAGCAGATCGAGGATCTTGGCTTTACCGTCAACATCATCCAGCAAGATGTCCCGACGCTCACTGAGCGACGAACAAGCGGCGACTATCAGATGATGCAGGATGGTCTGAGTCTTTCCTATCCGGATCCGGACGCCTACAGTGTCTACTTCGACATCGGTGCGTCTCAATACGCGAAGGGCGTCGGCTACGAAAATCAGGAACTGGCCGACCTCCTTGCACAGGGGCGCTCGGAGATCGACCCTGACGCACGCAAGGAGATCTACAAGCAGTTCACTGAGGCGCTACTCGATGACGCTCCGTGGATTTTCATCCTGTTCCGCCCACAGGCCGAAGTGATGGCAGCCAACGTCAAAGGCTACTCGCGGATCGCCGTCGCCGGTCTCGGCTCCGAGGCGTACATGGAGAACCTCTGGATCGATCCGGACGCCTGATCGATCTTCGGCATCAGGCCGGTCGCTGGGGCTGGTGCCGCTCATGCTCGTCGCGCCTCACCTGGGGGCA
>JBGSWU010000344.1:0-4855 GCA_041751795.1 Thermomicrobiales bacterium
GAGCCGCTTTCGGCTCCTCTGGCGCTGCGTCAGCAATTGGGGCAAACGACATTCGCTTACTGCCACGGACGAGGATGTCATAGACCTGAACAGGCGATTCGCCGACGACTTCGACACCGCGCGATTTCAACGCCCGGTAATTGATCAACGAGTTGCGAAGTCCGAGGTCAAGGAGTTCCTGTCGTGCGCGTTCAAGTCGTGGCATGACATCGTCAGTGCCAGCGTGTGCGCCTGGCACAGGTTCAGCGGACATCGATCCCGTTCCTTCCAGCGGCATCGCAACGTTCACATCGTGAAGACACTTGCATGGTAGCAGTTTCTGCAGGCGTTGGTCTCTTGTTCCATCGTCGCTGGGTTAGTGTCATCGCTACCTATGTACGGGCCAACACTAACCCACCAGCGACTCGTACAATCGGAACGGAGGATTGTCATGTCACCCTTTCGAACGCAATCTCAGCCGACGTTCATAGCGGTCGTTCTGGTCACGATTGTTCTCGCGCTGCCGATGTTGATGCCGTTGGGATCCAATCGTCCAGTCGCGACTTCCGACGGTCTGCACTACATCGCTCTTGGTGATTCGATCCCGTCCGGAAATGCGTTCCCGAACGACGAAACACGGCCGTGTCAGCGCAGTGACGACTCGTATCCGACGATCGTCAGCCAGCAACTCGCTCAGTCTTACGTAGGCGATGAGTTTCGCTTCAGTCACATCGCCTGCAGTGGGGCAATTATCGCGGAAGGGGAAGACGACGTTATTAAGCGGTGTCTCGATTCGCTGAACCGCAATGCGAGTGATCGGCAGGTTGACGAATGTGACCTGAAGTGGATGCCGAACCAGGTCGATGAGGCTCTTGATCGGATCGACGGTCGTCAAACGCTGGTCACGATCACAATAGGCGCCAACGACACCGGATGGACCGACCCGTTCGGTCTGCTGTCGCTTATGCTCGCGACCGACGAGGAATTCGTCGAGTCGATTAACGACGTCGCGCGTACTGTCGAGGCAGAGTTGACATCAGAAATCGAACGGCTGGTAGCCGAACCAAACGTTACGATTGTCGTGACCGACATTTACAACCCGTTCAACGCTGAAAGCGTGCTCTTTGACCTGGCATTGACCGCCCAGGCTTCAGCGTGGGGAGCGATCAACGTGGGCACCGAGCCGTGTACCGGTACCGACCGCGATTCCGTGATCCACGAGATATCGTGTGACGAGCGTGCGGAGTACGGGCTGCAAGCACTCAGCCAGGCGATTCAGCGGGCTGCGGATCGCTTTCCCGATCAGGTTATTGCCGTCTCGCTGATCGACGCATTTCGTGGTCATGAGGCTGCAATGGGGTTTTGCGGGGATGCTGCACCCGAAAGCGGCTCGACGTGGATTCGTGATTCGGCGACAGGTGGGCTTGTCCCATTTCCCGATTGTTTCCATCCCAACACGGACGGCGCCGGAGAAATTGCGTCGATTGTTCGCAGTGCCTGGATCGCTCGCGATGCGAAGTAACGATGAACGGTCGTGCGGGATCGCTGTGCTAAACTCTGTGCAGCGACGGATGCCAGGGGTGCGCGTAAAGCGCTGAGATTGCGGGGACCGCCTGCGAACCCTCCGAACCTGATCCGGGTTATACCGGCGTAGGAACGGCATCGAAAACCAGTGTCACCACTGCGCCGTCGGCCTTTTGGCCGCGGCGTGTTCGTTTTCTTCCACTGGTTTCCGAACGCAGGGTTTCATTTTCTCCCTCCTGGTACTTCACAGTCGCACTGCGACCCGAAGGCTACGTATCGCACTCGTGCGGTGGCGAACGGTTGCTGTCGGAGGATGATGTTAAGGAGGGTGGAGTGACAATGTCGATGGCTGTTCCCGCCGCGTTGACGATCGCTGGTTCGGATTCCGGTGGCGGGGCGGGTATACAGGCAGACCTCAAGACGTTCGCGGCGCTCGGCGTGTTCGGTACGTCGGCAATTACGGCGGTGACGGCGCAGAACACGCTCGGTGTTGATAGCTTCGTTGCGCTGTCACCCGAGATGGTCGCTGCCCAGATGCGGTCGGTGATCGACGATATAGCACCGCGCGCTGCCAAGACCGGGATGCTGGCGAACTCCGATATCGTCAGAGCGGTCGCCCAGGTGCTTGGCGACTACCCCGACCTCCCGCTGGTAATCGACCCGGTGACCCACGCGAAAAGCGGAGATGCGCTTCTGGCCGACGACGCAGTCGATGTCCTCTGCTCTGTGCTGATTCCTCGCTGCACACTCGTGACTCCGAATCTCCCCGAGGCGTCCGCGCTGGTTGGCTTCCCCGTCGAAAGCGAAGCGGAGATGCTGCGGGCAGGACGGGCGCTGCTGGATGCAGGTGCATCCGCCGTCATCGTCAAGGGCGGTCACCGGATCGACACGGCTGATGATCTATACATCGACCGCGAACGAACCGAATGGCTCAGGTCGAGCCGGATCGCGACTCGCTGCACGCATGGCACTGGATGCACGTTCTCGGCTGCAATCGCTGCTGGACTCGCCCGAGGAATGACACCGTTTGACGCTGCCTGTGCTGCAAAGACCTATCTGACGGCTGCGATGCGCGCTGGCTATGAGGTTGGCGCAGGCCATTCGCCAGTCAATCACTTCCACGCATTCGACGATGTTCTTCACTCGGTAATCAACACAGAAAGGGTCGTCTCATGACCGCGATTGCTACTCCAACACAATCCACAGTCGATAAACCACTTGTCATCGGCGGACGCGAGTTCTCGTCGAGGTTGATGCTCGGCACTGGCAAGTATCGAACCTTTGATGAGATGGTCGGCGCATTTGAGGCGTCGAACACGCAGATCATCACCGTTGCCCTTCGGCGCATCGACTTCGACGATCCTGAAAGCCGCAGCGTCCTCGAAAAGGTGGACTGGTCGAGGTATCAAATCCTGCCGAACACGGCGGGTTGTCGAACGGCTGATGAAGCGGTGCGCATCGCGAGGCTGGCGCGTTCGATGGGACTCTCGGACTGGATCAAGTTGGAAGTCATCCCTGATCCTCGTTACCTCTTCCCGGACGCGGTCGGAACGCTCGAGGCTGCCCGAACGCTGGTCGCCGAAGGGTTTGTTGTTCTCCCCTACATCAACGACGATCCTGTGCTCGCAATGCAACTTGAAGAAGCCGGGTGCGCAACGGTCATGCCGCTTGCGGCTCCGATTGGCTCAGGTCAGGGACTCGTCCGTACCGAACGGATTCAGATGATCGTCGAACAGTCGAGTGTCCCGGTCATCGTCGATGCCGGTATTGGCGTTCCGAGTGATGCGTCACTCGCGATGGAAACTGGCGCGGATGCCGTCCTCGTCAACTCCGCGATCGCGCTGGCGAAGGATCCGGCCAGAATGGCTCGCGCCATGGCTCTCGGCGTCCAGGCAGGTCGAACTGCTTATCTGGCTGGTCGCATGGAGAAGCGGACGACTGCAGCCCCAAGCAGCCCGACGAGCGGTATCAGCAGGTGAGCGATCTCGCACCGAGACTGAAGCGTTACCTCGTCACCGACTCGCGTGCAGGATCGGTCGAACGGCTCGTCGAGATCTGCCGTGTGGCGCTTGACTCAGGGATCACGACCGTTCAACTGCGAGCGAAAGGTTGGAGCGATCGGCAATTACTCGATGCGGCGATCTCGCTGAGCGTGGCCTGTCGTGAGGCCGGCGCGCTCTTCATCGTGAACGACCGAGTGGATATCGCTCAGATGTCCGGGGCCGATGGCGTTCATCTCGGCGTCGATGATCTTCCGGTTGCGCTCGTCCGTCAGTTGCTCGGTCCGGACGCAATCATTGGTTACTCGCCAGAGAACGATGCTGATCGAGTGCTCGCGGAGGCAGCTGGCGCCAGTTACCTCGGTGTTGGGCCGGTTTTCAGCACCGGAACCAAGGCAGATGCCGGTGAAGAGATCGGCCTGAGCGGTATCGGTCGAGTGGTGAATCTGACGGGCCTACCAGTTATCGGGATCGGCGGCATCACGATCGAATCTGCGGCAGACATCGTGGCGACAGGTGCCGTTGGCGTTGCAGTCGTCGGTGCCGTGTTCCTTGCCGATGATCCAGCCGCCGCTGCGAAACGTCTTCGCGAGGTCGTGCCGTGATTAATAGGGTCCCAAGCCTGCACCTGATCGGCCCACTCGCTGTCAGCCCGGACGCGTTCCCAGCGATCGCTGCCGCTGCTGTACGAGGCGGATGTGGTGCGGTTCACATCCGGATGCCAGGTTGCGCAACGGCGGACGTGCTGTCGTCCGTTCGGGCCATCCGGCGTGACATCGGCAATGCACTGGTGATCGTCAATGACCGCCTCGATATCGCACTGATCGCTGGCGCGGACGGTGTGCAACTCGGTGAACGAGGATTCTCCGTCGAGGACGCACGGTCGATTCTTCGGGAGGGAATGCTGGTCGGGCGCTCAGTTCACGATGTCACCGGCGGCCAGGCCGCTTCCGTCGCTGGCGCTGACTTCGTGGTCGCCGGCCATGTGTTCGACACGCCGAGCAAACAGGGCATTCCGGGACGGGGTCTTGAATGGCTCGCCAGCCTTGTTGCAGCCGTTCCGGTTCCAGTCATCGCGCTCGGCGGAATCACGATCGAGCGCATTCCGGATGTCCTTGCAACTGGTGCGCACGGTGTCTCCGTCGGGCGAGAACTGCTTTTGTCCGACGATCCGGAATCGAGTGCTCGTCACATTCGGTCAGTAATCGACGACGCGACAAACCGGAGCCACTCAGCATAAATATCCAGAAGAGTATGAAAGAAGGGGAGTGAACGATGCACCAAACTGAAACAACGACCGTAAAGGTCCAGCTTAACGGTGTCGACGTGACCGTCCAGCACGGGACAACACT
>JBGSWU010000345.1:0-5918 GCA_041751795.1 Thermomicrobiales bacterium
CGCGTCAGTCGCTCCCGATTGCGTTCGACCTGACCAGCCAGCCATGAGTCGATCTCATCGTTCGCAGAGCTCGCTCCCTGCTGTACCCGGAGTCCGAGAAATGGGCCGACTCCATGAATACTGGCTGCTTCCTTGAATGCCGGAATCCAGCCGGAGTTTTCGGCATCGACGACCACAGGTGGCCGGTCAAACGTCAATGCAGACACGTAATCGGTTGCCTGACGCAGAAGGCCAGGGTCCGTCGCGCTTTCTCGTGGATCGCTCAAGACCGCGATCCCAGCGTTCGTCGGGTCAGGTCAAGATATTCCGTCGTCACTCGCTCCCAATCGAACACCGCGCGAACCCGTTCGGCTGCTCGCCGTCCGAATTGAGCGACGTCGTCTGGTGAGGCTTCCGCCCAGCGCATCAGTTCCGATAGTTCATCAGCATCACGAAAATACCGCACTGTGTCAGCACCGACGTGGCGATTGTCGGGCGTATCGCGAGCGAGAACACAATTTCCGCAGGCCATCGCCTCGATCAATGCCGGATGCGTGCCGCTCGAAACGACCGGAAAGATGTAGGCATAGGCGTTCTGATTCAGTTCCCAGTAGCCGGAACCGTAGATCGCGCCCGTGAATCGCACCATCTCGTTCGAACCCTGACGCAGTGACGCTTTGTAATCGTCCGCATACGGCGCATCGCCAACGATGACCGTTGGCAGCGATGTTCCCGCCTCAACGGTTGCCCTCACCAGATCGTGCACATGATTCTCTGGCTCAAGCCGCCCGACGTAGAGGAAATACCGCCGGGCATCCAGCCCATGATCGTCGAGCGTCCCGTTGGGTGGCGTATAGACCGGGTCTGCGCCATACGGGATGTATTCGAGTTCAACGCCCCGCTGATCGCGGTAGTAATCGCGCACGTTTGGTGAATCCGTGATCGTCCTGGTGGCGAGCCTAACGGCGATCCGTTCGGCCATGCGCAGGCACCATTGCGCTGCCGGTGGCCACTTGTCCCGTTGCCAGTCCAGCCCATCGACGTTCAGCAACACTGGCAATCGACCCAGCCGCAACAACCCGCAGACCGGACTATTACCGACCCCGAATAGATAGACAACGTCGTACCGCCGAACGATTGCGTCCAGGGCGGACAGCGTCGAGTGGGTAATCGTGTCCAGATACTTGTTCCGGATCGTCGGTAACTTGATCAGCCGGACGCCACGATAGTGCGTTCCTGGGTAGTCGATCTGGGGAGTCCTGCAATAAACGGTGACGCGATGCCCGCGTGCTGTCAATCGCGTTGCGAGTTCTTCGGCACACGTTTCGAACCCGCCGTAGTTGGCTGGTATCCCACGGGTACCGAGCAGTGCGATTCGCAGCGATGGTTCCGCATTCGACAATGGTGCGTCCCGTCAGCCAGCGATCTGCAGGCATGATCTCCTGTACGTTGTAGCCGTCCGCGCCGGATTGTGCCGCACCTGTCCGATGCGATCAACACTCGATTGGATGTCCGGTCGTTTCGTCAGTCGGAAATCGTTCGGTACACGTCCAGTATCCCGGAGCGATACTGTTCGACGGTGAACCGATTCCGCACGGCCTCCTGTGCTTGTCTACCGATTCGTTCGCGCAACCCTGGATCACGTGCGAGTCGCTCAACCGCCGCCGCAATCGACGATGCCGTTCTGCCGCAGTATATGCCGGTCATAGAGTGGTCCATGATCTCGTCGCTTCCACCACCATTGCGGCTGGCGACGACGGCGCACCCAGCTGCCATCCCCTCTAGCAGCACCAACCCAAACGGCTCGGGACGCTGGGACGGCACGACGAGTACGTCGATTCCTTCAAGCCGCTTCTCGACATCGTCGACGAATCCTTCGAACCGGACGATTTCCTGCAATCCCAGACCGTTTGCTCGTCGCCGATACTGCCCCTCACGCCACTCCTGACCGGGAGGCGCGCTTCCGAAAATCGAAAGTTCGACATCGATTCCATTTGACCGTAGCAGCGCGGTAGCTTCCAGCAGTTGGCCGAGCCCTTTCCGTGGAGCAAGCCTGCCGACAAACCCGAGCGACAATCGACGGTCATTGATACCGGTTGCGTTCACGGATCGTGTGTCAGACACGGTTGTCACACCCGGATACACGACCGCAACGGTGTCTCGGATCAACCATTTTGGCGATCGCAAAGAACGTGCGGTCGCCATCGAGTTCGCGATGATGGTGCCTCGTGCCAGCGCCAGCAGTAATTGGTACACACTCCGCACCAGCAAATGCTCATCGGAGATATCTTCGTGGACGTGCCAGACATGTCGTCGCCGTGCCATTATCGCCGCCAGAGGCCCGGAAATGGCTGCGAGCGTGCTCGTGTGGATGATCGCGGCGTCGGATGCCTTTGCTAGCCGGGCGATCTGCCACGACCCTGCTGCCAGCCTCCAGATCAGCGCTGGCCAGTCTTTAGGTCGCAGCGCTCCACGACGAAGTACCGCGAAATCCAGCCTGCTGATCGTCGCCCCGGCGTCGGTGAGTTGCCGGGAAAGTTGACCCTCGTACGCGATGTCGGTCGGCAGCACGACGATTGCTCGCATATCAGTCGGCAGTCCTCGCACCAGTTCCAGCAGGCAGCGGTCCGCGCCGTACAGTTCGTCACTTGGGTGGACAAAGAGAATCGTTCGCTCACCGCCTGGAATCGTCACATCTAGCCCTTCGTGATGTCACGATACACAGCAACCGTCGCCTGTTTTGTCGCGTCCCATGTCTGCGTTCGTGCGAACTCAGCAGCGATTGCCACGCGCCGACGCGCTTCCGCTGGATCTTCGCAAATCTCGGCGAGGTGCTTTGCCAACTGCCCTGCGTCACCGGTGGGCGCATACCGGCAAGCCGACCCGCCGACTTCTCGCAGCGCCGGAATGTCGGACGCGACAACCGGCGTCCCAAACGCCAGAGCCTCGACAACCGGCAGCCCATACCCTTCGTGGCGCGACGGCACGACGACGGCGAGCGCGTTCTCGTACAACCACGCCAGTCGATCGTCGGCCACTGCCGAGCAGGTTCGCACCCAGGTCAACCCTGCAAATCGCGGCGGTGTCGTTCCCACGATCACGGCGTCAATCGCTACCCCCTCCCGACGCAACTGCTCGATTGCCTGCAATCCTGTATCCAGATCCTTCCGGCGATCCGCTGAGCCAACCATCAGCACATACGAGTTCCTCCCTGTCGGAGCCAGCGACGATGTATCGCGGTGGTCTGTTGCACTTGCGGATTCCGTCAACGTGGATCCGTATCGTGTGATCCGCAGCCGATCGGGAGCGACGCCATAGTAGCGAGCGATCTCGGCGGCGCTCGCGTCGCTGCCGGTCAGGACGATCGTCGCCTGACGTGCTGCGATTGCGCCGACCGACCGCATGTAGCTACTCCAGATTCGCGAGGGACGAAACGCTGGAATGAAGTCCAGGGCATCGTGCAGCGTCAACACGTTCGGACAACGACACCAGATCGGGGCTGTCATCGTCGTGTGAACGACGTCGACTCGTTTCACCCACGCATTCGCCGGAATCCAGAGTTGGGTCCAGAGCAGGTGGGTCGGACCGTTGACTAGCATCCTCAACCAGCGCGGACCGCCGCTCAGTCTCGGTGCGCTGACACTGATGACCTCCACTGTCAGATCGCCGTCCAGTGCTCCCCGAAGCGATCGAACGTACCGGCCAGTGCCACCCCGGTCACTTCCCCAGGTCGTGTCAAAAAGCACGTGCAGCTGCTTCAATCCGCGATCCCCGCGATCCCCGCGACCACGATGACGACGAGTGAGTAGCCGGCCAGCTCGATATCTGGCCCAACGTCGCCGGGCGGTGGCTCAAGCCAGCGGTCTCCTGCCGGAACCGTGCCGGTTGCGACGCCAACCATCTGAATCCGCGTCCCGAGAATGGCTGCCTCGTTGGCTGGATTGTGGACGACGGTCGTGATTGCTGCAGCGGCGTTCTGGTCATACCCAACGATCAGCCCGGCATCAATCTGTCCCGCGTCTTCCCCGATCGACGTTCTGATGGCGTCGATCAACTGCTCTGCGGGGTTACCACTGTTACCGGTGGGACAGATACATCGCATGGCGAGCATCGACTCGACGTAGCGTGATGCAAGATCATCGAGTTCACGGCTTGCGACCACCGGGGGCAATTCGTCATCATCGCGCAGCGCGTTGATCGACGCCAGTGCAGAGGGTTGATCCTGACCATTCACAGAAATCGTGCCCAATGTCACAACCAGCAATAACCCAATCGTCGCCAGCCGGATACAATCCGCCCCACTGGACCGATGTGATCTGCGGGATACGAGCGGGATGAGGTGCGACCTGCGAAGCCATCGCCGCCCGGGCCGGCTGGAATCGGTTAGCGCACCTGCCTGGCTGGTTGGGCCGCTTGCCGTGCTTGCAGTAGCGATCGCTGCCGCAGGCTGGCTGTCGTTGCGCGATGTATCGGCAACCATCTCCTGGTTTGATGTTGGCTCACCGGGCGACGATGTGTTCATCACAGGGGCCTTTCCACGAGAGCGAAACGACATCGAATCCTATCGATGGACGACAGGCTCAGCGACCGTCGTCGTTCCCGTACCGTCGAGAGACCTCTATCGGATCGAGTTTGGACTAGCCGCGACCGGCGATGAGCCACGTACCCTCGACGTTAACTGTGTTGGCGACGAAGCGACAGTGACCGTTGCCACTGGCCAGACCCCGGCGTATATCACGCTCTACTGTGGCCCTTCGCGTGCGATCGATGACATCCCAATCAATATCAGCGTACCCGAAACGCGTGTGCCCGGCGATGGCCGCCCGCTTGGCATTGCAATTCGAGATATCCGCGTCACAGCACTTGATCGAGAAACGATCGCCATCTGGCGAATGCGTGCCGGATTGAGCGTTGCCTCCGCGATCGTGGGTCTCTGGCTGGCCTGCGCTGCTGTCACCAATCTGCGCGTTGCGACGGTTACCACCATTGCCATCGGTTTCGCCGCAGCCGCGGTCAGCATCCGGCATCCCGAATGGGTTCATGCCTCGGTCGCCGGACCTGCCGGAATTGTCGCGCTTGCAGCAGGGTACGCGACCTGGTTGCTGCGGCGGGGCCGTCGCACCGGAGCGGCGACGCTCGGCTTTGTCGCGATCGCGACATGGCTCCTGTTCTTTCCATCAGATCTAGCGCATCTCCTCCCGGCGCTTTGGACCCCGCACGATGCTACTGGCTACCTGTTGCTGCCATGGCTGGCCGCTGTGTCCGTCATCGCCGCCGCATTGCTTGGTGGTTGTCGAGCGCCCGTACTCTCCTCTGCCGCAACGGTCATCGCCGCAGGATCGGCCCTCGCTCCAATCGCGTCCCAACAAATCTCCGGTCGCTGGTCGCTCGTTATCAACGGCCCGGACTGGATCGATATCGCCTCGCCGATTGGCGCGATTCTCCTGGCTTCGACGGCTATTGCGACATTACTCGCATTCCGTGGGTTACCACGGGCGATGCTTTCTCCCGTCGTCGGCATACTGTTGGTCATCGCCCTGCCCCTGACGATTCTCGTTCCGTGGCGGAATGCAGTCATGGCGCTCAACGGTGACGAACCACACTACTACGTCACCGCGCACAGCATCGCCGACGATGCTGATCTTGAACTGCTCGACGACTACCTGGAACCCGAATACATCGCCGATACGATATCCCCAACCGGAAACATCGCCGTCGAACGAGACACCAGGCCTGACCGCTATGCTGCGTTCGCACCGGTTCCAGGCGACACGTGGTTCCTGATGCCAGCAGACGAGGCCGACGCACTAGTGGACGCTGTTCCAGTCTTCATGGCTGCTACCGACCGAGCGATTGCCATCGTCGATCCCGATGGCAACCGTGACACGCTCCCGCCGCTCACCGCCGCAGAATCCCTCGTCATCCCGTTGAGTGGCCCC
>JBGSWU010000346.1:0-7125 GCA_041751795.1 Thermomicrobiales bacterium
TGGCGATGAGCATGGCGCGGATGGTTGGTCCAGCCATCGGAGGACTTTCGGTCGCCCTGGCTGGTGTGGCGATCACCTACGCGATCGACGCAGCGTCGTTTCTGGCCGTCATCCTGGCACTCGTCGCGATGCGGACGAAGATGGTTACACCCGTCCTCCAGTCGCGAGGGATAGAAGCGATCCGTGAAGGTTTGCGCTTCATTGTGGCGACGCCGGTCATCTGGGGCATCATGCTGTTGGACTTCCTCGCAACGCTGGCCGGATCGACGGTCGGGCTGGCACCGGTCTTCGCCAAGGACGTCCTGAACGCAGGTCCACAGGGGTTGGGGTTGCTCCTGTCGGCGCCCGCCGCGGGAGCGGTGGTTGGAGCGGTGATCGTCAGTCTTCTGCCGCAGTTCCAACGGCCTGGTCGAATGGTCGTGATTTCGGTGATCGTCTACGGCATTTGCCTCGCGCTGTTTGGCATGAGTGGGACGCTGATCGCGGCGATGCTGGCACTGGTTGGCGCTGGAGCGGCGGATTCCGTCAGTGTCGCGATGCGGCACACCGTTCGGACGATCGCGACGCCTGATGAACTGCGTGGCCGGGTCGCCGCAGCCCACTCGGCACTGGCGATGGGCGGGCCACGGCTCGGCGAGTTTCAGAGCGGGATGACTGCGGCGATCGTTGGCCCTCGAGCGGCGATGATGGTTGGTGGTACCGGGTGTATTCTCATCGCGCTGGCGATCGGGAAGTTTGTCCCACCGATGATGCAGTACCGGTTTGACCGCGACGGAAATGAGCAGGCGGATACGTCTGACGCTATTCCGACTGGCGCAACCGTGCTTCCAGCAGGGCAATCAAGCCGGGTTCAATGACATCCCGGCGCGCGCCGAGCCGAAATGATTCGATTGCGAGGTGTTGCTCGCGGTCGCGATAGTCTTCGGCCTGCAGTAGTGTTTCCAACTTGTCGATCTGACGGACGAATCTCGATTCGGCTGACTCCTGCTGCTCGTATTCGTGCCAGGCGTCCCTGATGTCATGCTTCATGACGGAAGGAAGGTCATGCAACATCCGTTCGAGCGCGGCTTCCTCTGCCTGCTGCTTGGATGCCCGCGTGTCCGCCGTGTAGTCGGGCGTCGTCGTGAAGTGATCTGACGAGATGACTCCTGTGGCATCACGAAGGTGATCGAACGGTGTCGCGTCGCCTGCGACGGCTTCCGGGAGATCGTGAATGAGTCCGAGGACCAAGACACGCTCGCGGTCCAGGTCTGGGTAGTCGCGGGCGAGCAGCCATGCGAGCAGCGCGACACCCCACGAGTGATCAGCGGCAGACTCAGGATCGGACACGCCGCGATCGACCCAGCCAGTGCGCCGCAATCGTTTCAGTTGAAGCGCGAGCGACCAGAAGTCGATTACCGCATCATGTTTCTCGACATCGCTCACGACTTCGAATCCTGGACACTTGGCGGCGCCAGATCAACAGCTGGTGGCACTGGATCGGCAAGCGGTGCGTCGCTCACGACGCGATGTTCCGATCCGATTCTTCGCCCGATGATCGCGCCGATGAGAAGCAGGAGCGCGATTGCAAAGGCGACGGGGCGCACATCGATCAAGTCGATTGCGAGTCCTGCAGTGATCGTCGGGACGAGAGCGATAGCGTTCGAAATGGTCGATTGAGTCGCGAGCACCTGACCGCGTGTATCTGACGGGGAACGGTCGAGGAGCACGGTTCGAGCCGCGACATTTGTCACTGCCGAGAAGAATCCTGCCGGAATTGAGATCAACATCGTCGCTGAAATGCGAACCGGGATTCCAACCCGATCTTCTAACCCAGCCAGGCTGACCCGGGATTCTCTTAGCACCTCAATGAATTGATCGATCAGACCGAGGAGCGCGATACAGATTGCGAATCCGATCAACCCGATCATCGCGAGTCGACCATGGCCAATCATCCGGCCGAGAGCGGACGCGAGTTGCAGACCGGCGACGAGGCCGATAACGGCAGGTGCGAAGACGAAGACGGTATTGCCAGCATCGGTGTCGAGGATATCGACGAGATAGTAGGGGACGATGACGACGAGCGTGCTCATCCCGACGCCAACGAGCACGGCGTCGATGAGTGCGCCAAACGCTGGGCGATCGGTGACGACGAACTGCCAGCCGCGCCGGAGATCGAGCGGTGGTTTGTGCGTCGTTCTTGGCGCATCGTCGGGTAGACGACCCATCCGGATATGGAAGACAGCGGCCAGCACGTACAGCGCGGCGATGACAGCGAACAACGCGCGCTCGTCAGGGAGTTTGAGCATCAGCGGGGCGATGATAACCATTCCGAACAACTGCGCCAGGGTCAATGCAAAGTTCGCGAGGGCATTGGCGTCAGAAAGTCGATCGCGATGGACGATCCGGGCGACGGTTGCCGATTCGGTAGGTGAGAAGAACTGATGAACAATCCAGATACCGAGCGTGACACCGAAGATGATTATCAGGTTGGCGTCGGGGCGGAGCATTGAGGCAACCAGGCCAGCGCGAATGAGATTGAGGACGATCAGCAACGCGCGCTGTGGCAGGCGGTCAGCGAGCCAGCCACCAACCAGTCCCAGCAGGAGTGATGGCACGATTGAACATACGACATACAGCGAGGTGTAAATACTGCGATCTGTACGGTCGGTGATTAGGATGAGAAGTCCATAGAGCAAGGCCGCCTGAGCCGTCTGCGATACCAGGCGAGCGTTCCACCATGCGCGGAACACGGGATCTTTGAGGAGGCCGATATTATCGGGTGGTGGAGATTCACTGACGAGCATCTGGGCCATCATCCAGTTCGGGCCGATTACGGAATCGTCAGGAGGGCTGGCAATCTGACTAGCATGATACTCCTGTACGTCCAGCCATGTTCGACGGTGTTGAGTATCCAGGTGGTCATCGTCGCGGATGTCGTCGATTGAGGCCGCAGTGTCGCGAAATACGAACGTGGCTCGCGATAACGATGCACGGGTGTGTCCTGAAGATGAGCCGTGCATTATCCTTAGAAGGAACCTGAGCGCGCAACGATGCGCGCAATAGTCGGCATGGGTTGGTTACGTACCCGCATGTTTGTGCCGACTGTCACGGTAGAGGAGTCACCCCAACAATGATGGACCCTTCGGGTCGAAACCCGCAAACGCCGAAAAAACCCGGAGGCGGTCAGCAACCGGGACAGCCACAATCACGATTTCGCCTGCCAGGCTGGCTCCTGTGGGCGCTGCTGGCAATGCTCGCAGGCTGGTATATCTACATGTTCCTCTGGCCCCAGGATGATCCCCGAGTCGGGATCAACTATTCGTCGTTGATCGGGGCAGTTGAGAATGGGCAGGTCAAACAGGTTGAAATCACCGGCCAGAAGGTCGAAGGTGAGTTCAACGAGGAACTGCGTTGGACTGGAGCAGACTTGCTGACCGAGGGTCAGGCAGTCCCAGCCGATGTCGATCCAGATGACATTGAACAGGGAACTGAGTTCCGGACGACGATTCCAGAGAATGTTCAGGAGACCTTCGTCCCATTCCTGGAAGAAGCCGGTGTCCGGATCGAGGCCAGCGAAGAGCGGCAGTCGATTCTCCCGACATTGCTTATCAGCGTCCTGCCACTGATGCTCTTCCTTGGACTGATCATTTTCATGGGTCGCAACATGTCGCGTGGCCAGCAGAACGTGTTCGGCTTCGGGCGTTCGAAAGCGAAGATGTACGACCCGGAACGGCCTCATGTGACGTTCGCAGATGTGGCAGGTGAAGAAGAAGCCAAGCAGGAACTGACAGAGATCGTCGACTTCCTGAAGAACCCGATGAAGTATCACCAGATCGGTGCGCGACTGCCGCGGGGCATTCTGCTGGTCGGCCCTCCCGGAACGGGTAAGACACTGCTTGCGAAAGCAGTGGCCGGTGAAGCGGGGGTGCCGTTCTTCAGCGTCAGCGCATCGGAATTCGTCGAGATGTTCGTCGGCGTCGGCGCGAGCCGGGTTCGTGACTTGTTTGAGCGTGCGAAGGCAGCATCACCCGCCATCATCTTTGTTGACGAGCTGGACGCGGTGGGGCGGCAGCGGTTCGCTGGCGTTGGCGGTAGCAACGACGAGCGCGAGCAGACACTGAACCAGTTACTGGTTGAGATGGATGGCTTCGAAGCCAATCAGGATGTGATCATCGTCGCAGCGACCAACCGTCCCGACGTCCTCGACCCGGCTCTGTTACGACCGGGCCGCTTCGACCGTCAGGTGACGGTCGGTCTTCCTGACCGGCGAGGCCGCGAGGCGATCCTTCAGATTCACTCACGGGGCATCCCGCTCGACAGTACGATTGATCTCAATAACATCGCAGGTGGAACCCCCGGGTTCTCAGGTGCGGATCTGGCCAACCTGGTCAACGAGGCAGCACTGACGGCGGCACGTCGCAATCGCAAGACGGTGACGCGTGCTGACTTCGATGAGGCGCTGGACAAGATCATCCTTGGAACGGTGCGATCGGCGCTCCTGAACGAAGAGGACCGGTTGGTCGTGGCGTATCATGAGGCAGGTCACGCGATCATGGCGCACTTCTCGCCGGGGTCAGACCCGCTGCGGAAGGTCTCGATCGTTCCACGTGGCCGGGCGCTGGGTGTGACGATCCAGACGCCAGCTGAAGACAAGTACAACTACCCGAAGCAGTATCTTGTTGCGCGACTCGGCGTGATGATGGGTGGCCGAGCGGCTGAGATGCTCGTCTTCAACGAGGTGACGACAGGTGCGCAGAACGACTTGAAAGAATCGACCGAGCTGGCGCGCCGGATGGTCGGCCTTTGGGGCATGAGCGAAGAGATCGGACCGATTTACCTCGGGACCGGTGAACAGCACGTCTTCCTGGGACGTGAACTGACGCAGGAACGCGATATGAGCGCCTCAACGCTCGATCGTGCCGACGCAGCTGTTCGCAATTTTGTCACGTCGGGGCTGGAATCGGCACTCACACTGCTTCAGCAGCGTCGCAGCGATATGGATGCGCTCGCCCAGCGATTGATGGAGGACGAGACGCTCGATGAGGATCAGATCACTGACCTCCTCGGCGCGCCACCGGTGCCATCGGAAGTTGCGGCGATGGAGCGCACGGCACTGGACTAACATAGTAGCCGGAACCTATGACATGGTCAGTGCGCCTGGGTGGACAACTGTCACCAGCCAGGCGCATTTGTCGTCCCACCGTGTAAAGCAGGAAACAGCGAATTCACTCAATCGCGAGTAGACTGTCCGTACGGTGCAAGTGAATTGACGACTCACGCGTGCTACAGCGTGACTTTGCGGCAATTCTGGTATATTGCGAGGTATGCCGAGGCCATTCGGAACCGCGTCGTCATAGAGCTTGTTGAATCATTGGGGGGCAAAGTGCCAACAGCACAGCTGCCAATCGAACCTGGTGTGACAGGAAACCAGGTCGCGTTCGTCTTTCCGGGGCAAGGAAGCCAGTATGTCGGAATGGGCGAGCGGCTGCATGAGATTTCCGGCGCAGCGCGTCGCGTCTTTGAGCAGGCGGATGAAGCGTTAGGATTTCGTCTCTCGCAGTTGTGTTTCGATGGGCCCGCTGATGAATTGCAGGACACGATCAATGCCCAACCAGCGATTCTGACGGTGAGTCATGCGGCGCTGGAAGCATTGCGTGAACGCTGGCAACAGGTTGGTGGCGCGGTGGCTCCCAGTGCGGTCGCTGGACACTCACTCGGCGAATACAGCGCGCTGGTATCGGCGGGGGCGCTTGACTTCGGAGACGCGGTTCGACTGGTGCGTGAGCGTGGCCGATTGATGCAGGAAGCTGGGCGTGAACGCCCTGGCGGGATGGCTGCCGTGATTGGCCTGAGCAACGAAACGCTCGCTAGGGTATGCATGCTGGCGTCGGTCGATGGCGAAATCGTCGTCGTTGCTAATGACAACGGGCCGGGGCAAACGGTGATTTCCGGTGAACTGCGTGCGCTCGAGCGGGCGATGGAGTTGGCCACGCTCCATGGTGCGAAAAAAGTGGTGCGGCTCGGTATCAGTATAGCGTCACACTCGCCATTGATGGAACGAGCTGGACAGCAGTTGACTGAGGTGGCGCGACGAATTAGCTTCGATGAGCCCACAACGCCAGTCGTTTCGAATTTAACTGGACGTTTTGTGACATCGGTCGATGAAATTCGCCGCAACGTCGGTCAACAGGTGGTTCGTCCCGTCCAGTGGACCGGCTCGGTATATGAGATGGTCGATGCGGGCGTCGGGACGTTCCTGGAGATCGGACCGGGACAGGTTCTGAGTGGTCTTATCAAGCGCATCAAGCGCGAGGTGAAAACCCTCTCGATCGCAGACCTTGGATTGCCAATTGGCGCATCCGAGCCAACGAGGAACAGTTCGGCGAAGGTGCTGAGCGGAAGCAACCAGAAGTAACACTGCTGCGCGGCCTGGCGCCGGGCGATTGAAACGGTCGAGGAGGTACAGGCGAGCGTGCAACGAGTCGTGGTTACAGGAATGGGCGCCGTCACGCCAATCGGGAATGATGTCGAGTTGTTCTGGAGCAACCTGACGGCTGGCGAAACGGGAGTAGCGCGGATCGAAGCGTTCGACCCATCTCCGCTCGAGGTCCAGATCGCTGCAGAGGTGAAGGACTTCGATCCCACGCTGTACGCCGATCGTGGCGATGCCAAGCGAATGGACCGCTTTTCACAGTTTGCGGTCGCGGCATCGAAGATGGCGATTGAAGATGCCGGACTGACGATCGATCCAGACAATTCCGATCATATCGGAGTCATGATCAACACCGGTGGTGGCGGAATTCCGACACTGACGCGGGAAGTGCAGAACTACTACACCAAGGGACCGCGCCGGGTCAGTCCGTTCTTCATCCCGATGTTTGCGCCAAACATGGCTGCCTCGCAGGTGTCGATTACGTTTGGGATCCACGGACCGACCCGTGGCTCGGTGGCTGCCTGCGCCGCCGGGTCCCAGGCATGGGTCGATTCGTTGCACTTGCTTCAGCGTGGGGAAGTCGATGTCGTCATTGCGGGCGGCACTGAGGCCGGGCTTGACCCAGTCGCGATCGCAGCCTTCGGCAACATGCGGGCACTGTCTCGACGTAACGATGAGCCGGAAAAGGCGAGCCGACCATTCGATAGCCA
>JBGSWU010000347.1:0-6770 GCA_041751795.1 Thermomicrobiales bacterium
TGTTCGTCGTCTTCGCCACCGCCCTTGTCTCGATCCTGACACGCCTGCCCGGACTGGCGGACTCACCGCCTGGCTTTTCAGTCGCCGAGGCTCGCACAGCACTCGACGCCCGCGATCACCTGACTGCCAGCGACATCTTCCTGCCGTGGACCACAGCAGACAATGATTACGACTCGCTTTTTCAAGCCCTGATCTGGCTAACTGGTTCGCTGTTCGGCTGGGAGATCGTTGGCCCCCGGTTGGCGGCAGCATTCCTCGGCATCCTCGCCGCCATCGTCTGCGGCCTCTGGTACCGGCGCGTCCTCGGAGGATGGGCCGGACTCGCAGGCGGCCTGCTTGTCGCGACCGCCTTCCCCCTGCTCGTCCTCAGTCGACAGGCGCAGCCAGGAATCGGCGCTGCTGCCGTTGCTGCGCTCGGTCTGTACTGCCTCTGGGAAGGACTCGGGCCACGCACCCCCCAACAACAATCACGGAGGCGTGGGTGGTGGGTCATCGCCGCCGGACTCATCTTTAGCATGGGCGTGTATATTCACCCGTCGCTCCTTCCGGCGTTCTGCGTGGCTCCTTTCGCTGCTGCAATCCTCGTCTGGCGACGTGGCGACGCCAACACCGCCGCACCCGGTTCACGCTGGCTCATCGCTGGGCTGACCAGCATGCTCCTGATCGCAGCGCCCGTCCTCATCGATCGCCTGAGCGATCCTGCCGACCTGCGCCAGTACCTCAAACGGGACTGGAACGGCGATGGCCGCCCGGAACGGCTGGCTAACTCGACTGACACCACCGGCGGATTCGGCAACACGCTGCTCGCGATCGCCTGGAACGGGCATGACGCGCCGACGCTTGGAACACCGGGACGCGCACTCCTGGACCCAATCCTCCTCGTTCTGACGATCGCTGGTCTCATCATCGTCGTCGTCCGACCGATCAATCCCCTCCACGGAGTGGTAATCCTATGGCTGATCGGCTTCAGCGTTCCCTCCGCACTCCTCGACCCAGGTAACCCGGCCTTGCTGATGCCGTTAACACCGGTCCTCTTCCTGCTTCCACTCATCGCCCTCGATCGTGGCTGGACGATCATCCGTGACCGCGGCCAAACCATCGTGAGGATTGGCGTCGCGCTGGCAACCGTCATCATCGCCGCTACTGCCGTCTGGTCGTTGATCGGCTACTGGGACTGGACCCGCGCTGATCGCACCTATTTCGCCTTCGACGGCGACCTGCGAAATGCGCTGGCGGCTGTCGATCGGCTGGCACCGGGAACCACCCCGGTCTATGTCACAACGCCATCGGAACATGCCCCGCTGCTCGCCTACCTCGGACCACCCGATTCGTCAGCTCGTATCCAGCGACCAATCGACGGAGGAACGACGATGGTCATCCCACCCAACGGCGTCGCCTATGTCATCACAACCGCATCGAACCCATTGTCGCCTGAACTATCGCAACTCTTCGAAGGGCAATTGCCAGTTGAATCGGGCGAAACGTCGTCCGGCACCGCCGCCTGGCAGGTCTGGGTCAGCGGCCAGGCGACCCGAGATAGGTTGCCCTGGACACTACCAGCGTTAAGCTTCCCGGACGGATTCAAGCTCGTCGGCTTCGATATCCGCCCAGACCTCGGCGACATTGCAACGACCGGCCAACTGCCCGACCCACCACGGGTGATCGTGACGCTCGTTTGGGATGCTCCACGCGGCGCGACGCCACATCGCGCGCGCGTCAGACTGCTACCGGTCGATGACACCAGCCTGACACTGGCTGAGGACGCAACAACCGCCGAAAGCTGGCTGACGACCAGCCCACCGATCGAAGCCGGAAACCGCGGGCGAGAATTCATCGTCACCCGGTTGAGCGTTCCAGTACCCGATAGCCCCGATCTGATCGTCGAGGTACAGGCCGGTCTGCTGCGCAGCGACGGTAGCATCCTGCCGCCAACTGACGCCGGAGCAAACGCGGCGGGCGACTACGCTCGGCTCAATCGCGTCCAGTACGTCCGGGACAGCACATCGGCCCCGTAGTCCACCCCGAGCGTTCCATTTCTGGGATATGTAGTGCGCCACGCTGCCGCCAGTGATGGCCCATCAGTCGTCATCGCATTGAAGCATCGAAAGCAATCCAGTCGTTCACACTGTCGGTGTCATTTCCACCCCATATGACCCCGACCCAGACACATTGCGTCGTCCTGTCGCCACCAATAACCCGGTCGCCAGGATCGTCAACCGACCCACGCTCAGCCAGGCGAAGAATCACGAGGTAGCCGCATCATCGCCGTGCCGTTGATTCCACCGGGCATCGGATACGCCCACGATCTTCAAACGACTCGAAGCCGTTCCTCTCGATTGCTTAGCACACCAGAGGAACTGACGTCCGAGGTTCGAGATAATCGGAAAAGCTGCAACCCTGACGAACTGTCTCAATCGCGTAGGGACATGTCTCAGACGTGTCCGCGGCCCGCAGGCCGCCCGTCCAACATCGGCTCGCTGTCCATACGGTCGTAGGCATTTGCGCCCTGTTCACAGAGCAGTGTGCCCAACCGGTGACCTACGGACCGCAGACCGATCTTAAATCGGCCCCTATGAGATATCGCCGGTGCACTGCGCTCTATGAAGCACTCTGGTTCTAACACACCACAATATGCGACTGTTGTACTACCGCTAACATCTGTTGCATCACACTGAACGATAGCCATGACCGGATAGGCTGTGTCGCCGGATGAATGAAGGTATCCATGGGAAAGAACATGCCGCTGGTCCGGTGACCAACGGCATGACGTGCGAGCGTTGAAGGACGGCTCAGCGCGGAGGAAGATATCCAATTAGGCGCAGGAACCCTTCGATGCGCTCCAGATCCCAGTCGCTCATGTCGACCTGGACCGAGATCCCCTCTGGCAAGCCAGGAAGTCGCTGCGAACCGTCAGCCATCGGCTGATCGGTGATTGAGAGCGTTGACGCATCTCTGCGTTCGTTTCCGGCGTCATTCGGGGACGATTCCGGCTCAGGTCGGGTCGGCTGTAACGTTGAGGGCGCAGTCGCCGGTGCGACGCTGCGCTGATCGCTCTGGCTGGGGACCGCAGCGTGCAATTCGCCTGAGAGCCGGGAAACAATGGTCCGCAACCGCTCGCCGAAATCGGACGCGAGCTCGAGTCGTGTCGTTTGACCACGGACACCACGCCGGTACGTGCCAAGCCCTGACTCATCGGCGAGCCTGTAGAAGAAGGTGCGCGCTTCTTCGACACGGTTTCGCGGCTGGCCGAGGCGCATGTCGACCTGCCAGATATGCTCGACCCACGGCCCATCGAGGACCGTTTGCTCAGCGGCCAGTGCGCGTTCGAGCGGAAATCGGTATGGAGGATAGCCGAGCATCGCCTCGACCATCTGGTCACGCAGCCTGGACTGGTCCGGAGCATACGCGAGCGCCTCACCTCGAGCCGTCAGACGAACATCGCCGCTGTCACTCCGCTCGACGAGACCGAGCTGTTCGAGCGCGTTCAACGTTTCGCGTAAACTCTCCCCACCGCCAAAGCGAGCCTCCAGCGATGATCGATCCGCCCCTTTGCCCTTGCAGTAGTCGAGGACGCTCGACATGTCCCGCCAATCGCTGCGATACGGCAGCGCCACCTCAATCGCCATGACTTCACCCTGTTCTGCGTCGATCGGCCGTTCAGCTATCGGACGAGCTACGACCCGATCATTCCCAACCATCGATGACACGGACCATCGAACCAACCAGCACCTGGGACTGGCGCAACTGCGCCGGCAACTCACAAAGCGTCAACCGAGAACGATGAACTGCGAGAAATCGGGACCCTGGATATTCGGCACGTGCAACGCTGACCTCTATCGTCAAGTGTATACCCCCAAGCGCCGATGAATCAAGCGACATGTGATAGACGTGTGACGTGTATTGCGCTAGCGGATAGGAGTTGATTCGGTGAATTCTCCAAGCGCCATTCTGCTTGGAGAGATATCTGTCGACTTACGCAATGCATAACCCACGCGTTACGATAAGCGCGGGTACACTTGAGTTGAGGAGTTGCGAGTGTTATTCTGCATCCAGTGTAACGGAGGATTCTCCCGCAGCACTCCAGTATCCGATCGAGGAGACGATGACGACCCGGCGGACGCGCGATCAACAACCGACGCCAGTTCGTGACGATGGTGCCGACCCGGCCAACACCGGGGGGAATCGACGGTCGCGTGAACGCGCTTCCAATTCCTCTGACCTGCTCACGAGCGGCAGCGGCGCTGCGGAGTCGATCGTTTCACCAGTGCCGGTTGGGCCTGTCGATCGTGCTGTCGTTTCCACTCCGGACAGCGATCATCTTGACGCAGCGCCCGCCACCGAAACACGCAAAAGGGCAGCTTCCGCCAATCGGACCAGAGCCAATGGGATGAACGGCACCAGTAAGGATTCTGATCAACCGGATCGAGCCTCCGACAGCACGTCATCTGCTGAAACCGAAGCACAGTCGATCGATGAAACAGCGAGCGAGAAGCGAGCTGGAGTCGACGCCAGGCGTCGAGGCTGGTTCTGGCACTGGAACAACGTCGTCACCCAGTACTCCCCGTTGATCGGCCTCAAGGGTGTCGGGTTGCTCAACTCCTACACCGTTTGGACCGATAGGCGCGACGAGTCACCACATCGTGGATTCGCGTTCCCCAGCCAGCAGTCTGAGGCCGACTTCTATGGAGAAGATCGCGCCGAACTGATCACGATCAACAAGATCCTCGTCGCCCTCGACCTGATCGAAATTCGCAAGGAAATGCTGACTCGAATCGATGGCAAGGGACGACGCTGGCGCGTGCCCCACAATCTATACCGCGTGAAGGATCGTCCTGACGGCGTGGACTTACGTGCGGTAGACGTTCTTCACGTGGCGAAACTCGCTCAAAGAGATGCAGCGGTGTTCCGCTACGTTCGCCGCGTCTTTTCAGATCGCTTCCAGCCCATCGACGGTGACAACGTCTGGCACGCGATCCTCACCGAACTCCGTAACGACCCAACCTGGCGCGAATTACAGGAACGCACCCGAGCCATCGAAGCACGCGCAAGCGCCCGAACTCGTGCAGGCCATCAAAGCAGAACCACGGGCAATGGAACCGGAGCGGCAGCGAAGAGTACGAAATCGAGCGCTGTCTCGAATTCCGATGGTGAAGACTCCGGCGAAAGTGAGGCGAGTGGAAACCCACGCCATGAGGCCCACTCGTTGCCTGACACACAACAGGAAGTGCTCATCGACCGTCCGAACGAAACCTCTGTTGCAACAACCAACACTGGTTCATTGATCGCAGACGAGACCGATGTTGATCCGTTCAACGATGGTTCGTCTGTCGATGTTGCTGGCACCAACGAAGGTTTCGCCGGAAATCAGTCGAGCATTGCTGGCGGTAGCAACGGAGGTCGCAAACGCATTGTTGGCCCCAGCAACACTACGTATGACCAAGAGATTCTCACTACTACGACAACCACAACGCGCATCGGAAATGACCCTGGCGAAAACGACCAGGGGGTCGGAACACCGTCGGTCGATGGATGGTTGCCGACGACTCATATCTCCAACGGCACGACCACCCAGAAACACGTCCAAGACAACCCCGTGGGTGATTCAGCCGTCGGCCAATCACGAGGATCCACGGAATCGAACGGATACGGCAACGGGACAGTGGCGTCGCTGGAACGTGGGCGACCCACGAGTGGGAGTAACAGTGACATCGACAGAGGAGCGAAGAACGACCGTGATCAACGGGTGGATGCAAATGGGACGGCGAATCGGCACGTGGATGGTTGGATCGAAAGGGACAATGATGAGCAACGATCGGTTGGGGCGCGAGCGAGCGGCAGCGCAGGAAAGCGGAGTCTGGCTGACCCCGCTGCCGGAGGGCCGGTGGTCGATCCAGGTCCACTGGTCATTTCCACATTCGAAGCAGCCAACGATCGACGAGCGACACCGCTCGAACGACACCTCCTCGCCGAACTGGAACGCGATGCCAATCCTCCAGCTCGTGCCGTCGGATCGACCGGTGCCGAGTGGGTCGTTGCCGCGATGCGTGAGGCGGTCTCCTCTGGCTCAGCCTTCGTCGCGCCGAAGCGCATTCGCGAGATCACCTCGCGCTGGGCGACAGACTCCCGGCATGCGCCGGCGTCCACGTCGTCGGTGACGACACATTCACCAGCGACCTCGCAAGTGGCGACCACTGCGGACGACACCGTTGATGATGTCCGGCTCCCCGGTGGTGTCAGTGGGCGCGCGATCTGGACGACCGTGCTGACCGAACTTGCACGAGTCTTCGACGCAGAAACGTTCGACCGATTGCTGGCTGGCAGCCGCATCACCCGCTACTGGCGAGGCACCGTCGAGATTGCTGTCGTCAGTAACGCGGCGTCCGACAAACTCGCCAACGACTATCGCGGACTGGTTGAACGCCACCTCAATAGCCACCTGCGTCGTCCAGTCGCACTGCGCTTTGGGGTGGACCAGCCCGTTTCCGAAGGACATGATTCTGTGTCCCAAGCCGAGCAGCCCGAGGCAGCAACGTCGGACCAACTCGTCGTCGCGGAGTCCGATGTCGAGATCGGACGTCAGGTCTGGCAGGCGCTAATCGGTGATCTGAAGCGGTCTGTTGCTCCTGCCGACCTCGATCGACTGGCGGGCATCGTCGTTCTCGGTCAGGATGCGACTGGCGTCATCCTCCTCGGCACTCCCTCTCCGCTGGCACGACGCCTCGTCGACGGTCGGTACCGAGCCGACGTCGAATCGGCTCTCGCGACGCTGC
>JBGSWU010000348.1:0-15633 GCA_041751795.1 Thermomicrobiales bacterium
TGTTCCAGTCGTCGCGGAAACGATCTGCTCGTCGTCACCGAGCCGTCGCCAGATCTCGGCCTGGCCTGACAGGACATACCAGATTTCCTCGACCGTCCGGTGCTGGATCGCGCGGGAAACGCTGCCGGGAGGCAGTAATCCATGGGCCATGCTGGCATGTGCGGTCCCAGCCAGGACGCGGATTTCTGAGCCATCGGGTGCGAGCACGTCGTGAGAGATTGGGAGCAGGCTGGTCGTAAAGGCTGGCTGATCTGGTTCAGGCATCACATATCTCCGATGCATTCAATCGCTGGGTTCTCTAAGTTTCCTGGTCGCTGGCGGATGTCTCACGTTCCATGTTTCGCGTCCGGCTGCTACTATTTCACCCTATTGGATACCAGCCACGTGCTACAGGAGCGAGGAACCCATGAGCGAAATGACTGCGACGATCACCGGGCCGGAACAGGCAGCGCAGGCCGGGGTGAACGCGCTCGATTATCTTCGCTCGCGCGGTTTCGTCCACGATGTTACCGATGATTCAGGGTTGCGCGAAGCGTTCGCGAACGGCCCGGTGACGTTCTACATCGGCTTCGACCCGACTGCGACCAGCCTGCATATCGGGAACCTCGTCGGAATCATGCTGATGGCGAACCTCCAGCGACTCGGCCACCAGCCGATTGCGATCGGTGGAGGCGGCACCGTCATGATCGGTGACCCGTCTGGCAAGACCGAGATGCGCCAGATGCTGACGGTCGAAACGATCAACCAGAACCTGCAATCAATCCTGCCGCAGTTCGCGCGCTACCTGGATTTCGAGGGTGGACGGTTCGGGGACAATCTCCCTGCGATGCTGATCAACAATGCCGACTGGTTGCTGAAACTGGAACTGATCCCATTCCTGCGTGATATCGGTCGACACTTTTCCGTCAACGAGATGCTGGCGGCTGAGACGTACAAGGTTCGGTTGGAAACGACGGGGTTGTCATTCATCGAGTTCAACTACCGGATTCTGCAAGCCTACGACTTCCTGCACTTGTTCCGGGAGTATGGCTGCATCATGCAGGCCGGAGGGTCCGACCAATGGGGCAACATCACTGCGGGAACGGATTTGATCCGCCGTGTCGAAGGTGCCAAGTCCTTCGGCCTCGTCACGCCACTGGTGACGACCAGCGATGGCCGGAAGATGGGCAAGAGCGAGGCCGGTGCCGTCTGGCTCGATCGTGAGCGGACGAGTCCGCTCGATTTCTACCAGTGGTGGGTCAACACGACCGACGACGACATCACGCGCTTTCTTCGCTTGTACACGTTCCTACCGGAGGAGCGAATTGCCGACCTGACGTCGGTCGAAGGCGCGGCACTGCGTGAGGCAAAGGCGGTTCTTGCCTGGGAAGTCACGGCTATGACGCATGGAGCCGAGGCGGCGGATGAGGCTGCGGCAGCATCGCGCGCGCTCTTCTCCCGCGACCGTGGCGCTGCTCCGGATGCCGCGATCCTCGCCAGCGATGCGACGATCGACCTGACGCTGGACGGCCCGGTCACGATCGCCGAGTTGTTCATCCAGGCCGGGCTCGCCACGAGCCGCAACGATGCGCGCCGACTCGCTCAGCAGGGTGGCCTCTCACTCGATGATGTTCGCGTTGGTGATGCAGACGCTCGGTTCGAGCCGTCCGGCGACATTGTCCTCCTCCGAGCGGGGAAAAAGCGCATGAAGTACGTCCGGTTCACGAGCAGCGAATGATCGTTCTCGTGAAAACGGCATCTCTCCATCCGGGCAGGCGATCGACCTGCCAGGCTGGCTGATGTCGGCAGGCTCCGCCTGGCGTACGCTCCTGAGCAGGATCGGGGCGTGGTTGCGGATGGAGCATATGGCTGGCGACGGGCGGATGCGAGGTTTCTACTGGCTGATTGAAGACGAGTTGGCCGGTTGTGGTCGTCCAGGTGGTCATCGCGACGACGCAGAACTGTTGGAACGCGATCTCGGCTGGCTTCGCGAACAGGGGATCGAAGCGCTCCTGTCGCTGACAGAAACGCCGTTACCCGATGACGCGCTCGACCAGCACGGAATAGTGTCGCTGCACCTGCCTGTTGAAGATCTAACACCGCCCGATTCGGATCAACTTCAAGATGCGCTCGCCTTTATCGACTTTCACATCGGCGAGGGTCGCCCCGTCGCGGTCCACTGTCTCGTCGGTCAGGGCCGGACCGGGACAGTCCTCGCCGCTCGCCTCATCCGTGACGGATGCAGCCTTGAAGACGCACTGGCCGAGTTACGCGCCCTGTCTCCTGGCGCCATCGGCAGCCCCAGTCAGGAGCGAGCGTTGGCCGACTGGGAGCGACAGCGCGACTGGGTGCTGTAACCACGTGATTGTCGCAGCCAAACCGACCCGGTCTCGATCGTCGAGACTGCCCACCCGACGACAATCTGTATCTGCTATGGCTCCGGCGTGTGACCCAGGTAATACTCCAGCACGGCTCGGCGGCCAGCCATCGTGTCGAGCGGGAGGGCGTACTCGCGCAACTGTTCCCAGCGGAAGGTGTCGGCGCGATTCAGTCCTGCCCAGAGGGCACGTTCGAGCAGATCCTTGGAGACGAGTTCGCCACGCCAGAGGTGGGTTCCGAACAGGATCGGTTCAAGGTATCGTTCGTAAACAGCGATGAAGCAGGCTTCAAACGCCGCCTGGCTATCGAACGGCTCCCATGCGCCGTAGATCGGCTGGCCTGGACCGTCATCATCGTCTTCGTGGATCATCGCGATGTAACCACGATCGCCGATTCTGAATGCATCCAGCGTCCAGTCCCAGTCCGGCGATCCGGGCCGGCGGGGTGTGTAGTGGTCGAGGACCTTGGACTCGGCGTCCGAGATTGCCAGCAGCGGCTCCGAAGCGCTGGTGCACCCGCGCATCTCGTCGTCGAGATGGTCGAGCATCAGGGACCGTAACGAGACTTCTCCAAGCAGGACGGTTCCATCAGGCGAGATGACTTCTTCGGATACGGCCTCAAATGCAGCAACGAGTTCGTTGATTACCGGTTGTGTTGGAAACGATTCGTCGGACATCCTCACCCCTTTCGGCCACGATTGCTTGCGTCACGCTGTCCATGCTGAGGGGTGAGTGGGAAGAGAGTGGTTCCCATCCGTGACAGCATGTCATCGTTGAGAAGTTACTCTCATGGACAGAAACGCGTTCCGGCAACCGCTTGCGCATCGCTTGAAACAAACCAATGTGCGTGCAGATATTGTATCGTGTTTCACTACCTGATACGTGAGGAGACCCACCCAGCGTTAGTATAGTGATGTACGATGATCGCTGGGTGTTCAGACGACTCAGTCGAGCCAGACAAACGTGAACGCTTCCGCACATTCGAGGTTCCCAGCAGAACCCATATCCATCGCGCGTTGAGTCATCCGGGCGCGAAGTCCACCGACAAAGGCTGATGCCTGGCTCTCGTGAAGGGTCAGGGCAGCGATCTTTTGTTCGAACGTCTCGGAGATGTCGACAAACAGGTTCCAGTCCGCCGGGTCACCGCCGGCGAGCAGCAGCATGTGGACGGAATGCGGCTCCAACCCATCGGCAATATGCTCCGGGTAAAAACTCGCCAACCGGCAGGACGGGAAGGCTGCGGCGAGCGTCGCGAAGCCGACTGCCCGATGATCGGGGTGCTGGCGAAACATCCGGGTCAATGGGTCGTGGGTGACGATCAGTTCAGCCTTTGACCTGCGAATTTCCCGGACGATCTGACCACGTAACTCCAGCGAGTCCATGACCTCGCCGTCACGATGACGCAGGAAGACGACATCCTCGGCACCGAGGGCTGCCGCTGACTTCTGCTGCTCTTCTTCCCGCATCGCGATGTAGCGCGTCGGGTCATTAATTTCGTCGTTTGGGACGCCCTTGTCACCGGAGGTCACGACCAGATAGCGGACCCGCGCTCTGCTTGCCGTCCAGCGCGCGACGGTCCCGGCCGCGAAGGCATCCGGATCGTCGGGATGTGCCCCGACGATCAGAATGCTGCGCGCCGATAGCACCTTGTCGAGATCAGCGTTGTCGCTCATCAATGCCAGCCTTTCTCGATGCTATCCCATGACAACGCGGTGAAACTCTTCAGCCGATCCGACGCCGTGGCGGGCACCGATCATCGCGAGTCCACGTCGCACGGAGCGTTCGACTTCTTCGAAGTGCTGGCCGAGTTGCGACTGGTGAGCGCGCAATGCCTCGATCTTGGCATCGACGGTCTCGCTGACATCGACAAAGTGGTTGGAGATTGGCGCGCCGACGACCCAGAGTTCACGGACTCGCCACGGGAGCAGTCCCTCGTCGAGGAGTTCAGGGAAATCCCAGGCGTTGCGAACAGCCGGGTAGACGGCCGCTGAGGCTGCCGTCCCGACGGCCAGGTGGTCGGGATGATGTCGGCCAATAAAGAACGGGTCCCAGCGTCGATCCGGGCTGGGGCAAACGACGATCCACGGGCGGAGACGCCGCATGACGCGGACAATGTCGCGTCGCAATTCCAGCGTCGATTCGATCCGACCGTCGGGATAATCGAGGAACTCGACGCATCCGACGCCCAATGCCTCGGCAGCGGCCCGCTGCTCCGCCTTTCGCGTATCGGCGATCACTTTTCGCGCTGCCGGGCCGACGTCGGTTGCGTGGTCATCGCCGCCGCCTGTCGCGTCAGTGACGATCAGGAACGAGACTTCCCAGCCATCCTGCGCCCATTTCGCGGCGGTCGCGCCACAGGAGAATTCAGCGTCGTCCGGATGGGCGACGACAACGAGTGCGCGCTTCTCGATTATTGGTGGAGTACGTTCCTCGGGTTGTTCGGTGGTTTCCAGTTCGGCCTGGGCCTGGGCCTGGTCTCGGCTTAGATCCTCTATCGTCGTTTCGTCAGCCAATGCTCTTCCTTCCTCACTCATTCCACGCTCATGATACCTGCCGCACGAAATCTCATTCAGCGATCTGCCGTGATCGCACGCTTCATTCGGGGTATTGGTCTCAGCTGACCGGCGTGAAAAGACGTACGCAGCGGGAGAAACCGTGTAGCTGATTCCCCGCCGCGTCTGCTCAAGCAACTCCCGAGTCACCGTGATGGGCTTTTTGGGGATAAGGAAGCGATCAAGATGATCGGTTTCGAGTCTCAATCCATCCCCACGACCGGTGATGGCTGCGGAGAGCACGTAGTCGGGATCGATCGAAGCCATGCTGGCATCTCCGTGACTATTGTTGGCGATCAGCCATCGGCCGGGTGCCAGATAGCGCTTACACGCTTGCGAGACAAATCCGGCATAGAGCGAGATGAGCAGATCAAAGCTAGCGGCCGGAGCGCCGAAGTCGGTGGTGTAGTCATCTGGATGAAAGGTAATGTCAGGTAATTCTTCGTATTGCTTCCGCTGGGAGACTAGAGCGTCGACTTCCGCCCGCTCGTTGAAGAAACGTCGCGTTGGCGGATCGGTGTCGACGTAGGTAACGCTCGGGAAAACGAATGATGGGGTGATATGGATGTAGGAACCGAGATAGAGCACCTGGTGGATCGGATACGCATCGCGCAAGAGCGCAAACAGCGGAGTGAGATCGCCTCGGCGCTGGTCGTACGCATCAAATTGGGTCTGGATGGACGCGGTTTTCCTCTTCTTCATTCCCATATGGCGTCCTTACTCTACTCCCCAGTAGGTGCTGCCTTTCGCAATCGCTTCGACTCGATGATTGTTCTGGCTCGGTGCGATTCTTCCAAGCGGGATTCGCGATCGGCTTTTGGAACCTATGCCGTCCGGCACGGGTTGATCTGACTACCCGTGTCTCTCCACTAGCGGTAAATCACTATCAGATATTAGCGGCGAATGATGAATTCGCGGGATGTTCTGTCGTGTTTCCAGGCGCATGCTACCGGTCTTGAACAGTGTTCGCACCCCCATTGAGACGGGAGAACAGCATGCAGGCCACAGCAACCCAGAAGCACATGCAACGAACCGACATGCGTATCGCGATCGTGATCGTGACACTCCTCTGCCTCCTGACGGCCGCAGCGTTTGTCACAGCCGAGCGAACCGTTGCCCCAACTGTCGTCGTCAACCCGTCGACACTGCCGGTGCCTGATTCGATCGTCGTACGACCGGTAACGTTTGAGCGGATGCGCTTCATTGAGATGAACCAGTTGCCTTCTGCGCCGCAGGTTCCGATCCCATCGATCGATCGCCAGCAGGTCATCGAGTCGCACCGGCTGCCGGAACCGACGCCACTGAAACCACCGAGCGCCGAAGAGATCCGCTTTCGCGAGATCAACATCCTGCCCGGTGACGACATCGCGTTTGCCGCTGGTGACGCCAATCAGTCCGTGGTGATCCGCTGATCGACGACGCCCAGTAGACGAACATCGTCGCTAACGCCCCCGCATCGCGGGGGCGTTTCCATGTCCATCGCTGAATCGTTCGCTGGTAGCCAGTGCTCCACTGTTTTCGCGGTCGCTTGACGGGACTGATGAATGTGATCATGATGGGTGTGCTCACGATGGTCAAAGGAGAAGTGGAAGCGATTGATGGCACTTCCACAGGGTGGACGCCCAGCATTGTCGATGCCGATGACCTCGCTTATCGGGCGTCAGCGTGAGATCGCGATGGTGTGTGAGATGCTGGAACGTGCCGACGTTCGGCTGCTCACGCTGACCGGGCCGGGTGGTGTCGGCAAGACCCGGTTAGCAATGGCTGCTGCCGAGCACCTGGAGGACCGGTTCCGCGACGGTGTCGTTGCCGTCTCACTTGCCTCGGTCCACGATCCAACGCTGGTTGTGTCGACAATTGTGGACGCGCTCGGGTTGCCCGAGACGCGAAACCAATCGCACCAGGAGCAATTGGTTTCGTTCCTATCGGACGCTGATATCCTGCTCGTTCTCGACAACTTCGAGCATGTGGTCGAGGCTGCGCCGCTCTTATCCAACCTGCTGGCTGATTGTCACCTGCTGAATGTGCTGGTTACCAGCCGTAGCCGGTTGCGTTTGCATGGCGAGCACGAGATCGTCGTCCCACCGCTCGCGTTGCCCACCAGCGATCCGGAGAATCTGGCCGCATTGTCCGAGTGCGAATCGATCGCCCTCTTCGTCCAGCGGGCGAACGACCGGCGCTCGGGATTTACATTGAACGAGACCAACGCCGCGTCGGTCGTTGATATCTGCAACCGGTTGGAGGGGCTGCCCCTCGCGATCGAACTGGCTGCTGCCCGGACGGCGGTCCTGACACCAAAGGTGATGCAGGAGCGTTTCGATCAGATCCTGCCGCTGCTGGCTGATGGGCCGCGAGACGCACCAGCTCGCCAGCGAACGATTCGCGAGACGATCACCTGGAGTTACCAGATCCTGTCTCCCCATCATCAGCAGGTGTTGCGGCGACTCGCTGTCTTCACCGACGGTTGGTCGATTGATGCAGCGGAAGCCGTTCTGCCAGATGACGTTGGCGGGCCTGATGCCGTTCTCACAGCGCTGGAAGTACTCCTTGACAGTAGCCTCGTATCGACAATCGAACATCCCGACGGCGCGCAACGCTTCGCAATGCTCGACGTGGTCGAGGAATTCGTTCGCGAGGAATTGGTTGCTTCCGGTGAGTGGCCGCTGATGCGGGATCGACATGCGGATTGGGTACTCGGCATCGCTCCTCCGGCATGGGTCGATCAGGCGAGTGCGTACGTAACCGTCACGCGCTGGCAGCCTGCAATGCGGGCGGAGGAAGCCAATGTCCGTGCTGCGCTCTCCTGGCTGGCGAAACATCCACACCGAACTCGCGATTTCAGCCAGTTGGCGATGGGGCTGACCGTGTATTGGCAGGCACGTGGAACGGTCCGCGAGGGGCTTGAATGGCTCGAACTGGCGATGGCCGCCAACCGCGGGGATGAGCAAAGGATCAGCTGGTGGATCCAGTGTTCGATCGCGCACCTGCTGCACACGACCGGAGCCGACGATCGCGCGATGGAACTGCTTGAAGACGGTATGGCGTTCGCACGGGAACATCGTGACGATGGCTTGCTTTCGGCTTTTGCGACGCTTGCCGGGTTGATCCTGCAAGAGCATGACGCGTTCGATCGCTCTCACGCACTGCTGAGCGAGGCGCTCGTCGTGGCGACACGATCCGGAATTGCGGCAGCCGCTGCGCAGCTGCAATTTCTCCTCGCGCTCGTCGCTGCTGAACGAGGTGATCTCGTCAAGGCCCGCGAACTCGTTGAAGACTCCCTGCGAGGCTTCCGGGCAGCGAACGCTGAAGGATGGGGTATCGGTAACGCGCTTGAAATCTCCGGTGTCGTCTACCTTCTCAGTGGCGAGAATACGGAAGCCGTTGCGGCGTTTCAGGAGAGTGTCAGGGAACTTGGCAAGTACGGCGACACCACGAACCTCATCCTGGCATTTTCCGGGCTTTCTGCTGCTCTGCTTGCGATGGGCCACGCTGCCGCTTCGGCACGCCTGGTGGGTATTCTCGATGGCTTGTGCCAGCGAACAGGGATCGTTCCCTACCTGCCTGAGCGCGACATCCTCGATGAAACGAGAGCAGTTGTTCGACTGACGCTCGGCGAGGAACGCTTTTCAGCTATTCACGGGATTGGGACCACGATGTCGCTGGCTCCCTCGATCCGTTTCGCCCTCGATCTGGACCTCAACATGGAAGTTGACGCATCGCAGGCGGCCTCGCCACCAATCTCCGACCCACTGACGCCGCGTGAGCATGATGTCCTGCGATTGTTGATCGACGGCAAGTCGAATCAGGAGATTGCGGCGGCGCTCTTCATCTCTCCGAACACCGCTGCGAACCACGTCGCCAACATCATGAACAAGTTGAGGTTGGAGTCTCGAACGGCGGTGGCCGCCTGGGCAGCACGACATGGTTTTCTGGAATAACTACACCAGACAAAGCTGACGCAATCCATATACCGAAATCGGGAACCGATCGGTAGAATCCAGCGTTATCATAATGTTGAGGGGTTACACGTGCGCGTCCGTGCACGTCTATGGAAGTGAGTCTGCGCATGCTCGTTGCATCATCTGACCGTTCCATCCGATTGCCGTCACCACTGACACCGCTGGTCGGACGTGATCGCGAGATCGCCGAGATCGAGCGATTGTTTCGCGAGCCATTCGTTCGGCTGTTGACCCTGACCGGTTCCGGAGGCGTTGGAAAAACCCGGCTCGCGCTGGCAGTCGCCGAGCGACTCCAGGACGAGTTCCGGGATGGAGTCGCGTTCGTGCAACTCCAGACGATCGGTGATCCAAACCTGGTGATCTCCGCCGTCGCGCAGGCACTCGGAATCAAGGAAGCGGCAGATGAGCCGCTGATCTGGAGCATCATCGCCGAGCTGCGGTCTGACAAGATATTGCTCGTTCTCGATAATTTCGAGCAGGTGCTGCCGGCTGCGACGTTCGTAACCGAGGTCTTGTCGACCTGTCCGAGGCTGAAAGTGTTGATCACGAGTCGCTCGCTGCTGCATTTGTCTGGTGAGCGTGCTATCGAAGTGGAGCCGCTCCCACTACCCGATCTCAAGCAGGCGCAAACCTTTCACGAGATCGAGCAGTTTGATTCCGTTCGCCTTTTCGTGGCTAATGCACGTCAGGCACGGGCTGAATTCGCGCTGACGCCGGTGAACTCGCGGGATGTCGCGGCGATCTGCACGCGTCTCGATGGGTTGCCGCTGGCGATCGAATTGGCCGCTGCGCGGGTGCGGATCCTCTCTCCTCCGGCCCTCCTTGCCCGGCTGGAGCAGCGCCTGCAGGTCCTGACGGCTGGTCCACGCGATGTCCCGTCACGCCAGCAGACGATGCGTTCGACGATTGGCTGGAGTTACGACCTGCTGCCGTTGGAAGCACAACGGCTGTTCCGGCACCTGTCAATCTTTGTTGGTGGCTGCACGCTGGATGCAATCGAGGCGGTCTACGATCGATCAGAGGAGGTGCTGGACGGTCTAAGCGCGCTGATCGACCACAGCCTCGTCAGTCAGGTGGCGCAGCCCGATGGTAGCCCCCGCTATTCAATGCTGGAAACGATCCGCGAATTCGGGTTGGAACAACTTGCTGATCTGGACGATATCGAGGCCGTTCAACGGCGTCACGCCGAGTATGTTCTCCGATCATTCGAGAACGCCGAAGTCGGCTTGTTTGGCCCCGACGCGACGCTCTGGATCGCACGCAGCGAGATCGAGGCTGGAAATCTCCGGAGCGCACTCACCTGGTCCGTCGAGTACGACGCTGATATTGCCTTCCAACTCATTCAGGCGATCGGTAGTTGCTGGGAAACGCTCGGCTATTACAGAGAGGCGCGACGTTGGTGCGATCTCGCGCTAGCGAGTCGTCAGCCTGCCACTCCAGCGCTACGCGGATACACCTTCTTCCTGGCTGGCTTTCTTGCGACAAGTCAGGGAGATTACGCCGCTGGACACGACTTGTCTGAACAAGGCTACGAACTGTACGAGTCGATTGGAGATCATCGCGGTGCGGCCTGGTGCTTATATGGCATGGGCCGGGCCGCGATGTGGTCCGCCGATCTCGACCGTGCCGCCCAGCTTTACGAGGAAACAGTCAACGCTGCCCGGGATGTCGATGACCGGCTGTTGCGTAGTGCGCTCGGGAACCTCGGTGCCGTCTACGTGTTGCAGCGGCGGGCCGAACAGGCTGACCGCTGCCTGACTGAAGCCATCGCCCGTGCCGAGCAGGCGAAACATATCGTCGGACTGGGTTTCATTTTCCCCGAGTACGCGCTGCTCGCGCTGCGTCAGGGCGATCTCGACGTTGCAACACAACGGATCGATACCGCTCTTGAGATTCAGTTGCGACTGCGTGACCCGCGCTATGCGTCGCAGGCGATCGAAGTCGCCGCCTGGATTGCCGCGCTACGGGGCATACCCTCGCGGGTGGCGCAATTGCTTGGGGCCGCAAGCAGTCTGCGTGCGGCGATCGGGGTGCGAATCCCACCGATGACCCAGGTCTATTACGACGAGTATCTACCGCAGGCCCAGCGACAGATCAGTCCAGCAGCATGGGATGACGCCTGGCAGGCAGGCTGTGGATTGTCACTGGAAGAGGCGATACTGCTGGCACGCGCGACAGAGACAGCAACTGAGGCTCCCCTGCGGACCGAATCGGACGCCGGACTTTCCCGGCGCGAGGTCGAGGTGATCCACCTGCTGGTCGAAGGCCAATCGAACCAGGAGATCGCGACAACGCTCTCGATTTCTCCCCATACTGCCGCCAACCACGTGACGAACATCATGAACAAGCTCGGCGTTTCGTCACGGACGGCAGCTGCGACCTGGGCTGTCCGCCACAAGATCGTCTGAACCTCACGATTGCCCCACTAGTTAGGAATCACTAGTCAACCCCGTGCCGCGAATGGTGAAGATGCGGGATGTTCGCTGCACTCGCCTAGTCCATGCTGTTGTCACCGTCAACCAACGAGGATTGACGATGGATCAGCAGCCGCGAAAGGACACGGGCAATGCAGATCACGGCTCGCAAGCACCGATTCCCGATGTTGAACTTCAAGTATGCGGCGGTAGCACTGGGCATCGTCGGAGCTCTCGTGGCTGGTGTCACGACCTACACCCTTACACGTGATGACTCTCGTTCGTCTCAGTCTGTCGTGGCAGCGCCAGCGCAGTCGTCATTCGAGCAGATGGCGGACGAGAACTCACTTGGTGGCAGTCCAGCAATAGCAGGTTCATCCGGTCGTGATTACCCGCTTCCAGCCCTGCGTGAAGGATTCAACCCAGCTGGAACTGGTGACAACGTCATCGGAGCGAGTCCGAAGGCGCGCGGCCGTTCGAGTGCGACGACCAACGACGACGTCTGGGCCTACTACAACCCAGCCAGCGGAGAGGGATTGATCGCCGGAAACGAAGGCGCAGATCCTTATGCGACGACCCGCGATGACCTCTTGGCCTTCCATAACCCTGCCAGCGGAGAGGGCCTCATCGCCGGAAATGAAGGCGCAGATCGCTCGATCCTCGCTCCGCAGTTCCGCTCCTACGATGACATGGTCTTCGCTGAGTGGAACTGGAGTAGCGAAACGCAGGACCAGCGACATTCACCACGCGCCAACGGCCAACTCATCCAGTAGGCCGGGACCAACATCAGCATATTCCTTCCCTCCTCTTCCCCACCTCACTTGAACGCCCCCGCCCCCATCGGGGGCGTTCGCTTGCCCTGCGAGGGGGCGCGACATCAGTCCGAGTGCTGGAGTGCCGCGATCATCCGGGTGTAAAAGCGCAGGTTGTGGAGCGTGGCCAGCCGTTCTGCGCTGCTGTCGCCGATCTTGAAGAGGTGATGGATGTAGGCGCGGCTGTAGGTGCGGCAGGCAGGGCAATCGCAACTTGAGTCGATCGGCTCGCGGTCGGCATGGTATTTAGTGTCGAAGATGTAGACGGTCGAGCGGAAATCGTCACCGGGCTTGAGGCCGCGATCCGGGAAGCCGGGGCGGTAGACATAGAGCCGGTTGTGGCGTGCGTCGCGGGTCGGCAGGCTGCAATCGAACATCGTGTAGCCAAGGGCGTGCGCGGCTACGACGTGCTCCGGGCTGCCGATGCCGAGCGCGTGCTTTGGCGCGTTTCCCGGCAGCGCATCGGCCACCCAGCCGAGGACGTCCGTCAACAGTTCGCCGTTCTCGGCCAGCGGCCAGCCGCCGAAGCCGAAGCCATCGACACCGATTTCGACCAGCGCCTGCGCGCACTCACGGCGAAGCTCCTCACTCGCGCCACCCTGGACGACGCCAAAGAGCAGCGGCCGGGTGCCGCTCTTCTGCTGGCTCACCAGCCGTTCGAACTCCTGCTTGCAGCGCCGCGCCCAGCGGATCGTCCGCTCGACTGAGCGTGCCTGCTCGTCGATGTCGTCGCCAACGTCGGTGCAATCGTCGAGGCAGACAACGATGTCCGAACCAAGCTGGAATTGGATCTGGACGACCTTTTCCGGCGTCAATGTCCATTTCTCGTTCGTTCCTGGCTCGCGGAAGATGACCTCATTGGCGCGGATGACGCCGTAGTCGGGATTCTGGCGAATCAGCGAGTAGACCTGAAACCCGCCCGAGTCGCTGAGGATCGGGCCGTCCCAGTTCATGAAGCGGTGGACCCCGCCAGCCGCCTGAATGACCCGGACACCTGGCCTCCGCATCAGGTGAAAGGCGTTGACGACGATGGCCGGAATCCCGACTGAGCGGAGATCGTCCGCCGTCGTGCTTTTGACGCCCGCTCGCGTCGCGTCCGGCAGGAAGGCCGGCATTGCGAGTTCACCGTGGCGGGTTGTCAGGCGGGTCGGACGGTCGGAGGTCATCGTCATCCTTTCGGGGCCATGATGCGGGAAACGGGAACCGCGCGGTTGCGGTCAGTGTGCCATCTCATTGTCACGTGAATCCTGGGGGTTCTGTGCGATGTCCCGCTGGATAACGAAGACGAGTTCGTTCGCCAGTTCGATTTCGCCAGCGACGGTGAACGCGCCGCCGATCTCTGACAGAAGTGTTTCGAATCGGGCGTGATAGGTACGGGCCATGCCTTTTCCGTGGCCGCCGAGCGAACGGGTTGGGAACGTCACAACGATTTGGCGGGCGCGGATTGCGTGGAGAATGCGCGCGGCCGCGTCCGTGTCCTGCTGATCGAGACAGGGAACGCTCTTCAGCAACAACGCCAGATCGCAGTCATCGGTGGGTGGGTTCGTGACGATGTCGCGTGGCTCGACACGATGGGTAACGCCGAACAGTTCCAGCGCACCGTCGATGAAGCCAAGCATCTGGCTGTCGATGTCGTAGGCGACATAAGACGCACGTTCCGGCAACCCCATCCACGGAATAGCAAGCGGGTTGAGTCCACAGGCGATATCGACGATCGAGCCAGGAACGCCGGTGATCGCGATGATGCGCTCGTAGAATTCGTCGAGGATCTCAAGGCGCTCGCGGGTTGATGCGTGCGCCGCCATCGCTGTTCGGCAGGCGGCTCGAACCGCGTCATTTGGTTCGCCATCCCAGGCGGTCGTCAGATCGAGAAGCAGCTGGGTGTAATCGGGCTGGCCGGTATAGGCACCGAAGATCTGGTGCAACCGGCGTTTGGTGCGCTTTTCCGCCTCGGCGAGGTTCTTCGCCTTCGGCATTTCTTCCGCCGCCAGCCGCTCGATCAGCGCCGGATCGACGAAACGATAGCGACGCGAGGTGAGGACACGGGCAGCGATCGCCGTGATTCCCGCGTCATCGGCCGCTGTATCGGATGACGTGTGTCGCTCACTCATCGGAACGATGTCTCAGGATCAACGCATACGCTTCACGTCGTTTTAGCCCATGCTCGCTGGTGAGATGATCGAGAATCGTCCGGCTATTGGCACCGTCGGCCAGCATTGCGGAGATCGTTGCTTCGACGTCGGTTCGGTCAACCGGCTCGTTGCCGGAACTGCCGCCGACGAGGACGGTCGCTTCGCCCCGGACGGTCTCTTCGGCGCTCAACTCGGCGAGGAGCGTGCTGAGCGTGCCGCGCTGGAAGCGTTCGTGGGGTTTGGTGAGGTTGCGTGCCAGGCAGGCAGGTCGATCGCCGAGGGTATCGAGCAGGTCGGTGAGTGTTTCGATCAGGCGGTGCGGTGCTTCGTAGAAGACGAGCGTGGCTGGCTGATGAATCTGGGCTGCGAAGAATGTCCGCCGTTTGCTGGATGTGCGGGGTGGATACCCGAGATAAAGGAAACTGGCGGTCGGCAGACCCGCAGCGGCCAGCGCTGTCGTGACGGCTGACGGGCCGGGCAGGCTCGTGACCGGTATCCCGGCCTCGATTGCCAGATTCACGATCCGAAAACCGGGATCGTTGATGAGAGGCGTCCCGGCATCGGAGACGACGGCGACGCTCTCACCGGCCAGCAATCGCTGGAGCAATTCGCGTGCGCGGCTCTGCTCGTTGTGGTCGTGGTAGGAGACGACGCGAGTCGTGATCTGGTAGGCACGTTGCAACGCCCGAAAGTCGCGCGTATCTTCAGCCGCGATCAGATCGACGGTTCGCAGGGTCTCAACCGCACGGTAGGTGATATCCCCGATGTTCCCGATCGGGACGGCGACGAGATACAGCGTCCCAGGAGTCGCGCCGCCTGGTTCGCTCGTGATCGTTGTTTCATTCGTTGCTGCTGGCGAGTTCAGATGCACGCCCTGTTCACCTGATGTATCAGTGACCTGGCTGGACATCCAGCCGGTTCTGGATGCTATTGTTGCACCATCGGCGGGCGGTGATCTGCTGCTTGGAAGAGGGAGAGCGTGGACGAGAACCAGCGACACCCATCACGGGTGAACAATTGCCTCAACTGTGGTGCCCAGAATCCGGCAGAGGCCGACTTCTGCTCCGCTTGTGGATCCAGACTCCCCGAACGCGATTCATCCGACGAAGGAACGGTGATCGATGTTTCTTCGGGTCGCCCTCGGGTCGTCGTTGAGGAACGACCGTCAGGCCCCTTCGGCAGCGGTCGGATCCAGGGCGGGTTCACCACGGTCCGCTACGATCAAGGACGGGTGATTGTCTCCCAGGGAAGCCGCCGCAACTGCCTGCTGGTGGCAGTCGTCGGCCTGCTGCTTTTCTGCTGTGCCTGCTGGTTCATCTGGTCGATTCCCGCACGAATTTTTTGAGCACATCGTTTCGACAACGACTGGAGGGGCCGGGCTCGTTCCCGGCCCTGTCCGATCCCCGA
>JBGSWU010000349.1:0-6704 GCA_041751795.1 Thermomicrobiales bacterium
TGTTCGCAGCGATTGGCCTTGCCCAGGTCGCGGCGATCGCGACGCTGGCTCCGTTTCAGGAGGCCAGCCTTTCTCCTGCGTATGGAACCACCCAAGCCAACGCATACAATGCTCGCGCATCAGCGAATACGCCAACCAGAAATGAGGCCGATCCATGAATCCAGCCTGGAATGACGCCGAACTCGAGCAGCACGTCCTCAATTCGATCACCCTTGACGAACCGTGGGCGCTCGTCGAACGCTTCGCGTCTCTCACCCGTCTATCAGGGTCATCTGACGAAGCCGAAGCCGTTGCTGCGATCACAAACAAGCTCGCAGACTGGAACATTTCCTTCCAGGTACATCACCCAACCTGCCTGATCAGCCTTCCCGGTCCGGCGACGCTCAGAACGCTCGGCAACAACGGCAAGCAATACACAGTAAAAACGCCATCGTTTTCCCCGGATACCGGCGGACAGGAAATAGAGGGGGAACTCGTCTATGTCCCCGGCAAGCAGGCAGCCGGTGCCACCGAGTTGTTCAGCGAACAGCGCACCGCGACCGATATCGACCTGCGCGGTAAGGTCGTCATGACCGAAGGACTCGGCATCGCCGCCCGCGGTTTCGATCTCGGCGCATCGGGTGCCGTCGCTGCCCTGTTTATCAACCCGGGAGACCGTATCCACGAAGGCATCACGACGACGACCTGGGGTTCTCCCGACCTCGATTCCGTTGGCCGGGTTCCGCCCTTGCCGATACTCACGATCAACAATCCAGACGGCGATGAATTGATCGAACAGTTGAATGCTGGCCCGGTCCGAGTCGCGTTCTCAAACCGCACCGATACTGGATGGCGACCGATACCGGTCGTCGTCGCGGAAATCGCCGGCAATCGGTTCCCGGACGAGTTCATCCTCTTCCACGGCCATCTCGATTCCTGGCATGTCGGCATTGGTGACAATGCGACCGGAGACGCAACGCTCCTCGAACTGGCGCGCGTCTTCAAACAGCACGAACAGTCGCTTGACCGAACGCTGCGCATTGCCTGGTGGAGCGGTCACTCGCACGGGCGCTATGCTGGTTCGACCTGGTATGCAGACGAGTACGCCCATGATCTGGCGCGCAACTGCGTCGCCCATGTCAACGTCGATTCCCCCGGCTGTCGCTGGGCGACCGTCTACGAGGAAGTGTCGTGGATGAGCGAAGCCGAAGCGTTCTGCCAGCACGTGATTCGCGACGTGACCGGCCTGGAGTCCAGTGGAGAGGGCCATGTCCTGCGCGCTGGAGACTGCTCGTTCAACAACCTCGGCGTCACCACGTACTTCATGCTGTCGTCGACGATGCCGCAGGATCTTGTCGCAGAAAAGGGCTACTACCCCGTTGGCGGCTGCGGCGGTAACATCGCCTGGCACACCGAAGACGATATCCTCGACATCGCAGATCGCGATATCCTGCTTCGCGACATTCACGTCTATGCGACGACGCTGGTGCGATCGCTCAACGCCCCAGTTGCCCCGTACGACTACCGCGCCACCCTTGATGAGATCCGGGCCGCAATCGAGGATTACGTGGCTCCTGCGGCTGACTACGTCGATCTGACGCCAACTATTGAGGCTGTCACTCGTCTCAGGTCCAGGCTCGACGACTTCTACGCGATAACTTCGACACTCGATCCCCAAGACGATGCACAACTCCGCCGCGCAAACGCGACGCAACGGTCAATTGCGCGAACGCTTGTAACGCTGGGATACACCCGTGATGGCCGCTTCAAGCAAGACCCGGCGCGTGCGATTCCAGCCGTTCCGGACCTCGCCTTCGCGACGCAGCTATCCAGCGCGGACGACTCAATGCGCCAGGTGATCGTCAATCAACTCCGACGCGGTCAAAATCACATCGTCTGGGAGTTGGATGAAGCGTGTTCGGTCATCGATCGCTCGTTGAACGACGCTGGACGGTCCTAGACCAGCGTCAGCAGCAACCGCGTGAGTTCAACCGGCTTGACCGCCATCGCGTCGTGGACACAGTCGAACGCGATGTACGTCCAGTTTGCATCGTTACGCGCCACCGACGCGAACCGGGCAAACGCGTCACCGTCTGGCTTGTTCGTGCAATGGATGTAGACGCTGGGCAACCGGTCCGCGTCATGGTTGCTGAGACGAATCGGCTGCTGAAACGTCGCCAATGGATGCGGAACCGTCCGCCCAGCTTCCCAGGCGACGAACTCCGGATCTTCGTCCGCGGCATCGAGGGTTGGGATTCTCCATCCGTCATGTGCGCCAGCGCGTTCAACGCAGTCGGGCTGGAACGCCGGATGCCGGTAGTCGAGCACACGATCACCGTCGTCAGGAACGAACCCGTCCAAGTACGCCAGTCTGGCCAATCGCTCCGGCTCTCGCTCTGCGACGCCACGGATCACCATCCCACCGTACGAATGCCCGACGAGGACGACATTACGCAGGTCCTCATACACCAGGACATTCACGATGTCTTCGATATGCGCGTCGAGGTCGGTGTCGGGTCGTGCAAGGTGCACACGCTCGCCCAGTCCGGTCAGCGTCGGCGTAAAGACGTCATGATTCGCCGCCTGCAACAACGGACGGACCTTCTGCCAGTACCATCCACCCGCGTACATCCCGTGAACCAGAACGAATGTCGCCACCGCGTCGCGCACCTTTCTTCAGCTGTCGCTTAAGGGTCCGTCGCCCCCATGGCCGTCAACGCCGCACGGCAGGCACGCAGATACTCGGAGTGCAGACCGGCGATGACGACGTCATCGAGGTTCGATCCACGCCGGATTCGCGCGCCGAGGACGTCGATGAGCATTTCCGCGGCCTGACTCAGACTGATCCCACCCACACGCACGGCAACCTCCGGAAGCGTCAGCGATCGTAGCCGCTCCCGATCGATCAACTCCAGACCGGACGTCAACGCACTCTCGGCCGCATCCTGGCGGGGCGGTCGGCCCGGTTCTGAAGTCACGATGCCGAAGACGAGCCGCGTCACCCCTCGACTGGATAGCAACCCTGGCCCCGTCGCATAGGCCTCGCCGACGAGCAGCGGCCCCTGTCCACGCAATTCCCGTTCGACCTCGCCGCCCGCGGCCAGCCGGATCGCCCCACCGAACCCGGTGGCAAGGACACCGCGAGCATTCACCGCAGCGTACAGTGCCGACCGTGGATGGTCGATTGGCTCACCCTGTATCAACGTAATGCGGGTATGGGTAAGCTGAAGTTTCCGCTCGGCAACCATCAGCCCACCTCATCCCACCATCCAGCCACACTCCCCACGTTCAACAAAGTATGCCAACCGATGCTGGTGTTGGAGTCCACCCGGGTGGACTCCAACATCAGCATCGGTTGTGCTATCAGTTCGGTCGCAGACCCAACTGAACATCGTTCCGGTCGTTTAAAGACGTGCCTACCCTCTTGCCCTCCCTTCCCGCGGATGCTAGCGTGCTGCCAGCCAACCACACTGCACGATCGGGGAAAGGAGATCAACATGGTTCTCAGGGACGAAAAACGCACTGCATCTATTGTTGCCATGCAGCAGGCGATCGCGGGCGACTTCATCACGCGTCACCCTGGTTCGCAAAAACATCACGAACATGCCGTAAAACGCTTCGCTAGCGGGGTCACCCACGACAGTCGCTATGCAGAGCCGTTCCAACTCTGCATCGATCGGGCCGAGGGTGCATACAAGTGGGATGTCGATGGTAATCGTTATGTCGACTTTGTGACTGGCCACGGCTCGTTGATCCTGGGTCATGGTCACCCCGACGTTATCGAGGCGGTCAGCAATCAATTGGCCCGGGGCACGCACCTCGGCGGCAATCACGCGCTCGAACTCGAATGGGCCGAGCGCATCTGCGCAATCGTCCCCGGTGCCGAACTGGTTCGCTTCACTGCGTCCGGCACCGAGGCTGGAATGCTTGCCCTACGTATCGCCCGAGCCTGGACCGGACGGACGCGGATCGTCCAGTTCGACGGTCACTTCCACGGTTGGAGCGACTCGACGTTCGGGGCCCAAGGATTGCCGGGGCTTCCTGCGGCGTTGCAATCCGCTGCGACGATCATCCCCTGTGGGAACATCAATGCGCTCGATGCCGCCGTCGCAGACGAGACCGCAGCCGCTGTCATCATCGAGACCAGCCATCCCGGATTCTTTACTCTCCCCGATCCCGGCGCGTTCCTGCGTGCCATTCGTGAGGCAACCGAAAAAACCGGGGCGTTGATGATCGTGGACGAAGTCGTCAGTGGGTTCCGCTGGGCGCCGGGTGGCGCACAGGAAAAGTACGGCGAGCACGGCGACATCACGATGCTGGCAAAAATCCTCGCCGGTGGACTTCCCGGCGGTGCTGTGGCCGGTCGCACGGATGTGATGAATGTTCTCTCGTTCGATGCGCGCGAGCGTCACGGCCGTCCGAAGATCGGTCACCCCGGGACCTACAACGCTAACCCACTCTCGTCAGCAGCTGGGATCGCCTGCCTCAAGCACGTCGCCGATCCGTCCGTCCAGCAACGGGCGACGGCGACCGCCGCCGCCATCCGAAGTGGGATGAATGCCGCCCTGCGCCGAGAAGGTATTCCCGGCTGCGCGTATGGCGACGCCTCGATGTTCCGACTCGCCCTCGGTGGCGAAACACTCCCGCCGGAAACCGATCTCCGCGCACCGCTGCCTGGTGTACCAGTTGCACGCGAGGGCATGCCCGGAGATCTGGCGCAGGCATTCAACCTGAGCATGCTCCAGCAAGGAATCGCGTTGTTCGGCGGTCGCGGTATTACGTCAATCGCCCATAGCGAGGACGATGTTGCGAAAACGGTAACCGCCTTCGCGGAATCGCTCACCCAGTTGCGCGTTCGTGAGCAACTTGAAGCGTAAGTTTGCGCAGTATCGTTGCTTTTTTCACGAAGTATTGCCGCGGAATGGACGATATTCCGGTCGCTTGTTGCTAATCACAAACGGGAGGTGTATCATCATCAGGAGAAGCGACGCTTGAAGCGCGAATGGAAAGGAGGAGTGCACGTGACGCGGTACCACGGCAACGCAGACAGTAGCCATTCACTCTGGGCCTACTGTCCACTCCTCGAAGACAGGACTGGGCCGGCGGCTTGAGCCGGGGCAACAGTCGATCGTTCCCATCGCCCCGCTCGCTAGTACCGGTCAGCACAGCACCGCCAATATTCGATAGTATGACGACAGTCGACCGTCGAAATGGCTCTCACGCCGGTGGTAGTCCGGCATGACAATACAGTGTTCCTACACTGTGGGGTAGATCCCCTGATAATGCCTGAAGAGCATGAAACTTGAAGACGCGGGAGTCGGAACCTCCCGCGTCGATTTGTGTGCGAAACGCTATTTCGGAAGCAGAACGACCCGGCAATCCGGATGGATGCGAACTGTCGCCTGTGTGCCGGGAATGTCGCAGTATCCGTCACGCAACCGGTTGACCGTCTTCGGATACAATCGTCCGAACACAACAATCAGGCTACGTTCACTCAATGCGATCGGAAATGCACCAGCCTCAGGCTCGATGTGCCTCCCCTCTCGCACCAACCCGCCGAAGAAGGCCCGCGAACCCATTTCCCCTGGACATAACGACACTAAGGGGCGATTGGTCGAGTTAGCCACGGTCTGAAGGTCATCGACAGATGGCAGCATCTCGTGTGGTTCACACTGGAGGATCGGCGACGACGTGATTCGTTCCTCAAGATCGCGGTCGACGGGAGAGTCCACCCGGGTGGACTGTTTCGGTTGGGTCGACATTCGCGTAACTGGAATGTCGCCCAATTCAACCCGGACGCGATCCTCAACTGGGACCGTTTCCGGTCGTTCGACGGCCACTGGAGCGGGCATGGGTTCGACAATCCGCATAGGGGACGCCACAAGTCGTTCAGCGGCTGCATCGACTCGCGATCGAGCACGATCGAGAATGCTGTTAGCGAGACTATTCGCATCGTTCCGTCGTTGTGCCTCTCCTGCCAGAAACTCGCTGGTCGACGGCAAGCCAAGATCGAGTTCCGGCATCGGAACCGGCGCCATCGGAGCCCGGACAGCGCGCGAGCGTGCAACCTCGGCGGCTGCCGCTGCCGCTACCGCTGCACTTGCCGCAGTCGTCGACGCGACTGCGGCCTCAAGTTGCGGAGGAAGATCCTCCTGAACACTGCCTGCAAGGTGTTGCAGACCCTGCTCGGAGTAGTCGACGATCGCGTCGGCGACGGCTTCTTCCATCGTCGACGACTGTTCGAGGACAGGAGTCACCCCGCCGCCGCCGTCACCAATCTGCTCTGGCGGAATAATCCCACGGGATTCGAGATCATCGAGGACTCGCGCGAGATCGGGCTGGAGCTGCGCCACACCGCGCAGCCGTCCAAGTTCTTCAGGGCCGATCGCTGCGAGCCGCTCCCGCCGGGCACTCGGCGAGAGGACTGCCCATTCGTGCGCCAGTTCAACAACCGGACCGGACCCGGGCCAGCGCGTTTCAGAAAGTGCGACCGCTCGCGTAAGGAGGTTGCGCTCCAACAGGCCGCGAATTGCCGTCATCGATGCGGCATCCGGTCGGGCAGGGCGATTAGAACTGCTCATCGCTCGACTCATTTCGTCCATCACGGACACATTCCATACGGTCTGCTCCTACGATACTGACCGAATCGACCACCGACAAGCCCAAACGCTCGCCGTGACATAACATTCCGTTAAAGGGAGAGTCCACCCGGGTGGACTCTCCCT
>JBGSWU010000350.1:0-6754 GCA_041751795.1 Thermomicrobiales bacterium
GGCGAGGTGCTCGTCCGCCTCGGGTTCGGATCCGGCCAAACGCCATGCCAATCCACCTTGCAGCGGCTGTTCGTCCGACTCGACGTTGATGCCCTGACGCGCGCCCTGACGGCCCACTTCGCGCCGCCGGCTGGAGCCGCAGACGTCCCAATCGGCATCAGTCTCGATGGCAAGGCGCTGCGCGGCCAGCTCCAATATCGCGACACCGGCACGCCGATCGATGGGTTGACGGCGGTCTGCCACGCGACCGGGATGGTCCTGGCCCATGAGCCGATCAATGCTGAGGCCGTGACGAAAGCGGAGGCGGAACTCACGGTCGCCCCGGCGCTGCTGGCGCAACTCGACTGGACCGGTCGGGTGCTGACCGGGGATGCCCTCTTCTGCCAGCGACGCCTGTGTCGACAGGTGCTGGATGCGGGCGGCGACTACCTCCTGCTGGTCAAGGGCAACCAGCCGCTGCTGGAGCGCGATCTGCACTGGCTGTTCGAGCCACCGCCCGGTGCCGAGCCACCGCTGCCACTGCTTGATCGACGCGAGGCGCGCACCATCGAGCGTGGCCATGGACGCCAGCAGGAGGTTCGTCATCTGGTCGCCTCAACCGACCTGACCGGCTACGTCGACTGGCCGGGACTGGCGCAGGTTTTCCGGCTGGAGCGCACCTGGCAGGAACATCGCCTGAACAAGCGGCAGGTCCAATACGGCATTACCAGTCTCGGGTCGGACCGCGGCACACCGGCGACACTGCTGGCCCTCAAGCGCGGGCATTGGGGAATCGAAAACGGCCTGCACCGCGTCAAGGATGTGACGTTCGGCGAGGACGCGAGCCTGATCCACAGTGGAGCTGGCCCGCTCGTGATGGCGCTCTTGCGCGACACGGCCATCAGTCTCCTATATCGCGCTGACCTTCGTCGGGTGGCGTCGTGTTTACGCCGGTTCAGTCAACAGCCGAACGACGCCCTCGATCTCGTCGTACTCGAACCACCAACTCGCGCATAAGCCCTGTTGCATCTACAGGCAGGCAACCTTCGATTCCGCCCTATAATGTCGCGACGTTTCCGGCTGGAGACAATCAGGGAGGACTCCCAGATGGCGATCACCCAACAGCATCAGACCGATAGCATCATGCGGCAGGAGATTGGCGAGACAGCGGAAGGGTTTGTCGAAGCGCTCGTCTCGCAGGGCGTCGAGTGCCTGTTTCTCAACCCAGGCACCGACACCTTTCCGATTCAGGAGGCGCTGAAGAAACTCGAAGCACTCGGGCGGCCCACGCCACGGACCGTCCTCTGTCTGTTCGAGATCGTCGCCCTGGCAGCAGCACACGGCTATTACGCAGCGACCGGCAGACCACAGGCGGTGCTCGTTCATGTCGATGTTGGGACGCAGAACCTCGGCAGCATGCTTCACAATGCCCAGCGTGGGCGGGCGGCCGTCGTGATCATCGCCGGGCGTGCGCCGTATACCGCCAACCCCGATGAGCGCGGCAGCAGGTCATCGTACATCCACTGGCTCCAGGAGCAGATGGACCAGCACGGGATCGTTCGCAACTACACCAAGTGGGACTACGAGCTACGCCGCGCCGATCAGGCCGGTGAGGCGGTCGCGCGTGCCTTCCAGGTAGCGGCCAGCGACCCGCCAGGACCGGTCTACATGACGCTCCCACGTGAGTTGCTGATGGCGAATGCTCGTGAAGTCGCCATCCATCGTCCGGAGAGATTCCCGCCATCACGACTTGGGGCTGGCGATCCCGACGCGTTGCGTGAGGTCGCCCGGCGGCTGGTCGCCAGTGAGCGGCCACTCGTTTTGACAGCCAACAGTGGGCGGACTCAGGCAGGATACGATGGGCTGGTCCGGCTGGCGGAGTTGCTGGCGCTGCCCGTCGTCGAGTGGCGCAACCGCGCGAACTTCCCCGCCGATCACCCGCTCCACCTCGGTTACGATGTCCGACCGCTGCTCGATGATGCCGATGTCGTGTTGGCGATCGACCACGACTACCCGTATATCCCGACCAACACCCAGCCATCTGCCGGGGCCTTCATCGTTCAACTCGATCTCGATCCGATCAAGGAGCAGGTTCCGCTCTGGACCTTCCCGGTTGACTTGCCGATTCGGGCTGAAAGCTCCCGCGCACTACACCTGATCGCGAACGAAGCTGAACGGCTGTTGACCGGTGCCAGCCGTGAACGGGTCGAGTCTCGCAGGAATGCGTTGACCGTTCAGCATGAGCAATTGCGCGACGATTGGAGAGCGGAGGCGCTTGCCGGTGAAGCGACGACGCCGATCACGATCCCCTGGCTCGGGCATTGCCTGCGCCAACTCCAGGATGATGCGCCGGACCTGATTGTCGTCGACGAGATGGTGACCAGTAATGAGACGATCTGGAAGCAGTTCCCGGTCCGCACGCACGGCACCTGGTTCGGCAGTGGCGGCTCTGGTCTTGGCTGGGGATTGGGTGCGTCGCTGGGTGTTAAATTGGCTCACCCTGACCGGACCGTCGTCGCCCTCGTCGGCGATGGATCGTTCATGTTCGGTACACCGACGGCAGCGATTTGGGCGCAGCAGATGCAACAGGCTCCGGTCGTGACCGTCATCCTCAACAACACCTGCTACAACGCCACGAAGCGCCCACTGGTGGCTGCGTATCCTGAGGGCTATTCCGTCCGCGAGGACCAGTTCATCGGCGTCGATCTGACACCTGCCCCACGCTACGACAAACTGGCCGAGGTCGTCGGCGCATATGGCGAGCGCGTCGAATCCCCAGCCGAGGTCCTGCCCTCCCTGCGACGCGCCCTCGAGCGCACCCGGGCCGGTCAGTCCGCCATCCTTGATGTCCAACTTGCCCATCCGTAGCGAGTGCTGAGTCGAAAGTGCTTAGAAAAAGGCAATGACGTAGCACTTTCTACGTATACGGTCGCGAGGAGAAGATGGCAGGTTATCGCGTAGGGGCGATCGTCGCAACGTCGCCCGTGTTGGACCGCTCGAGTGGCAAGCAGGGCGAGGCTGCGGCCATCGCCCCTACGCGAGCAGTTGGGCCAAGAGCGTGCCGTGTTCATCATGAATCAGCATCGGCACTCATCGCTCAGCACTTTGCTTTCATCGCCCATTCCTGTCCTGATGTACAGGTTTGAATTCGTCCATGCAGCCGATGAGTGAACTCGGGATGGTGACTACAATGGTGACATGCGGTCGAGGCTGACCGCGATCCCGCATTGATGCGGACGAAGCTTGCAATGCTGCATGAGGGGAGCACGACGATGGCTATGGCAGTCGATCACAAACCCAGAATTCGCGACCACGGTCAGTTCTGGGGCTGGCTCGCCATCGCTGTGCTGGCCGCTCTCGTTCTGGTTGGCGTCGCGTTCGTCGCGGCAGGTACCACGGTCGCTGCTGCCTTCATCGCTGTCGAGGCTGCGATTGCGATGGCTCTCGGCATTCGCTGAACGACACAACCTCAACGTAGATAACAAACGCGCCGCAATCTCCGGCGCGTTTGTGTGTACATCCGCTCACTGGCGATGCAGGGGCTAGAACCAGCGTGGCACTCGCTCGGTATACGCCTCGTATGCTTCGCCGAACCGGGCACGCAGATGTGCTTCTTCGCGCTCGATGACTCCGCGTTGGACGACTGCCAGCACACCAGGAAGGATCAAAAAGCCCCAGAGGTTGTTGAGCAGGAGTGAGATTCCGCTGAAGACGGCACTCGCCCCGACATAGATTGGGTTACGAGAATACTCAAACGGTCCGCTGTCGACGAGGACGGACGCTTGCTCGTGCGGATTGATGGTCGTGTCGGCTTGCTTGAACGTCCGGGCGCTCCAGAACGCTGTCGCGAACCCGCCGATAATGAGCCAGATTCCAGCCTTCCGTCGTGGTCCCGCCAGCCATGTCGGCAAGATCGGCAATCGGCGGATCATCCGGCCAACAATCGACAACCCCAGCCCAGCCAGAAAGATTAATGGTGGAAGCGTGATCACATCTGGTCCGTCGTGTGGGTCATGGTTCATAACGACCTCCAATTCTCCGCACCGTATTCAGCCGTGCGCTACATCTCCTCGACCGCATCCGCGATCATCGCGCCAATCTGTAACGACGAGGTCGCAGCCGGTGACGGTGCATTACGAACGTGCAGTACTCCATCGCCGCGATCGATGACGAAGTCGTCGACAAGTTTGCCATCCGCTGTCAGCGCCTGAGCGCGGATGCCAGCCGGGCCAGGCAGCAGATCGTCGAGCGTCAGCTCCGGAATGAACTTCTGGAGCGAGGTGAGGAATCGCTTGCGCGACAGGTCGCGTGCCATCTCGGTCATTCCCGTCCGCCAGTGCTGACGGGCGAATCGACGGAACCCGCCGTTGGTGAACAGTTCCCCGACGTCCCTGGGCCGGACATCACGGAAACGGTAGCCTTCGCGTGAGAACGCAAGAACGGCGTTCGGGCCGAGCCAGATATCACCGTTCATTCGCGGCGTGAAGTGGACGCCGAGGAACGGAAAGCGTGGGTCCGGCACCGGGTAGATGTTGGTTCGAACCAGGTCCCGTCGTTTGGGATTCAGGATGTAGTAATCGCCTCGGAACGGGACGATCCGCGGTTCGGGGCTGGCACCGGTCAACTGGGCGACGCGGTCGGAGTAGATCCCGGCGCAGGTGATGACTCGCGACGTTTCGATCAACCCGCCAGTCGACTTGATCAGCGTCCGGCCGTTTTGTCGACTGAAGGCAAGGACCTCGTGGCGGGTCAATATCTGGCCGCCGTACTCATGAATGTCCTCAGCGTAGGCTTTCGCGACCTGTCCGTAGTCGACGATGCTCGTATTCGGTGACCAGATCGCACGGACAGCGCGCACATGTGGCTCGATCTCACGGACGCGGTCCTGCTCGACCAGTTCCAGGCCCGGCACCCCGTTAGCCTGCCCTCGCTCGTAGAGGCTGGCCAGCCGGGGCAACTCCGATTCATCCGTGGCCACAATCAGTTTCCCGCAGCGTCGCCACGGGATGCCCTTCTCATCGCAATAGCGCATCATCTCGGCCGCACCCGCGACGCAGAGTTTTGCCTTCATCGAGCCTGGCGCGTAGTAGATTCCGGCGTGGATAACGCCAGAGTTGTGGCCGGTCTGGTGCTGAGCGATCTCGTTCTCTTTTTCGAGAACGACCAGCCTCGTTCCCGGCTTGCGCCGCAGAATCTCTCTCGCCGTCGCTAGCCCGACGATCCCACCCCCGACAATCGCTATGTCCCAGTTCCCACCAGTTGCCGCCATTGGCCTGGCTGTTGTCGCCGTCGCTGTCTCTGCTTGATCGTCCATTCCTCGCCCCCGCCTCGCTTGGTGCAGCCGTCATCTCCAGCGCATGATAGCGCGGTGCGTGCCTTACGGATCAGCGGTAGAGCCAGGAGATGGCCAGACCATGACGTTTCACGACGATCGCTGTGACCTGACAGCCAGTGGGTTTACGCCCCCAGTGCTTCCAGTAGCGATGCATAGGCACGCTGAGCGATTCGGAAATCTTCGATCCGGAACCATTCATTCGGTGCGTGGATCTGGCTGTCAGGCATGCTCCAGCCGATGACGACCGTCTCGACCGCGAGTTGCCGTTTGAAGACTTCAACGATCGGGATGCTGCCGCCGACTCGGGTAACGAGCGGTTCCTTGTCATACAAGCCACGCAGCACCTGCCCAGCCGCCTTAAGGGCATCGTTGTCGCGCGGTATGGCGTAGGGGCGCGATCCCCCGGCACGACGGCGAACTGTCGCCGTGACGCCCGGTGGGCAGTGGACCGCAACGTGGCGTTCGATCAGATCGAGGATGTTCACTGGGTCCTGGTCAGCGACCAGGCGGCAAGTGATCTTGGCGTGCGCTTGGCTCGGTGTAACGGTCTTGGCGCCTTCCCCCTGGAACCCGCTCCAGATGCCGTTGACGTCCGCCGTTGGTCGTGCCCAAAGCCGCTCCAGTGGCGAGTAGCCAGCCTCGCCTGCCAGCGCTTCGACGCCAGCCTGCTGGAAGTAGATCGCCTCGTCGAATGGGACGGCTGCAATTTCGGCGCGTTCCTCCTCGGTCAGGTCACGAACCTGGTCGTAGAACCCTTCGACAGCGACCCGGCCATCGGCATCGTGGAAACTCGCGACGAGGTGGGCAATCTCGCGGGCCGCGTTGCGTACCGTTCCTCCATGCAACCCGGAGTGGAGGTCGCCAGCGGCGGTCCGCAAATCGATCTGGCATGCGGCCATTCCTTTGACACCCACCAGCAGCGATGGGGCATCGACCCCGTACATCACGCCGTCGGCACTGATCGCAACATCACAGGCCAGTCGCTCCCGGTTTCTGGCAACGAATGCCTGCAAGCCCGGGCTGCCGATCTCTTCTTCCCCTTCATAGAGGAAGATCAGGTTGACCGGCAGCGTCCCGAGGTCGGCGGCCAGGGCTTCAACCGCCACGATCGTCGCCAGTAGGTTTCCCTTCATATCCGACGCTCCCCGCGCGTAGATCCGTTCGTCACGGATAGTTGGCTCGAACGGGGGTGTTTTCCACAACTCCAACGGATCGGACGGCTGGACGTCATAGTGACCGTAGATCAGGACGGTTGGCTTTCCGTCAGCGACGTGCCAGCGGCCAAGCACAATCGGGTGGCCGTCGTCGCTGTGCAGGTTCACCTCCGGCACGCCTGCCCGCTGAAGGCGTGCCGCAACCCATTCAGCGGCTTCCACCATGTCCTGCCGGTGCTCAGAGAGGGTACTGACCGAGGGTATACGAAGAAACTCCAGCAGTTCA
>JBGSWU010000351.1:0-3360 GCA_041751795.1 Thermomicrobiales bacterium
CCGCGCCGCGCGCAATGTTGCGGACCTTTTCCGTGAGATCAGCGACGTACGACTGGGTCGCTGCGCGGACGAGGAACGCAGCGCGAGCGTATTTCGGTGTGACATTGCTGGCCTCGCCGCCGTGCGTGATGATGCCGTGAATCCGGGCATCCATGACGATGTGCTGGCGCAGGGCGTTGATGCCGTTGAAGGTTTCGATGACCGCGTTGAGGGCGTTGACGCCGTTCTCCGGATCGGCAGCCGCGTGCGATGGCTTGCCAAAGAATTCGAAGGCGATGTCTGTCACGGCGAGACAGGTACCTTGCGGCCACTGGAGTGGTGCGCCGGTCTTGTCACCAGCGTGGTGGATCATCAAGGCTGCGTCAATGTCGTCGAAGCCACCCTGCTCGGCGATGCGGATCTTGCCCGCCCCACCCTCTTCGGCAGGTGTGCCCATAATAACGACCGTGCCGCCAATCTCGTCGATCACGGCGCCGAGTCCGATTGCCGCTGCCAGGCCGGAACCACCGATCAGGTTGTGGCCGCAGCCGTGGCCGATTCCCGCCAGTGCGTCATACTCAGCGAGGATAGCGACGGTCGGACCGTCACCAGCGCCTCCCTTGCGGGTTGCGCGAAACGCAGTCTCGATTCCTTTGTATGGCTTCTCAACGTCGAAGCCTCCCTCACGAAGTTGGTCGGCTAGTAGTTGCGAGGCCATCCGCTCTTCGTAGCCGAGTTCCGGGTTGGTCCGAATCGTCTCGGCGACTTCGATCAAGTGCTCTCGTTCGCCAGCAATCGCCGCCTTGACCCGTTCGCGCAGGACGCCAATTTCTGTTCGTGTATCAACCGCCATCGTCTCTAATCCCTCCTTCGACCGTTCATGATTTGCGTTGCTCGGAGACTAGCACGACCCGCAATCAGTCGCCACGTGAGACGCTGCACCTATGACCATGCGCGGACGATAAAGGTGTCTGAATCTGCTGCGCCGAGTGTATGCACAGACAGGTCACCACATCGCGGGGGCACTGACGAGCTAGAGTGTACGTACACGTCGCCAAGCCCCCTGTTGTGTGACGGATCGCGTGAATTTGCATTGTGATGGTGGCGTCGTATTCTTGACAACACACGTATGGTCGCGAATCCTCGTATTCTGTGACATCCTGTCGCTGATTTACGATGGATAGCAGAGCGATTGTACGTACACGCGGGAAAACGACAAGACTCGGCTTGCGAACCTGTGACAACGAGGAAAAATTGACCAAGCGCAATCGGAATGCTATGCTGATTGCAGGTGTACGGACACCTTGTTGCCGGGTTCTTACGGGGACTCGGCGGGGTTCATGCAGGGGCTGACACCGGGCAAAAGAGGTTGAAGAACCTGGGGATGGAGTAGTCGTGTGGACGCTCGAGATCGACAATCGCGGCAATCATCGGGTGGTAGTCCGCCCGGCGTTGGTCAGCCGGGCGGTTCACCTGTCGAAAGGTCTGCCACGTTGAATATGACAGGCTCATCAGGGCGATCGAATACGACAGCAACGCCACTCATCCCTCGCTTTGCGTGGTCGCCAAAGTATGCCGACTTCCCATTACCATTCCCTGGCTCAGAGGCAGCCGGACGAGCCGTTGATGTTCGTTCGTCATCGCCAACCACCCTTGCGGGTGCGGGGCAGCCCTTCGCCTGGCAGAGGGCGATCCCAGCGGCGGTGCTGGTACTCGCTATCCTCGCCTTTGGCTACTTCGCGTTCGCTAACCGAGGCGGCGGCGATGACGACGATCAGCAGGGAACTGGTTCGACGGCGCAGGGTACGACGACAAGCATCATCGGAAGCTCAACCCAACGACCTGGGGAAGGTGGGGCTGCGGCAACGTCCACGAGTGGCGCACGAGCGACTGCAACAGGTAGCGGGACGATTGGTGGTACGCAGCCGACGCAAGCGCCAACCGAAACTGAAGGCATAGGCAGCGGTGCAGATGATCCTGATGCCACAAGTGATACCGGAGACGACGAAACAGGTGGAGATGACCAGATCGTCGATCCTGCCGATTTGGGCATCATTCAGGTGACGGCGGACGAAGGCGAGACGTTAATCGACATCGCCGCAGAGTGGGGACTTGACGTCTCAACGCTGGTCTGGGCGAATGGCATCGAAGATCCTGGCATGCCGCTCCCCGCCGGGACGCTCGTGACCGTTCCACCGTTCGATGGGGTGATCCACCAGGTTGCCGCGGGTGAGACGCTGGAGTCGATTGCAGCTCTCTACGGCGTCGCTCCAATCGACATCATCAACATCATTCAAAATGGTGTCCGAAGTGACGCCGACCTCGAGGCCGGCATGCTGATCACTGTCCCGTACGCGACGCCTCAAACGCGTGGTGGCGTGGCAAAGTACACGGTCAAGGCGGGTGACGATCTCTGGAAGATCGCTGGCTATTACGGAATCGATCCGTTGACGATTGCGTATGCCAACGAAGTCCCACAGACCTTCCTCATCTTCCCCGGGCAGGTGTTGATCATCCCTCCAGCGGACGGGATCCTCTACTGGGCCGTTGAAGGCGATACGGTCGAAGGAATCGCAGCGGCGTTCTCGGTCGATCCATCGTCAATTCGGGACTTCGGCTTCAACAACGTCCCGGGTGATTCGCAGCCGAGCCCGGGCCAGCCGATTCTGGTTCCAGGATTGACGCCTGTTATAGATGCATCGAAGGGGGGCGGTGGCGGTGCGCCCGCCAGTGACCCCTTCAATACATCGCCTGCGCAGGGTGGCCCTGGGAACGTCGCAACGGGGTCGTTTATCTGGCCTACCACCGGCTCGATCACGACACAGTTCGACGGACGTCACAATGGGCTTGATATCGCCAACGCGCCCTGGACACCGATTCATGCCGCCGACGGTGGCGTGGTAAGTTTCGCCGGTTGGAACGAGCATGGCCTCGGGTACGCGGTCGCGATCGACCACGAGAACGGGTACGTTACCTGGTACGGTCACCTCGCAGTTGCTCCGTCAGTCTCCGTCGGCCAGCGACTCTCCCAGGGTGACTGGATTGGCCCAATGGGCAGTACCGGTAAGTCGACTGGTCCCCACATCCACTTCATTGTCCTCCAGGACGGTATCTACATCGACCCGATGTCGATCCTCCCGTAACGCGTCACGGCTTCGACTTCCATGAATCGCGCAATCACCAAGATCTTTCGCTGCGCGAGTGGCTTCGGCAGCGCCTGAGTGACGACCATTGCGCGTTATACTGTCTCCGATTCCTTACTAAATCGGAATGGACAGTTTCGATGGATGAGCGCTTGGACGTAGCAGGTGACATCGGTCCTGAATCCGCGCTTCCCGTTGGGCGAGAGCGCGAGCTGGAACTGCTCCGACGCCGGTTGAC
>JBGSWU010000352.1:0-4228 GCA_041751795.1 Thermomicrobiales bacterium
ACCGGCGAGCCATGGAACCCTGGGCCGTGGATGTGGGCGTTCGAGCAGGTTGGGAAGGGTCGCTGTCCGATCGTGAATTATTCGGGCGGAACCGAGATTGGCGGTGGGATCATCGCGGCGGTCACAGTTAAGCCTCAAAAGCCCTGTGCGTTCACGGGTGCAGTCCCTGGGGTGGCGGCAGACGTCGTTGATGATGACGGGAATCCGGTCAGGGGCGCGGTCGGCGAACTGGTTATCCGTGGGCCGTGGGTCGGGATGACAAACGGCTTCTGGGGCGATCGAGAGCGGTACCTGGACACCTACTGGTCAAGAATGCCGGGGCTCTGGGTGCATGGCGACTGGGCGATGATCGACGACGACGGCTACTGGTACATCCTTGGCCGGTCAGACGACACACTGAACGTCGCAGGAAAGCGCGTTGGTCCCGCCGAAATCGAGTCCGCAGCGGTCGCACATCCGGCAGTCCAGGAAACTGCAGCGATCGGCGTTCCGCACGAGGTCAAGGGCGAGGCAATCGTCGTCTTCGCGATTCTCAAACCCGGTCACGAACCGAACGACGAGGTCAGGGCTGAAATCCGCGACACCGTCGCCCGGCAACTGGGGCGTCCGCTACAACCCGATCGTATCCTGTTCGTCAGTGATCTGCCGAAGACACGAAATGCCAAGATCATGCGGCGGGTCATTCGCGCGAAGTATCTTGGACGAGACGACCTCGGCGATCTCTCGTCGCTTGAGAATCCAGCAGCGGTCGACGAAATCGGAGAGGCGAGGTAGCGGCACGAGTGTTCCGCTAGTTCGGATCGAAGATGAGACGATATCCATCGATCGACTCGATCTGACGGACAGCCCAGGTACCGCCCCGATCGAGCAAACTCGGAAGATCAGCTTCGTCGCACCCGAGGACCGACGCCAGCACCTTCCGCTCGGGTTGATGCGGAGGACGAACGACGAGCGCATCGCCGTCGATCTTCTCGCCCTTGCTGTTGTAAACGTTGAAGAGCGAAATCACATACAGCACACGCGGAGGATGCGCAGGCGGTTCGGAATCCGTCGTCGCGATGGGCCCCGAAGCAGCGTTGATGCCCGAAGGGAATTCGTACAGCAGTACGTCGTGTTCGTCGCGCACATTCCCGATGTCCATTGCGACCCTCCCGTAACACATCTGCGGTGATACCACCGCGTACTTCGATGACGTTAGCAGTTGGGAGTGTCGAGGGAGATCACCCATCCGTCACAAATTCTGACAACGCAGTCAGGCAGGACTACTCGTCCGGCTCCAGCGTGTATCCGACGGCAGGACGGTTGGCGATCAGCCCAGGCTCGCCGAGTTTTCCTCGCAGACGGTTCAAGGTGACACGTAGAATATGCGGTTCCTCGGCGTATTCCGGACCCCAGACGGCGGTCAACAACGAACCATGGGTGAATACCCGGTTCGGGCTCCGGGCGAACTGAACGAGCAGACGATACTCGGTCGGGGTGAGGTGGAGTTCCTTTCCGAAGCGATTGACACGTCGCTCAGACAGGCTGATATCCAGCGAGCCGACGACCAGGCAGTCCGGCTCAGGGGGGCGTGGTTTCCGACGCATCACCGATCGGACGCGGGCGAGAAGTTCCGGCATCCTGAATGGCTTCGTGACATAATCATCCGCACCTGCGTCAAGGCAGGCGACGAGAGAGCGCTCTTCGGCGTTGGCAGTAACGATAATGATGGGAATATCGCTCGTGGAGCGCACCTGCTGGACGAGACCGAGGCCGGAGCCGTCGGGCAGGTTCAGGTCGAGCATGATGAGGTCAAACGCACGTTCTCCAAAGTGGTGAAAGCCATCGCCAGCAGTCTGAACAGTCATGACATCGAACCCGGCCTCACGCAGGCGACGGGCGATGAGACGCTGAATATCGGGATCGTCCTCGACCGCGAGAATCAGACCGCGGTCGCGTTGTACCTGATCGGCTATCGTCATACTTCCTCCGTGCGAACGTATCGCCGGGTCGGAGTGGCAAGCCACGGCGCACAAGGTATCACGAACCTTGCCACGAGCAACTGCCGACACCGGTCGGTCGATTCTCCCGTCAGCACGATTGGTTGGCAGGCGGCGTAAAATCAACACAATGGATGCTAGAGAAACGACGATTTTCGCTAGACAGGAGGCACAAACCTGGTGACAGGAAACGGAGATGGTCTGAACCAGCTCTACGATCGCCTGCGATCCAGCGGCCAGCGGTTGACACCTCAGCGGTTATTAATCCTGGAACTGTTGTTTGCTCACGGCGGTCATACGACCGCTGACGAGATTTTTGCCGCAGCCGTGGAACGGTATCCCTATCTCAATATTTCGACGGTCTATCGCACGCTGGAACTGCTCCGTGATGTTGGTATTGTTTCCGAAACCGACCTTGGTGATGGGAAACGTCACTTTGCATTGTTGTCAGACGATCGCCACCACCATTTGATCTGTTTACATTGTGGCTACGTTGAGGAAGTAGAAGATCAGCCATTTGATGTCCTTCGGATTGGTTTGCTCCAGGCACACGGCTTTGAAGCGCGAATCGATCACCTGGCGATCTTTGGCGCGTGCCAGGCATGTGCGTCGATGTTGAAAGACACTGTCGTCGAAGAAGTGGGCAACGTCTGAATGTACGCGCTCGCGATTGATGTCGGCTCATCATCGGTCCGGGCCGCATTGTATGACCAGCGCGGAACGCTTGTTCCAGAGTCGTTGTCACAAATCGATGTCGACCTGACGGTCGGAGCCGGTGGCGTTGTTGAGATTGACGCCGGAGTGTTGCGCGTCGCGGTTGAGCATGCGATCGATACGACGCTTCAGCACCCGGAGGCAGCGAGTATCCAGACAGTCGGAATGACCACGTTCTGGCACTCGCTGGTTGTTCTGGACACTCAGGGAACGCCATTGACACCGGTGCTGACCTGGGCCGATACGCGATCTGAGCCGGAATCGCTCGCGTTGCGCGATCGGCTCGACGGCCACGATGTGCACCAACGGACTGGATGCATTCTCCATCCTTCGTACCTGCCAGCGAAGATCCTCTGGCTTTCCAAGGAGCAGCCCGACCTGTTTCGCCGCGCCGGTGGTTTTGTTTCATTCGCGCAGTACTGCACTTCAACCTGGCAAGGGACAACGGCAACGTCAGTCTCGATGGCATCGGGCAGCGGCTTGTTCAACCATGCAACCGGCAACTGGGACCGGGAGTTGACGGAAACACTCGGCGTCGCGCCGGAGATGCTCGGCGAATTCCTGGCTGGCCCGGAATTACTTCCAGCGGTGACGACAGAGTATGCGAAACGCTGGCCTGCGCTGGCGGGAATTCGTTGGAGCGCGCCGATCGGCGACGGAGCGGCATCGAACGTCGGTTCTGGCTGCGTTGACGCTGATCTGCTGGCTCTGATGGTTGGGACATCTGGCGCGTTGCGGCGCTGTAACCCGGATGAACGCCAGCCGGAGCCTGTCCCCGACGGGTTGTGGCGGTACCGGCTCGATCGGGAGCGAAGTCTGACGGGTGGGGCGCTTTCGGACGGCGGCAGCGTCTATGAATGGCTGCGGAACACGGTGAAGCTGCCCGATGAGGTGACGCTCGAACGCGAACTCGCTGTTCGCGAACCGGGACAGCATGGAGTGATCGTCCTGCCGTTCTGGTCGGGCGAGCGCTCGCTCGGCTGGGTTGGCGATGCCACGGCGACCTTCGCGGGGATCAAACATCACACGACTCCACTGGACATATTTCAGGCATCGCTGGAGGCTATCGCGTATCGCTTTGCTGCGCTGTACGATGCGCTGCAACGTGGCGGTGAAACGATCGTCGCCAGTGGCGGGGGATTACGTGAGTCACCGTCGTGGTTACAAATGATGGCGGACGCGATCGGACAACCAGTTGTCGCGTCATACACGCCTGAAGCGTCGCTCCGTGGTGCAGCGTTGGTCGCGTTGCGAGACAGCGGAACGATCGCTGAACTTCCACGGATGACCGGCGGGACAATGTTTCAACCACGTCGGGACCATCACGAGCGGCACCTGGAAGCCCGACGTAAGCAGCAAACGCTGTATGAGCGGGAAGTCGGCCCTCGCGGTGAACATCTGCTGGCACGACAAACGCGGGGATGACACCAGGTCGTTTCCCGACGCGTCATACCACCGGTCATTCCTTCGCCGGAACCGGCAGCATGATTCGGAGCAACGACGACCAGACTCGACTAACTCTTGACGAACACTGA
>JBGSWU010000353.1:0-4197 GCA_041751795.1 Thermomicrobiales bacterium
CAGGGCCTGAAGGCGGCGGGCTTCGACCCAGACGATATCACGATCGCTGCGCGTGACCGGGATGAAGCAAACCGCGTGGCGGAGATCGCCGATGTCCAGGTCACCGACGAATGGCCCAACGGTGTCCGAGAACGCACAGCACCGGATCGCTTCCGTCTCGTCGTTAAGGCCGGTGAGAACGCTGCCTTCGCTCGTCGAGTCATCGTTGACGGCGTTGTTGACGCAACCGGACTCGCTGCCCAGCCACACGACGACGTGTATCTCGATTCGAGCACTGGATCGGGTGCTGGTGTAGCCGCCAGTACCGGCACCGCAACTGGCATCTCACCGGGTGCAGGTTATGAAGGCAACACAGGATCGACGGCGGGTTCAAGCGCGGGCGCGCTCGGTCAGTTTGCTCCGCGTGCCGATACGCCGGACGAAGACGACGATTTTCCGGGATAGCTGACGATCGCGCCTATTCCTTTCGTCACTGATGCTTTCCTGATTGCGCGCCGTAGTTGCGAACGAACATTCCCGTCGCCGGTTTCATCCCAAGTCGCTCGTAGTACGGCTGCAGATCAACGTCACACAGCAGATCGACCATGTAAACGTCAGCCAGCGTCGCCAGCATCCTCTGCATGAGTTCGCTGCCAATTCCGCAGCCCTGATAGGTTGGAAGAACTTCAAGGAGCGGGATGTACGCTGCCAGCACGCCGTCGCTGACGGCAGTGACGAAACCAACGACTGGCCCGTCATCGCCGTCGAGTGCGAGCCAGACGTGCGAACTACCTCGCAAGATTCTCAAATGGGTTTCAGCGGCTGGCGGATCAGGCCAGCCGCTGAAGAACCCCCCGTTCAGTTGATGAGCTTCGATTGCGTCAATCGAGTCGAGATACACAATCATGGCTTTTTCGCGTAGTCCTTCCGCGATCGCTGGACGTTACGGGATTGCGCGTAGTGTCGCTTCAGATCGGCTGGACTTGCCAGGGAGTACAAAGCCGGACCAACGTCCTCAAGGAGTTCCATCGCGGCAGCTTTTCCAGCATCCGTTAGCGGCATCGCTGCAGCCGCCATGCGGACGACCTCACCAGCGCGATCGTATTGACCGAGCTTGTTGTAGCGCACGGCCTCGGCTCTCGCTCTTGCGCCGATGAACTGTGCCAGTTCGTCCTGTACCTCACGGTCCTGGCGTCCCGGAGTATCGCTCGTCTCAATCGTGTGTGACATCGACATCTCTCGCTGTTGATCGCCACTCACGTGACGCCAGTCCACGCGAATCTCGATCGCATCGAGTGCTCCGTGACTGGATGCCGGCAGCGTCAACTCCCACACCAGCGAACGCAATTCTCTCGACGCCATCTCGCCAATCGGCAGGACGATCCAGCCGTCGCGTCGCTCCAATGGCAGATCATTCAGCAATGATGGCTGCCAACCGTCGGGGAAACGAAGCGACACCGTCACATCGCGCATCGCCATCTCGAGAAGTTCGCCAAGTTCTCCGGCGAACACGCGCGGGATTGCCTCAGCATCCGGGATATGGTGAAAATGCCCACGACCGGCATCCGCCATCTGCGCCAGCAGATCCTCGTCGTAACGATTTCCGACGCCAAACGTCGTCGTGCTGATGCCACGCAATGCGAGTCCACTAGCGTGCCGCGCGATCTCGTCCCCGTCGGTCATTCCGACATTGGCGAGGCCGTCAGTCAACAGCAAGGTGCGAACGATTGACCGTGTTGGATCGGTACGGATCGTCCGGGTACCGTCGGCAATTGGTGCCAACTGGTCGCAGCCAGTCAGCCAACCGCCAGCCAGATCGGTCGATCCGCGTGGCACGATTCTCCGCAACCGGCGAACAGCCTTGTTGAGCGCCTCCGTTCCGAACGGCCGCTGGGTCAACAGTGTGTCGATATGATCGTCATAAACGACCAGCGACACACTGTCGCGATCATCGAGCAGTTGCAGCGCGTGATCGACCCCGCGCCGTGCCAGTTCGAACGCTCCACCTGCCATCGACCCCGATCGATCGACGACGAACGCGAGATCGAGCGGCGGCCGCTCCCGTCCCTCCCTGGTCACGTAGGGAGCATTCAATTGCAGCAGGATGTGGAATGTTCCGGCTGCGGTCGGGCGAAAACGAGTCTCGTGGCGAATCCGCATTCCTGGTGTCGACATGAGTACAACTCCTTCGTTCTCGAACGTCTAAGGGACACGTCGATCCACACCCATCGCTGCCGAATCGAGGCAAGCGAACGTTGGTCAACATCTGATCGCTATTGGTCAGTGGTTGTCGCTCAGGCCCACCACGTCGGGTCAGCCAGTGCTACTCCTCGTTGATAGGAGGTCCGGAGAGTCCGTATCGTCGCAGCGTCTTCCGCAACGTATCGACGACGGCCCGTAGTCGCCCCTTGGATTCACGGTACCGATCCTCGCGAACACGCAATTCGATCCCATCATCGATCTGAAACTGGTACCAGGCGACAGGCCGGTCGTCATCAACCATCGGCTTGGCGTGAGAGAACCTGACTCGCGACATCGGCGATGGCTGATCCGGCCGCGGCGGCGACGATCGCCTCACCCGCTTTAGATACTCGCTCGCGGATTCGCGAACCTGGCTCGACTGTTGTCCCTCGGAAAGGTCAGCAACGAAGTTCACTCCGTCGATTTCCAGGGCACTCGAATACAACCTGGTAGGCACCGACGGAAACGTTCTATCGAACTGACTGGTGATGCTCGCGTTGTCTCGCTCATTGCCGTCGTCGCCTTCGTTTTGACTGGCGAGTGCGGCCTCGATCAAGCCAAGTGTCGTCCAGGACGTCGTTTCCGATTGCAATTGATACCGGTCAAGTTCTGAAGCAACGTCCATAGCCTGCTGGTCGGTCAGCGGCGCAAGTCGCTGACGAATGCTCGCGAGCGAGAGTCCTTCGTCACGCAACGCACCGATTAATCGCAGTCGTGCGAGATGCGCAGGCGAATACGTCGCACGCCGTGTTGCACCCTCTGGTGGCGGCATCAACCCTTCACTGATGTAGTAGTGGATCGTCCTGACGGTCGTTCCGGCGAACTCAGCTAGTTCGCGGACGCTCCACCCTTCTTCGGACGCGTTCATAACTGCACTCCAACCCGGGTAAGACGACTGTCAGATATAATAACAGTGTCACGTATTACTGTCAATATCAGAGGTCGCTATCTACGGTATCCTGTCAGCCATCGTGGCGGAACACCGCAGAAAGGCCAATGGATGGGACACGACGGGGAGGACCAGACCGGCGGAATTGGCGCTGTCGATGTCATCGGCAGCCGGATAGCGCCAGTCTTGATGCGCTGGCGCCACAATCTCGGCTGGACGCAGGAAGAACTGGCGGCTCGAGCCGGAATCTCTCGCGGATACCTTTCTCGACTCGAACGTGGACTGCCTGGTCGTCCCGGTCTCGACATCCTTACCCGGGTCTGCGGCGCACTTGGCCGGACGTGGACCGAACTCTTTTCCGAGGCGGGTCTCTCACTCCCCGGCGATGTGACGCTCGCAGATATCAGCGACGGCATCCACGATCCCGAGCTGATCCTCTATCTCCGCCGCCTTCCAGAACTCGATGCCCGCGATCGAGCGGTCCTTCGATCGGTTTTGCGAGCCTTTTTCGAGCGAGATACGCTCACACATGAGGTTGCCCCAGCCAGCGCCCTGCAACTCGCCCTGCCAGGAACAACCCGGTGACAATTCAGTGGTGTTGCACGATATTATCATTCCGAAGAATCGCTTCGGATACCGACAGTTCAAGAATCTGACCGTCTATAACCTATTTCTTAGTATCTGTTGACAAACGGTAATTCACATCGTATCATCCTCAGCGTTAGGAGGGTGAATACGTGCCAACGCGAATCGATTCCTGCCCATCGTGTAGCGGTCCATTTGAAATCAGGGAGTTATACTGCCCTGATTGCGACGTTCAGATCCGCGGTCACTTCGCGCCGCCTGAATCGTCATCGTCCGCGCGACTGAATAACGAGCAGGAAGCGTTCCTGCGGCTGTTCGTTCTGTCACGCGGAAACCTGTCCGACGTCGAGCGTTCACTCGGCGTTTCCTATCCAACCGTCCGAGCGAAACTCGATGATCTGATCGCAGCATTCAGCGAACAACAGGACGAAGCGACAGCTTCGCCGTCCCCTGAGACACCAATGACGCGCTCTGAGATTCTTGCCCGTGTGTCCGATGGACGA
>JBGSWU010000354.1:0-3298 GCA_041751795.1 Thermomicrobiales bacterium
CGCTTTCGTGAGCGACTGTCGGAACGCGGGATACGGCTGATGCTTGACTTCGTGCCAAACCACATGGGGCTGGATCATCCGTGGGTATGGGGTCGACCGGAACTGTTCGTGAACGGATCCGAGAACGACCTGGCACAGTCGCCTGACAACTGGACACGGGTCGAGACTGCTAATGGGAATCGGATACTGGCCCATGGACGCGATCCGTACTTTGCCGGCTGGACCGACACGCTCCAACTCGATTACGCGAACCCAGAGTTGCAAGTAGCGATGGTTGACGAACTGACGTCGATCGCTGAGCAGTGCGATGGTGTGCGAAGCGATATGGCGATGCTCATCGTACCTGATGTCTTCGAGCGGACATGGGGGCGGAGGCCGGAACAGTTCTGGCCTGGCGCGATCGCGGGGGTACGATCGGCGATCGCAGGATTCACCTTCCTGGCCGAAGTGTACTGGGACCGTGAATGGGAGATGCAGCAACTCGGGTTTGACTATGCTTACGAAAAGCGACTGTACGATCGCCTCCACGATATGAACGTACACTCTGTCCGTACACACCTGTCCGCCGAAGTCGACTATCAGCGTGGCTTGGCGCGCTTCGTTGAGAATCACGACGAGCCTCGGGCGGCGGAAACATTTGACGTCGACATGCACCGGGTAGCGGCGCTCATAACGTACGGCGCTCCGGGTCTACGATTCTTCCATCAAGGCCAGCTTGACGGAAAGCGAGTGCGGGTATCGGTCCAGTTGTGCCGCGCTCCTGACGAACGGATTGATAATGGATTAGCGACATTTTATGAGCGACTGCTTGAGATGCTTAAACAGCCAGTCATTCGGGATGGGAACTGGCAACTGCTGGAATGTATGCCAGCCTGGGAACACAACCGAAGCCACCAGTCGTTCGTTATGTATTTGTGGACGGGAATCAATGGGGCGATCCTCCTGATCGTGGTGAATGCTGCACCGCACGCGAGCCAATGCTACGTTCGATTGCCGAACGTCGATCTCGCTCGGCGAACTTGGCGTTTGCGCGACCTGCTCAATAACGAGGTGTACGTACGCTCCGGTGACGACGTTGAAACAAAAGGGCTATACCTTGACTGCACGCCGTGGGAGTACCATGGGTTTGAACTGACACAAATGTGATCCGGTAGCCGGGTACCACCGTATGAGGTTGATACAGGACTCGGGCACCGGTGTATCTGCCCTGAACGTCCACATTGTACGTACGTCTCATGTATACTTTTTCCTATGCGTACGTTCGCGGGTAGTGGGGGATAGCGTTGATGGGACTCGAGGCAGTCTGTATCGCGCACTATGGGGACAGCGTTTCAGAGGGCAGGGCATTGCTCGAATCGGGCGACCTGTGTTTTCGCGGGGCGTTTCGCCTGACGATTCCGTTCAATGAGATGCGCTCGGTTGCGGCAGACCACGGCAATCTTGAAGTGGCGTTCGGTGGCGGTCTTGCGGTGTTCGAGCTTGGCGCAGCCGCCGAACGCTGGGCCGACCGGATCCAGCATCCACCACAACGCATTGACAAACTCGATGTCAAGCCTGATTCGCGAGTCGCTATTCTCGGCCTGACCGACACCGAGTTTGTCTCACAGTTACGCAGCCGGACCAGCTACGTCCTTCAACATAGCCTGGCTCCGGGTCTCAACCTGATCTTCCTCCGGGCCGATACGCTGGCAATGCTCGATCAACTTGATGCACTAGAGCCATTTTTGCAGCGTGATGGTGCGATCTGGGTGATCGCGCCGAAGGGGCGGCGGCAAATCAGCGAGATGGCTGTCCTCAACGCTGGCCGTGCCGCGGGCTACGTTGACGTCAAGGTCGCGTCGTTCTCATCGACGCATACCGCCCACAAGTTCGTCATTCCCAAGGAACGTCGGTAGCGTCCGCATTCCTGCTGGGTAAGCGCGTGCGGATTATTCCGGGAGAACTCCAATTTGCCGGAGGAACGTCACCGTGTCGGTATAGGCGCAGAGACGAGTGATCTTCTCGTTCCGTAGTTCGAACACTTCAGCGAAACGCAGTTCGATCGATCGTCCAGTTGCAGGAATCTCTCCATCGGGAGAATGCAGTGGCCCGGTGTGTATGCCACGTCCAGTGTGCTCGGTGACGACAATCTCACCAGCGGCGATGATCGACGTCACTTCGGTCTGCGAATCCGGGGCAGCGGTCTTCCAGGTCTGCATCCAGTTCCGTATGCCATCGTGACCACGGAAGACAACGCCACTGGGAACGTCAAGCAACTCGACCTCCGGATGACAGAGCGCTTCAATTCCGTCGATATCATCGGCATTGAAGCGTTCGTAGAGCGACGTGACGACCGCAGTATTTCGATCTGTCCGGGTCATCGTCGACATGTTCAATCCTTTCGTGTTCCACACCTATTCCGCGAACATTGGATTCGTCATATGCTGACGTCGCGTTACCGATGATTCGCACGTCGGTCGCGGTTGGATCACGACGGACCCGATGGAGGGAACGCAATCATGTGCAATTTCAACAACGGTGGGAGCGAAGGGCCGTTTGGCTATATCGTCGATACGCCTGAGATTCAACGGCTCGTTGAAGAAACCCAGCGGCTGATGCTCGAAGTCGCGTCGGATGCCGAACGTTTACGCCTGCTACAACCGGCGTTCGAGCGATTGCTGGCCGCCGACGGCTGGCTGCCGGACGACTACGCTACCCCCGATGAAACCAGCGGGATGGGCGGCGGGATCGGGCAGTACGCGCTGTATCGCGCCGAGGACGGCTCGCTGTGCCTGTTTTCGCTGGTTGTCCCGGCTGGAGCGACGACACCGGTCCATGACCATCTAGCGTGGGGGCTGATCGGGTTGTATCAAGGTCGGCAACGAGAGATCGTTTATCGACGCCTCGACGACGGTGGCGACGAAGGACAGGCACAGCTCGAAGTCACGCTCGAACAGGACGTCGAGCGGAGCGAGTTCTTCGCACTGCTCCCGCCAGACGGAGACATCCACCGCGTCACGACGATCTCGGACGAAGCGTCAGTCTCGATCCATCTGCTGGCCAATGACACCGGCTGTGTCTGGCGTCACCGGTTCGATCCGGATGCCGGAACAGTAACCCCGTTCCGATCCGTGTACTCGAACGCGACGTGCCCAGACGAGGCTGCAGCCGATTGACAACCTGGCTTCACCGCCTGGCGTGAAACGGGATAAAAGAAGTGAGGCGGGTGGGGAGCCCGCCTCAGAGGATGGGGATAGGGAACTGGGATAGCGCTGGGCGTCGGAGGGTCCGATTCGTCAATGTCGCTGACGCGCGTCAG
>JBGSWU010000355.1:0-1749 GCA_041751795.1 Thermomicrobiales bacterium
TCGCCGTCGACAACAAGCGGGCCCGCGACAGCGACACCGCCGCCATGAACATGCAGCTCGGGAGACTACGCCTCGGTGCCGAGTGCCGCACCGGATGTGCGGGCTTCCTTTCAGGCGCTGCCGGTGCGCTGCGCACCTGGCGCCAGCCCTAGGAGTTCACGATGGGCCCACAAGGACAGCTCGCCATTGTCGGCACGATCCAGCAGGCGATCACCACGCTGCTGACCACCTACGAACCCGAGTTCCTACGCATCGGGTACTCGATGTTCCTTTCATTCGCGACCATTCTCATTGTGTGGCAGGGGATCCGGATGATGTTCGAGCAGGGGTCTCTGGGGGATCAGATGTTTGATTTCGCGAAGCTGTTGGTGTTCATCTCCTTCGGCTACACCCTGATTGCGTTCTACGAGTCTCCGATTCCGGGCATCGGCGTCTCGTTCAGCAACCTCGTCACCGATCAGGCGCACGTCTTCGCGAACATTCTGGACGCACGCTCACTGGAGCTGACCTTCGATCATCTCGATTTGCTGTGGGGCCAATTCGTCCAGCCTGACCCATGGTCAATCCTGGCCAATCTCCTCTACTGGCTGCTGCTGATCGTCGTCACTGTCGCCAAGGTCATTTCACTAGCCGTTGTTGCGTTCGGGCTCATCGCCAGCGCTGTCTGCGCGCTCGTCGGACCGATATTCGTTCCGTTCTTCATTGTCCCCAAACTCGACTGGCTCTTCTGGTCCTGGTTCAAGGCGTTCATTCAGTACTCATTCATGCCTGTCATCGCCTTCGCGTTCCTCATGATTTTTGAGCGCTTTATTTTTCAATACTTGACCACGCTACCGCCAGGAATTACCGAAGATCTGTACCTGGTATATGGCGTGCAAGCGCTGGTAATCATCGGTGTGTTTGCTGTCGGAATCTTGCTGGTTCCGTCGTTAACAAGTTCCATCTTCTCCGGCCGCGGCGGCGAAAGCGTCTTGCCGGGGCGAATTCTCCACGGGTGAGGCTTATGCGGTTGTTCATGACTCATCGTCAGGCGGCGCAGCGACACTGGAAGTACGTCGGCCGTCCATATCTAACGGTCATCGGAGTCGCCGCTCTGGTGGGCTTGTTCATAGGGATCCTCTGGGTGATCGCAGGGCTGTTGCGGTTTCATCCGTTCTGGTAGGGCATGCCATGTCAGATGTCGTCGTCGCAGACGTGAATCCGAAGCGGCTTGAGGACGCCAAACGGCAGTTCGTGGAGCTCTACGGCTCATCTCTCGTGATGAACTCGTACCTGCGAATTGCACTGGCGCTGGTCTGCCTTGTAGCCCTGGGCCTGCTCATCTTGAACTTTCGCACGCAGGCGAGGTACTCGACCCTCAGGCCTCTCGTCGTGCGGATCGATCAGGTTGGCAGGGCGGAGGCCGTCCAGTATGACGCGGCGTCATACAAGCCGCAGCCGCCAGAACTTCGGTATTTCCTGACCCAGTTCGTCGTGAAGCATTTCAGTCGGATTCGAGCCACCGTCCAGCGTGAGTACTCCGATTCTCTGTTCTTCCTGGACAACCGTCTTGCCGACGCGACGATGGCCCAGAACGACCACAGCCGAAGTCTCCAGACGTTCCTCGCAAATCCCACGGATGACGAGGTCGACATCGTCGTTCAGAACGTCAGCCTGAGCGAGCTGACGAACACGCCGTTCAAGGCGACGGTCAACTTTCAGAAGGTGTTCTACGCCCCCGGCACCCGCGCTGAGCGGGAACGCCAGACG
>JBGSWU010000356.1:0-30098 GCA_041751795.1 Thermomicrobiales bacterium
GCGCTCCGAGCAGATCACCGACCTGACGGGCGTCGCGGAAGAACACATCCGCGTTGGCGTCTGGAAGTATGCGTTGATCGCCGGGCTCTCCAGTGGAGCGGTGGTCGCAGCGATCGTCGCCTTTATCAGCCTCGTCAACTAAGCCAAACGATCGACGGACGGAATGCATCCGGCAGCGGTCGCGTTGGAACCTAATGACTGATTCGATTCCCAGGAAGGGTATCCATGATTGCCGAAACGACGCATCCGACCGGACCAGCGGTCGGCACACTGTTCCCTGACTTCACGCTTCCCGACCAGCATGGCCAGCAGGTCACGTTCTCAACCGCTCGCGCTGGCCGAAAGGCCATCGTGACATTCATCCGATCGACCGACTGGTGACCATACTGCAAAGCGCAACTCGTCGAGTTGCAGTCGAAACTCAGCGAACTCGCCTCGGAAGGGTTCACCGTCTTCGCACTCTCGTATGACGCCATCGAGACGAACGAGGCCTTCGCCGAGGAACACCGCATCAGCTATCCGGTGCTGTCGGACCGTGAAAGCAGCTACTTCCGGGAACTCGGTATCTTCAACGAGACGAACGCCATCGACAGCCGTTCATACGGTGTTCCGTGGCCCGGAACCTACGTCGTCGATAGCGATGGCACGGTGTCGTCCAAGATCTTCCATGAGTCGAACTACGTGCGAGATGCCACCTCGACCAGCCTTCGGGAACAACTGGGGATCAACCTCAGTCAGGAGCATGGCGCAGAGTGGACGGGGGATCGCCTCAGCGTTGCGATCCTGCTTGATATAGACACATTCGTCCGTCAGCGCCGGATCGGCTGGCGCGCACAAATCGCCATCGCCGATGACATGCATGTCTACGGATCGCCAGTACCTGATGGGTTTATCCCGACGGAACTCACCGTCTACGTTCCAGACGGCGTCCGCGTTGCTGGTCCTGACTTTCCGCGACCGTCATTGTTGGCCGTCCCGTTCATGGAGGCGACGGTGCCCGTCTACTCAGGGGTATTCGAGATCAGTGGTGCGCTGATCTTCGAGGACATTCGCGAAGACGTCGAGGCGACATTCACCCTGCGATACCAGACATGCACCGACAACGAGTGTTTCGCACCCGAGGAGGTTCACCTCACCGTTCCAGTCCGATATGAACCGTTTGCATAGCACTCCAAACATGCGAGCGAACAGGCGAGTCCCATTCGCTCAGTTGACGAACCAGGGCAAATTACGCCGTGTTCGCAGGATGGCAATTGCCGCACTCGAACACTACGACCTTACCGTCCATCGAATGTCGGTTGTGACATACCATCTCAACATCTTGTACCGTGTCGAGACGTCATCTGGCGAACGATTCGCTCTCCGCATCAGCCACCCGACCTGGCGTGACGACGCTGAACTGCGGTCAGAGTTGGTCTGGCTACTGGCGCTCGCGTCGGACACCGATGTGTGTGCGCACCAGCCGCTTCCAAACCGTCGCGGCGAGTTGATCACGACAGTCGCTGTCAACGGAGTCCCAGAGCCGCGACGAGCGGTCTTGTTCAGTTGGGTACCGGGGATTCGGCTTGCAGATCGAATGTCGAACGAGAATGTCGAGCGGATGGGGATCCTCTCGGCCAAACTCCACGAGCACGCGCGGGCGTTTGTTCCGCCGGACGAATTCACCACCCGCCGGCTCGATCGGCTGTTTCCTCGCGACGAAGATGTCGTCCTGTTCTCGCCGCAACATGCCTGCGTGTTTTCAACCCGGCAACGCACCGTGTTCGAGCAGGCGATTGAGCGCGCCAAAACCGAACTCGATCGCCTGTATCGGAGTTCGGAACAACCACGCGTAATTCACGGCGACCTGCACCACGAGAACGTCCTCGTCCATCGTGGGAACCTTCAGCCAGTCGATTTCGAAGACGTGATCAACGCCTACCCGATTCAGGATATCGCCCTGACGTTCTATGACTTTCGCTACTTTACCGATCCAGCCAGACATGACTACGCAGCGTTATCAGCGGCCTTTCAGCGTGGATACACGACCCGTCTTCCGTGGCCACAGGAGTACGATGACCAGATCGACATCCTTCATCTCGCCCGACGCCTCTGGGTCGCCAATTGGGTCCTCACCCACGGGGATCAGAAGCATCACAACCCGTTCATCGAACGTGAGACTGAGCGGTATCAGTGTCTGATGGCTGGCGCCGACGTGTAGCCGCTGATGACACCGAACCGCGCTACATATGCGCGACCGGCAGCCCGGTTAGGACGGCTGGGTACGATCGTCGTTTCCTGTTGTGTCCTCGATATGACTACCGCATGTTCGTGACGCGATCGACGGCGCGATAGGTCAGCGAGACGCTGGCACCGGTGTGAATGCGCTGGATCGTTTCGCCGATCAGGCTGGCGACCGAAAGCACGGTCAGCTTGTCGATCTGCTTGTCCGCCGGAATCGGGACGGTGTTCGTCGCGACGATCTCGCGAATTGGCGAGGCTTGCAGCCGTTCGATGGCTGGCCCACTGAGGATGCCGTGCGTACAGCAGGCATACACCTCGGTCGCACCATTCTCGATGCAGACGCGGGCAGCCTGGGTAATAGAGCCAGCCGTGTCGATTTCGTCATCAACGAGAATCGCCGGGCATCCCTCGACCGAGCCGATCAGGTTGAGGACTTCGCTCTTGTCCGCATTACCCATGCGTCGTTTTTCGATGACGGCCAGTGATGCATCGACTCCCTCGGCGAAGTTGCGCGCCCGTTTCGTGTTGCCAAGGTCCGGCGAAACGACGACCGGGTTCCGCAGCCGCTTTTCCGCAAAGTAGCGGACAAGGATCGGCATCGCCGACATCTCATCGACCGGAATGTTGAAGAAGCCCTGGATCTGGCCGGCGTGGAGATCGACCGTCAGAACGCGATTCGCCCCGGCGACGGTGATCATATCGGCGAGCAACCGGGCCGTAATCGGAACGCGCGGCTGGTCTTTCTTATCGGTCCTGCCGTAGGCGTAGTACGGGATCACGGCAGTAATCCGGCCTGAGGACGAACGTTTGAGAGTGTCGATCATGATCAACAATTCCATGATCGAGTCGGAAACCGGAGCGGTCAGCGACTGGATAACGAAAACATCGTTCTCCCGCACGCTTTCGCCGATGCGGACGAAGATGTTTTCATTCGAGAACTTGAGAATCTCGACCCGGCCAACCGGCACATCGATGTAATCGCAGACTTCCTGGGTCAGCGCGGTGTTGGAGTTGCCACCAAAGATCGTAAGTTGGTCATACAGTCCGGCCATCGACGTCGACGATCCCTTCCAGCGCCAGGCGCTCGAGTGCGTTTCGTGCCGCTTCCTGCTCAGCGGCGCGTTTGTTCGGGCCAGTTCCGGACCCGAGCGGGCGGCCGCGTAGAACGGCCTCGACGACGAATTCCCGGTCATGGGCGGGGCCAGATGCCTGGACAGTTCGATATCCAGGCGTGACACGTTCGCGCTCCTGGATGAGTTCCTGAAGACGGCCCTTGTAGTTTGTCGCTTCGCTTTCCTCGATCCTCCGGCGTGCGTCCGCAGAGAATAGCTTATGCATGAACCGACGCGCGACGGTCATCCCTCGGTCGAGATAGATCGCGCCGACGACGGCTTCGAGTGCGCCAGCCAGCAGCCGAGGGCGTACTTCGCCATTCGGCCCAACTTCACCGCGAGCCATGTAGACCAGATCATGCAACCCAAACTCGGACGCCCACTCAGCCAACGTCTCTGTCCGAACGAGTGACACCCGATGGGCGGTCAATACGCCCTCTGGCTGATCGGTATAGTGGCGATACACCCACTCGGCGCTGAAGAGACCAACGAGCGAATCCCCAAGAAACTCGAGCCGCTCGTTTGACTGATTGACGACTGTCTGAACATCGGCTCCACGCTCATTGAGAAACGACCGATGCACCAGTGCCAGTCGCAACAGGTTCCGGTCTCGGAACTCAACGCCAAGTGCCTCTATTGCACGCTCAACGCGACCGTCGTCGATCCCGAATCCGGAAAGGTCAACGGCACCTTCCACGCTCTGGTATTGATCGACGGAAGTTGGTTCGGCAACGATCAGATCATCAGATGTCACAAGCTCGCTACTGTCAGGGTTGACTACAGTTCTCGACACCACCCTACCTAAGGGTGGACACGTAGTTTCGGTCAATACGTATCATCGCATGTAGCTAACCAGCACGGCCCAGTACGTCGCTGAGATTCACCTTCGCATCCTGCGAAACGCGACCCAGCGCGTCCCAATCGACCGAGATCGTATAGATGTAGCGGTGCTGATCGGTCTCACGGGTTGTTGACGAAGCGATATCGGAGCGAACAAGGAAGTGGATCAAAGCATCGGCGATTCGATCGTCTTCCGGTTTACGGTCGTCGAGGGAGATGGCGTTTCCGCCAGCCCGCCGTGCAGATTCAGCCCGCAGCAAACCCTCGCGAAAGGCATCTGCCATATCAGTGGCCTTCTGCTCCTCACTCTGAATTGCGCGACGCTGGCCCGCGACGATATTGTGGGCCTCATCAGCTGCCGATGCATCGCGCTCGATTTCGAGGATTTCCTCGCGAGCGACATAGCGGTGGACAATGAACCGCAGCAGTTTCTCAACGTCGTCGGCCACTCGCACCCCTTTTCGTCTTCCCGGCTCACCGGCGCTGCAAACCGGTGTCGCATCTGCCTTCTGGCCAGCCCCGATCGTCACGACCCACCAGACGATACATGACAACGGCCGACCCAAGCGCGATTATAGGCGAGCCGGACGTGCACGCCAATTCACCCGGTGACTTACCGGCACTGGCCAATCTGGTACGATGGCTTGCCGGATTGATCGAGGAACACGACCCAGGACACGGGCAATAGACGGGATATCGTCGTGAGTCAGTGGGATGACAATGGACGACGGCGCGTCGTCGTGACCGGGCTTGGCGCACATACATCCCTCGGAGGAACCGCGCCAATATCCTGGCAGCGAGCGCTGGCCGGGGAATCCGGCATCAGCCGGATCGATCACTGGGAGCCGTCAACCTATGATCTACCAGTTGGCATCGGCGGCGAGATCAAAGAGATACCCGAGCTGCCCTGGCTTGACAGCCGAGAAGCGCGCAACATCGCCCGCTTTGCCCGGTACGCTGTCGTGGCCGCCGCCGAGGCGATGGGAGACGCTGGACTCTCTACTGCGTCGCTCAACTACAATCCGGAACGTGCAGGGGCAATCGTCGGTACGGCTGCCGGGGGCATGGACGTCATTGCTGAGACGACGCGCACCTTTGACGCACGCGGCTACCGGCGCATCTCACCGTTCTTCATGGTGAGCTTCCCCCACAACATGGGGACGTACCATGTCGCCCAGACATTCCGGTTGCTGGGCCCAAGCTCAGCCGTTTCGACGGCCTGCGCAACCGGAGCCCAGGCGATCGCAGACGCTGCCGAGTTCGTCCGGCGTGGACAGGCAGACATCATGCTTGCGGGTGGCGCGGAGCATTCTGTCTTCCCACTCTTCATTGCCTCGTTCGTCGTCCAGAAAGCCGCGACAACCCGTGGCGGCGACCCCACCCACGCAAGCCGCCCGTTCGACGGAGAGCGCGAAGGATTCGTCGTCGGCGATGGCGCAGGGATCGTCGTTCTCGAAGAACTGGAACACGCGCGCGCGCGCGGCGCAACGATCTACGCTGAACTGCTCGGAACAGGCTCGTCGAATGACGGCTTCCACCCGATCGCTCCTGAACCCGAAGGACGAGGTGCTGCGTTCGCGATCCAGATGGCGCTCGAAGACGCCGGTATAGCACCGACTCAGATCGATTATGTCAATGCTCACGCTGCCTCAACGCCGCTTGGGGACGCAGCAGAAACCGCCGCAATCAAGCGTGCGCTCGGCGAAGAACACGCACGTCGGATTCCGATCTCGTCGACTAAATCGATGATCGGCCACACGATGGGTGCTGCTGGAGCGATCGAATCGATCATGACGATATTGAGTATCCGCGACAATCGGGTTCATCCGACACTCAACCAGGAAAAACCCGACCCTTCCTGCGATCTCGACTACGTTCCGAACGAATCACGTCAGGTTGAGGTCAATATCGCACTCAAGAACTCATTCGGACTCGGCGGACAGAATGCCGCCTTGATCTTCGGAAAACTCACGAATCTGGACGTACAGACGGGATAAGGGCGTTTCCACGATGATCACAGAATCACCACTGACAGGGAGGGTCGCCCGCCGGGCAGCGCAAGTGCGTCCGACCCAGGCGCAGGCGTTCGAGGTCAAGGAAGGGCAGTTCATCCAGATTACCGACATGCTCGGTAAGCAGGTGGCATGCTGCGTCGGCTTCAACCTGCACGACTTCGATGAAACCCTCTCACCCTCTCACACGAGGATGGGCAACAACGCTCTGATGCTGCGCGACGGGCACACGCTGTTTTCCAATCGCCACAGCCGGATGTTGACGATCATCGCCGACAGCGTCGGGCGGCACGACATGCTCGTCCCCGCCTGCAATCCCCAACGCTACGTCGAGGATTATGGGCTGGCGGACCATCCAAGCTGCACCGAGAATTTCCTCCGGGCGCTGACAGGCCGGAAGTACACGATCGAGCCAGACCGCCTGCCCGACCCGATCAACTTCTTCATGAACGTTGGCATCAAGGCGCGCGGCGAGTTGGAGATACGAGAACCGCTGTCCAATCGGAACGATAACGTCCTCCTCAAGGCCCACATGGACTGCCTGCTCGTGGTATCTGCCTGCCCAAACGAACAGAACGCCATGAACGGACATAAGCCAACGGATGTCCTCGTGCGCGTCTACCAGTAACGTTCACCACCATCTTCCAGGGTTCAATCGCTGCAACGCCGCCGAGTGAGACTCGTCCGCGTTGACACGTCTGCACAGGCAGTCACTTCGCTACATCGTGCTTTAAGCGATACCGGCGCGGTTTTCCTGTACGGACGCTGTGTTATTAGGAACTCGACAACCAATTTCAGGCAATTTGCGGTTACCCCCTTGACAAACAGACAGGTGTACGTACAATAGCGTTACTGGTGTACGTACAAGGCTCCCGGCGAAAGGAGAAATCAGTTCGAAGGGGGCGGCGGTCACTCGGTGTCGGCGGTCTGGTTCAGGTGAAATGTCAGTGGTTCGGCTCGCAAGAGTCGGGCAACGACGGGGAACCGGGGCAAGGCTATGCGGCATCCTGCGCGCCGAGGTGACGCGAACGCTGGCTTGAGACGCAACAGCGGGCGCGACACGTGGGCGACGGGTGGCAGTACAGCAGGATCGGGCCAGGTGAGTTCGACGGATAGCGCCTTCCCGGGGCACGTCAGTCAATCTGCCTGGAGCACGCGACCCGGTTGAGTCGGCATACTGCGGTGGATGACCGCATGTGCGAATCACCATCCGCGGACCTGTCCCTCGCCGGCAGGACCGCACGGGAACCCGGTTCAGCCGGTCGCGACCGATCACCCACAATTTGTTTATCTCTTCCCTCCCTCCCTGTACCCGGGGCCGTCCCAGCGGCCCCACTTTTTTTGCCCATCGATCTCAAGCAATCGGTGTCAGCCTGCATTGAGCCTCGGTGTCTACAAACAGGGACATCCGTGTTCCGTGCCGTCCACCACTCAGTCGGCACCGGCAGCGATGGATTGCCTCCCACGTTGACTGAATAGTCGGCAACTGGGAGAGCAACCCGTCGTTGCAGCTCGTCAGATCATCATCGCGGAAAACATGTACCAAACATCTTCCCCTGTCATCCTGAACGGCAGTGAAGGATCGCCTGGCCTTTCCCAATCGGGCGGTTCGACGCGGTAGCATCGCGCCGCTGCTCAACGTTCGCCTGCTGTAGACGCTCAGCGATCCTTCACTGCGGTTCAGGACGACAGGGGGAATGGGTCGGTCCTTCTTGACGCAGTGTGGGTGGTTTCTGTGACGCTATCGCGCTTCTCGACGAAGCCAGGCGGCATCAATGCTCCATGCTGAGGATGTGGAATAGCATCGTGTCCATCACTGTTACCATTTCTGAGCGCACCATGCGCCGTCCAGCGCGGCTTTTGGATTACAGGGGAGTTTCCGGGAGGAATCAGCAGTATGCCAATTTCACGTGAGCGTTTCGCACAAGGCCTGACGCCCGAGCAGTTCATCGAGCGGATGGAAGTCAACAAGGAGCGCTTCGTCGATAATATTCGCTCCAATACCTTCTCATTTGATGACCGCCAGTTCTTCAACAATCACCCGGTCTCGATTGCCGCTCTTGGCGAAGACTGGTGCACCGATGTCATTCACTTCCTGCCGGTCGTCATCAAACTTGCAGAGGAAGTCCCAGCGATTGAGCTGAGGATCTTCGAACGTGATGAGAACCTCGACCTGATGGACCAGTACCTCAAAGAGGGCAAGTACCAATCTATTCCGGCGATCATCGTCATGGACAAGGATTGGAATGAGCTCGGGTACTATAACGAGCGCCCTGAGGAAGTCACACGATTGATGGGCGTTGAGACGCAGCGCTTCGCCAAGGACAATCCGCAACTCGAAGGCGCCAACCGCTCCTACGACAACATGCCAGAGGAAACGCGGCTAGCCGTCCGCGCTAACTCCAGCAACTTCCGTTGGAACAACATGGAAGAGTGGAACCGCTACTTCATCGAGGACCTGAAGGCACTCGTCGCTGGTGGCGTCGCCACTGCGCGATAAGTCTTTTAACCACTGTGACAAAGCCCCTATGTCCGATCATGGACGCAGGGGCTTTTCCATCCCGCTGTCAGCGCCACAATCCCAGTTGGATCGCGGCAGATCGCACCGATTCAACGGTATTCCCCTTGGCACTGCTGACGCGCATCAGCGTCCACGCCATATCCTCCAGCGCAGGTGAGATCGTCCGCAGTCGTAAGCGTGATGGATCGAGGTCGTGAATCCGGACGCGTTCCAGCCCGTCCGCGTCTTTGAGAATCAGTAACTCGTCCGACCAGTCCACGATCAGATGGTCACTCAGCACGTGACCCCGACAGATCGACGCGACGAGGTCAAGATCGAGATTGGCCGCGATATCTGGCCGGAGGACAGGAAACCGATCAAGCACCCACCGCGCCGACCGCTCGCCGTGGTTGCTGTCGCGACCGTCATCCCACCGCTCGACATCGTGGAGGGCGGCTGCCCAATGAAATTCAGCCCGGCGTAGTGGACCGTCGAACTGGTCGGCGATATGCGCCGACCAGACGAGCACTCGCGTGATGTGCCCTAAACCGTGTGTTCCATACAGCCCTTCGGGCGATTGCCGGAACATCCAGGAGGGGTCGGTCCGATACACATCGAGTTCGTAGTTCACGCGAATGTCAGCTCCACGCGCGACTCGATGTCTCCGACGTGATGGTTGCGATTGGAACGCAGATCGGTGCGCCAGAGGCGACTGAGTTCAGCGTCTTCTTCGGGACGGAGCGCGTCGAGCTGGCGAAGAATCGAGAGTGTTATCTGGTGGTGACCATGGAAACTGCCATCGTCGACCTTGAAAGCGATACCCAGGCCTCGTTCACGGACGGCGATACACAGCACGCCCTCGGCCCCGTCCTTCGCGAGGATACGCCCTCCGGTTACCGTCATCAATTGCGTGTTCAGCCGCCCGGTACCAGCGACCATGAACGGTTCGGCAGCCATCGCGTCACCGACACGGGTGGTTGCCGCCTGATGGTCCGACGGAGCACTACTTGGGTCGGCAAGTGATGCCCAGCCAGTTGCGAGCGCGCGGAGGGGAGCCGCATAGGCAGGCAGCGTGCAGTTGTCGCGTCCGGGGACCATCTCGCTCTCGTCAACGCGCCAGAACTTGGAGACGATCATCTTAATATTGCGCTGGTGCGGATGCTCGAAGTCGTCGTAGTCGTCGATCGAGTAGCCATGCGCCAGGCAGGACGCCAGCATTCCGGCGTGCTTCCCAGAGCAATTCTGCGCCAGTTGGGCTTCCGGCTCCCAACTCGTCTGGGGTTCGTCGTGCGGCTTGTCGTCGCCAGCACGTAACGCGCTGACGGGCAGACCGAGCCTGTCAAGGACACCCTTGACGACTTCGCGGTGACGCTGCTCGCCATTGTGAGACGCGCAGGCGACCGAGAGTTCAGCATCGTTGAAGTTGTACCGATCGACGGCACCACTCTCGACAAGAGCTATTGCCTGGAACGGCTTCATCGCGGAGCGTGCGTATGTCACCCGCTCCGGATCACCCATCGACGCCACCAGCGCCCCATCGGGCCTGGCGACGGCGATCCAGCCACGGTTAACGCTCTCGACGATCCCTCCACGGGTGTATTCAACGAGTGTTTGCGGTGCGGACAATGCAACGTCCTTTCGTGCAAGTAAGGTAGAGGGACGAACGATCCTGAATCGTCAATCCCATCGGGCGTGGCGAATCATCAATCTCAAAACGGTGCTGGAACGCCCTTCCGCTCCCCGACATCTCGTAGGTCTTCGATCACGATTGGGTGCAGCGGGATACCGCGTTCGAGCCGGTCCGCTTTGGCGATCATTTCCGGATCGCCAGGAACCATGACGCGCTCATGGCCATCGGCAGGTGGCAAGTCGCGAAGCTGTCCAAGCATGTCGTCAACGCTGGCGGTGTACTCGTCGATTGGCCGGAATGCGGCGATATCGATCGCGATGAAGGCGTGGCTGGTATCGGCGGGGCGGTCGTTTTCGCCCCTCGAATAGACGATGTCTTTGCTCCAAAGCGACCCGGATAGCTGCGAACACAGCATTTCAACCAGCAGAGACAGCCCGTAGCCCTTCTGGCCACTGGTGGCGCGCTCGCTTCCGAGCGGCATCAGCGCGACGGCTGCGAACGGGTCGGTCGTCGGGACACCGTCAGCATCGACCGCCCATCCTAACGGGATCGATGCATTCATCCGGCGATATATCTCAATCTTCCCCCAGGCGACAGCGGTCGTTGCGGCGTCCAGCACGAACGGATCCTGCTCCCCGGCTGGGAAGGCCGCAGCAATTGGCGCGGTCGAGAGCATCGCTTGCTTGCCGAACGTCGGGACGAGGAGCGGTGTCGCGTTCGTCATCGCGATACCCGCCATCCCGGGGCGGTCCAGGGCCATCGTCGCGTAGTATCCGGCGATCCCGAAGTGGTCGGAGTGGCCGACCGTCGCGATACAGACGCCAGCATCCTGTGCCTTGTCGAGACACCGCTCCATCGCTCGATACGCCATCAACGGACCGATCCCATGCTGCGCGTCAAAGGTAATCGCTGCCGCTTTTTCGCGAACCACCTTTAACTGTGCGTTCGGGTCGATCACACCCGCGTCCAGCCGGTTGACGTAGAGCCGCGCGAGACGCGGAACACCATGCGAGTCGATTCCGCGCAGGTCCGACTCGACGAGAACATCGGCGATGATCGCCGCATCGTCATGCGAATAGCGGCAGGTCATCAGCACGTCGGTGACCCATCCGCGCAGCGTCTCATGATCGACGCGCGCCGCGTCGCTGTCGATTTCGGGCATCTGTATTCCTCCCCGCACACTGGTCAGCGACTATCATCATAGCCGACACCGCGTGCCAAAGGCGGGATGTATCGGCGTGAGGACCCTCGATCGAATCCATAACTACCTGCACGACAATGCACGAACGCGGGCAATCGAGGTCGTCCCGTTTGGTAGCGTCACGCTCTATCTGGGCACCGTCATCTCCGAGCACGACATTGTCGCCCTCGTAAATGACAATGACCAAAAACGGCTGGCGTTGTCACTGGCGAATGCCCGGACTCGGGTCGAGATGTCGGGTGGACAAACTCATGTCCGGATTGTCGAGGAGTTGTTTCCTGCTGTTCCGCCAATCGTCGACGCGTTGGGTTTCCGGGAAGTCAAGCGGGAGCGGTTGCTCACCTGCACGCCGGACATCCTGCAACCAGCACGCGATGTTCACGGACTGACGTTTGTCACACTGACGAGCGACTCGCCGCTGGGTGATGTCCAACTGGAACTCGACATCAACGAACGAGGGTTCGATCCGGACTTCCGTGGTTTAGCAACTGAACAACTTGCGGCCCGCTTCCGCAGCACGCTCGATACCGCCCGTGCGTTCACGGCGCACCTGGATGGTGAGGCGGTGGCTGCCGGGATGTTTCATAGGCCAATCAATGGTGTCACGCAATGTTCGGGGATCGCGACAATCGAAACATTTCGACGACGCGGCATCTCGTCGGCGCTGACGACGCACATGACCCGTATTGCGTTCGAATCGGGTGTCGATCTCATCTATCTGGCGGCAGCGAACGATGCTGCCCTGCGGGTATATGAACGGATCGGCTATCGTCAGGTCGGAACGCTCATCGTCTACGACGATACCGCCACTGGCGAGTAAGAACGGTGATTTCGCCCCGGAGCCGACGATCGCGAGGCCATCCATCGCGACCGTCAGCTACGAGACACCGATTGACTACCCAGAACGCTGGATGCGCCAGCGCGTCATGTCGACGCCGAACTCAGTCCAGGCGAGCGCCAACGTCGGCTCGACAACGTAGAGGCCGCCACCGTCCCAGCTGTCCGGCTCGGGTGCGTATCCGTGGGCAGCGTACTTGGCCGTGAAGATTCCCGAGAGTTGCTTTCCGAGTTCGACGGGCGGACGATCGATTACACGAACGATCCCCTCGACAATCACGGCATGGTCACCGTCCTCGAGATGAATGGCGACGTTCGGATTCTCGGCGAGGTTCCGCAATCTCCGCGTTTCAGGGCTGCCGTCGAAGTACAGACAGTTGTCATGCCATACGGCCCAGGTCGGCGCGACGTGTGGCCGTCCGTCCGGTCGCGTCGTCGCCACCCAGAAATTCTTCGATTCACGCATTCGCCCATCGACATGCGACCAGTCGAGCAGGCGCTGCTTGATGTCGGTGCGCGTGTAGCCCTCAGGGACGATTGCGGGTCCAGCCGTGATCTCAATCGTCGCGTTTTCCACCATCTGTCGTTCCTTTCATCAGGTCGCGTTTCATGTGCGGCGAATTCGATACGAAGCCGACAACCTGTCTATTGTGCCTGTATGATGTGACACCCTCTGTCATATTTGGAACGGGAACGAGAACATCCATGCGCGCGTATCGACTGATTACCATCCTCCTGCTCCTCCAATCGCGCGGGCAGGTGACTGCACAGGAACTGGCAGAACGACTGGAAGTGTCGCGACGTACCGTCTACCGTGACCTTGAGGCGCTGGCTGCTGCAGGCGCCCCAATTTACGCTGAGCGCGGCAACCGCGGCGGCTGGCGCATCCTCGACGGTCGCAAACTGGACATCCCGTCCCTCGACAAAGCGCAGTTGCGCGCCCTCCAGATCGGTGGTCGACGCGACCTGCTCGACGATCTCGGGCTGCGAGGCGCAGCGGAACTGGCGTGGACACGGCTGGAAGTTGCCCTGGATCGGAACGATCCGGCAATCGACGAACGACTTCTTGTTGATAGCCCATCATGGCGAGAACGACGCGACGACGTGACAGCGCTTCCGACGATCCAGCGCGCAGTCTTTCACGGCCAGCGGCTGCACATGCTTTACAGTCGACACGATGAGCCAATCGCACGCACAGTGGATCCCCTCGGGCTGGTCGTCAAGGGGAGCACCTGGTATCTCGTCGCGGCGGTCAACGGTCAGCCACGCACCTATCGCATCTCACGTGTGGTAGAAGCATCGATCCTGCCGGAAGTCGTTCAGCGACCGACCGACTTCCGGCTCCGGAAGTGGTGGCAGGAGCAGCAACTCGGTTTCGTCGAGCGGCTGCCCCGGTACCCGGTCCTGGCGCTCGCTCGTGGCCGGGCGTTGGACCTCATCACTCAGGGTGGCTGGTACGTGACCGTTGAATCGCAGTCCGAACCCAACGACAACGGGTATCGAACCCTTGAGCTCATCTTCAATGCCGAGTACCACGCGCTGGGTTGGGCGTTCGCAGGAGGGGACGATGTCGTCATCCGCCAGCCGATTGAGTTGCACGAGCAGATGGTTCTCATGGCAGCACGGTTACTGTCACGTCAAGAAACGTGTGAGTTCCCTGTCGCACCGATGACGGGTGATGATGACGCTACGCAGGCATGAAGAAAGGGGAAGGCGTCGTTGCCTTCCCCATGCCGATGATCGTTCCCGGCGAGTAAACCGGTCACATCGCTTTCATCAGCGAGCGACCAGACCGCCATCAACTGCGATTGCCTGACCGGTGACGAAACTCGCAGCATCGGAGCAAAGCCAGACGACAGCGTCGGCGACTTCTTCGGCGCGCCCCATACGCCCGACAGGCTCCATCGCGGTGAAGGCCGGTTCCATGCCTGGATCATTGGCGAGCACCCGATCGATCATCGCGGTGTGAATGACGCCTGGGCAAACAGCATTGATTCGCACACCTGTCGGCGCGTAATCGAGTGCCGCAGACTTCGTCAGCCCAACCATGCCGTGCTTGCTGGCGGCATACGCTCCTGCGCCCTGGAATCCGACGAGACCAGCAACCGAGGAGCAGTTCACGATCGACCCACCGTCAGCTGCAAGCAGGTGCGGTAGTTCGGCCTTCATGCATAGCCACGCGCCCTTGAGATTGATGTCCAGCGTGCGATCCCAGTTCTGCTCGGTGATGTCAGCCGTCGGAGCCATGACACCTTCGGTTCCGGCGTTGTTGAACGCACAATCGAGGCGCCCGAACGCGGAAATCGTTTTCGCCACCATGTTCTCCACATCAGCTGCCCGAGACACGTCCGTCTTGACGGGCAATGCGTCTGCTCCGCTATCCCGAACCATCTGTGCAGTTTCGTCGAGTCCTTCTTCGTCGATATCGGCAATAACGACAGCTCGAGCCCCGGCCTTTGCAAAGGCGATTGCCGTTGCGCGTCCGATACCAGATGCTGCACCCGTTACGAGGGTGACCTTACCGTCAAGTGCATTCGCCACGAGACCCTCCAAATGTCTATCAACAGAACTCTGACTGTGGCGTACAGTCGCCACCTGTTCAAAACGCTTTGGATTGCGCCGGCGATTGCCGTGACATCAACCTACCTCATCATCGGCTATCGAATGTGACACCCGTGATAGTTCCGAGGTTCCCGGCGTCTCAGGATCGTGACAATCGCTTCTCGCGCCAGCGACCGACAGGCTTGAATGTCAGTGTCGTCGGACTCGCTTGTGCAATTCAATCGCGATCAGGATCGTTGAGGCGACCGCACCGATCCGTATCCACTGCGTCAGACCGATTGGCTCAACCCGCAGGACATACTGGGTAGGTGGGAGATACAACGCCGCCGTGTGGACGGCCAACGCCGCGATCGTCGCGACGATCAGGATCGGGTTTGACCACGGACTCATCCGAAACAATGACCGGCGCTCCGACCTGCTGTTTCCGACGTGGAACATCTGAAACACCACCATCGTCGTCAGTGCCACGGTTTGAGCCGTTGCCAACGAACCGGATCGGTCGAGTTCCCAGCGGAACAACAACAGCGTGCCAGCCGCCATCACGATCCCTGTGACGAGCAGGCGTTCCCAGAGCAGGCGTGACAGCAGGCCCTCCCGACGGGCACGCGGCTTTCGCTCAGCGACATCCGGCTCGGCAGGTTCAAATGCCAGCGCGATGTCCTGCAGTCCATTCGTCACCAGATTCAGCCAGAGAATCTGGGCCGCGAGAAACGGAACTGGCCATCCGAGCGACAACGCCGCGATGATGACAATGATCTCAGCTACGCCGGTCGAAAGAAGAAAGAACGCCACTTTGCGCAGGTTGTCGAACGTCACTCGACCTTCTTCAACGGCGGCATATACACTGACGAAGTTGTCGTCAGTCAGGATCATGTCAGCCACTTCTCGGGCGACGTCGGTTCCACTTCGACCCATCGCGATACCGATATCAGCCGCTTTCAGCGCGGGGGCGTCGTTCACGCCATCTCCCGTGACAGCAACAACTTCCCCCTGAGCCTGGAGTGCCCGAACGATGCGGTGCTTCTGTTCAGGGGCGACACGCGCGAAGATCGACACACGCAGCACTCGTTCGTGCAACTCATCATCGTCAAGGCTTTCGATGTCAACGCCGGTCAGGACAGGTGCATCCGAACTGGCAATACCGAGCTGGGTAGCAATCACTCTGGCCGTATCGGCATGGTCACCAGTAATCATCACGACGCGTATTCCTGAATCTTGGCATTTCGCGATCGCTTCCGGCACGCCCACCCTTGGTGGATCGATCATCCCGACAAGTCCGAGAAACACCATCCGCGCAGGTTGCCACGGCTCCCGTGCCTGACGTGTGTCATCCGGTAACGCTCTGGATGCCATACCGAGGACGCGCAACCCGTCAGATGCGAGGTCGCGAGCAGCCCGATGAACCGCGTCGGAGTTGATGGGAGCGATGCCATCGGTCGTCAGCATCTCGCTGCACATGCTCAGCACGCGCTCGGGAGCACCCTTTACGAACGCAATCGTCTGCCGGTCGTCCTGACAGACGACGGCGGCATACTGTCGTTCAGGTTCGAACGGAATGTCCTCGAGCACCCGGTATTGCGCCCGAACCGTTTCCGGATCAGATCTGAAACGAGAGGCCGCGACGAGAAGTGCGGCATCGGTCGGGTCACCCTGAACAATCGGCCCTTCGTCGGACGAATAAACGTGTGCCTCGTTCGGGAGTACACCTGCGTGCAACAGATGCGTAAGCGGCTCGAAATCACCGGTCGACTCAATCCCGTCGGCAAGGTGACGATCATCTTGAATCGACGACTGATCTGGGGCCAGATCAATGTAGCGCCCAGCAACCCAGATGCGCTGGACGGTCATGCGATTCTCAGTGAGTGTTCCAGTCTTGTCCGATCCGATGACGGTCGTGCTACCGAGTGTTTCAACGGCTGGTAAGCGACGAATGATCGCGTTTCTCAGCGCCATGCGCCGCACGCCGACCGCGAGCGTGATCGTTGATGCGACTGGAAGCCCTTCCGGAACGGCTGAGACCGCCATGGCAACGACGATCGTAAACATCTGCGAGGTCGACTCTCCGCGAGCGATACCAATCGCGAAGGCGATCATCGACGCGATGCCCACGCCAACGCCTATCAGCACGGCAAATCGGCTGAGTCGTTGCTGGAGGGGCGTGTCCATCTCGTCTTCTTCACGGACCTGCTGTGCGATGGCTCCCAGCTCCGTGCGATTGCCCGTTGCCACGACATAGCCCCGACCTCGGCCGCTGGCAATGCCTGTACCCATGTACGCCATGTTGCGGCGATCGGCGACGATGATGTCATGGGCCAGAGGGTCAACGCGTTTGACCACCGACCCGGATTCGCCGGTCAGCATCGATTCATCGACCTGTAATGCGGAGGTGCTGATGAGGCGGATGTCAGCAGGGACCCGAACACCGGATTCGAGTAGAACCAGATCACCAACAACCAGATCACGACGATCGATCTCGATGTCGCGTCCTGACCGCACGACGTGAGCTCGTGGCGACAACAGTCGCTTGAGCGATCGAACCGCGGATTCAGCCTTGCGCTCCTGTGAAAGGCCAATGATCGCATTCAAACAGAGGACGGCCGCAATCACCGCGGCGTCGATGAACTCGGAGAGCGCGAGGGTGATTACGACAGCTACGAGGAGGATGTAAATCAAAGGGCTGCGAAACTGACGAATCAGGAAGGTGAGGTTGCTCGGTGGGGGATCCTCTGCAAGTTGGTTAGGGCCATACTGCTCGAGGCGAGCAACCACATCTTCCGGAGTTAGACCGATGAGGCCGGTGCCGAGTTTCGTCGCGATGGTGGGGGTTTCCAGCGCATGCCAGGCAACGGCATTCGGTCCTTCGTCTGTCATGGGGCGTGGAGTCCAACGCGATCTCGTGATCTGCTGGTTGCCCCAGCCAGCACCTTCAACAGATCGTGACGCGTGACAATCCCAACTGGAACTCCGTCGCGCACCACCGGAACACGATTGATGTTGTGCTGGATCAGCATCTCGACAACCCGATTGACGATCTCATCTTCTGCAGCCGTGATCACCGGAGTCGTCATCACTTGCCGAGCGGTCATCGTTCGTCCAGATGTGTAGATATGTTCGACTTCGTCGCGCGATATCGACTGTCCGAGGAGGGTTCCGCCACCCGATGCGGCACGGAGCGGACTCGCCGCGTCACCGGTCAGATCCGACTCAGTGACGATTCCCGACAGCAGGCCACGGTCGTCGACGATCGGCATTGCGCCGATGCGGTGCTCGATCATCGCTCGTGCGACATCCTCAATCGTGTCCGATTCACGCATTGTCACGACCGGGCTAACCATGACGTCGCTAACGCGCAGCGGTGCCTCATCCGTGACAGTCTCGTCGATCGGCAGCATCGCGCGCCGTCCGACTCGCGTGGATTCGCGAATCGACGCAATCGCTTCAGGGGATGGGCGGACGAGCAACAACGGAACATGGGCGGATAGCGCCAGCCCCTCTGCCACCGATCCGAACATCAAACGTCCGACCCCGGAACGGCCATGTGTTGCCATCACGATGAGATTGATTCGGCGCTCGCTAACGACCGCCGCGATTTCCTGCTCTGGATGGCCGTGGCGAACTTCCCAGGTCACTCGGTATCCGTCTATGATCAGCTTTTCAGCCATCTTCTCAAGGTAATTGACGGCGAGCTCGTGAGAAACGTCTTCGTAGTGGCCCGTCGGGGGTCCGAACCACGTAGCCATCGGCTCGACTACCTGAACCAGATGGAGATCAAGGTCCGGTCGTCCAAGCGTGTCCAGCGCATGATCGAGGACGCACTCGGCCATCAGGGAGCCATCGAGCGGGACGATCAGCCGGTCAAGCAACGCAACGCGGCTCGGGTCGGCTGACGTTTCAACTGGCACGACGAGAATCGGGCACTGCGCTTTGCGAACAGCCTCCAGCGCAATACTGCCGAGAACAAGCCGACGAACGCCTGAGCGTCCGTGGCTCGCCATCACGACAATCGGGTCTTCGAGGCTGCTGAACACAGCCAGAAGTTCGTCCGACGGCTGACCGACACGGATAACGACACTGGCCTGACCAATCGCAAAGGTTTCAGCGATCCCGGCGAGATAGCGTTCGCGATCGGAAATCTGGCGAGCAACTTCGGCTGGGCGTGATGATGCTTGACCATCCAGTTCCGCAGCGACGTCGATCACAGACACGAGCATCACAGGATCATCTGTGCGTTTTGCAAGTGCATGTGCGACTGGTAGCGCCTGCTCAGCGACGCCATCCGGGTCGAGGTTCGGGCCAGTCAATGGGACGACAATTGTTCGGTTCATGTCGTGTCCTTCTGGTTGTCAATTCGTCGGGGGAGATTCCCGCCTTTCCTGACGCTAGCAGGCGAGGCATCACAGGGTCATCGCAGCCAGACTGGGGGCGTGTCAGTACTGTTGCAATCGGTCTGAATCGAGATGATATCACGGATTATGTCAAGATGATGAATTGAGAGATGCTCACACAGGGAGAGGTATAGAACGGATTCCCGAGGCGTTGCCTCGCTGTCGCAGGGACCGATCTTAGATCGGTCCGCAGCCCGCAGGCAGTCGCCCCGACCCAGACGCCATGATTACACGAGCTAAACAGTCGGCGGCCTGTTCCATACCTCTAACACCATCCATGCAACCGAACTGGCGACCTGCGGGTCGCGGACAGATCTTAGATCTATCCCTACGGGTAAGGGGCAACGCTTCCGAAATCCGCTGTTAGACCTGTCCGCGGCGCACAGGCCGATGGTGCGACGTCGGTCCTTCGATGTGTCGTGAACCCACTCGTCGTTGCACGACTTGCTACCGGAAAGAACGTATCGACATGCCGGGTTCGGCACGGTGAGACGTTATCAACTGATGTGGAGCGGTAAGTGGAGAGACGGTCGAAACACCTGGCTGCGCCAGTGTGTTCCGACCGTTCGTCTGAGAATTGTGCGTGTCTGCTACAGAAATCGCGGGTTAGTCCAGCGCGGCGATGTCCTGCAATCTGGCACGGACAGGTGCAGCAGTTTGATCGTGCTCTTCACGAGCCTTGAGCAATGCGTCTGGCCGGCAGAGCAGGTCAATCGTCGTCAATGCGAGCGTCCTGGCCCCTTTCAGGATGGCGGCGTGGCCTTCGGGCGTGATCGTACTCGCTGCGACTTCCTTCGAGTGCCAGCCGCACTCTTCGCCGCAGATCCGCAGGGTTGCCTGAGCTGCTGGAACAACGTGCGAGACATTGCCGAAATCGGTCGATCCGGCGCCATCACGCTGCCGACCGGAGATATTCATCCCGACGGCCTCCATGTTCGAGGCGATCAGTCCGGCAACTCCAGCATTCGGGATCATGTTCTGATACGGCTTGATGTATTGCCGCCAGTCCAAACGCGCGCCAGCAGCCAACGCTCCTGCTTCCGCACAGCGGACGACTTTATCGACCACTTCGCGCGCATAGACTGGATCGGCAGAACGAACTCTGAAACGTGCTGCCGTATAAGGCGGGATGACATTCGGGGCGGTTCCTCCGTGGGTAATGACGCCGTGAATTCGGACGTCCGGCTTGAGTTGCTGCCGCAGTGCGCTAATGCCATTGAAAGTCTGGATGACTGCGTCAAGCGCGTTAATTCCGTCGTACGGAGCGGCAGCGGCGTGTGCCGGCTTTCCGTGAAACTCGAGTTGAATGCCGTATGCCACCAGTGATGAACTGAGTGGTACGTAATCTTCGGTGCCCGGATGGATCATGATGGCCGCGTCTACGTCATCGAAATAGCCATGCTCGATCAGTGGGATCTTGCCGCCAGCATCTGGCACTGCTGACTCTTCCGCCGGACAGCCGAGGACAACTGCCGCACCGGGAAGTTCTGATGCAACCGAGCCAACGGCGATTCCTGCGCCGATGGCTGCCGTTGCGATGATGTTGTGCCCACAGCCGTGGCCGACTTCCGGCAGGGCATCGTACTCAGCCAGGATAGCGACCGTCGGTTCACCAACCAGCGACGGGAACGACGCACGAAATGCCGTTTCCATCCCAGCGATCTCGCGCTCGACCGACGCGCCGTTGCGTTCGAGCATCGCCGTCAATCGCTCAACTGCACCCCGCTCCTGAAGTCCCAGTTCCGGATTCTCATACATCCAGTCGCTCACTTCGATGAGTTGATTGGCGATCTCATCAACCTTGGCGAGCGCACGTTGTTTCAGTTCATCAATCTGATCGGCTGACAGTTGGCCAGCAGACATCGGTATCTCCCATCAATCCATCGGCACAGCGGTCGTTGTCTTGGCCCACGTCCGCTGCGAGGCGACGATAGCGTAGGCTGTGGAAATTGGGAATAGCGATTGTGGGTAAGGGATTAGGATTAATGGTCAGCGTTCAGAAGTCTGTTCACGATTTCTGAACAGTGATCCATAACGAAGCGAAACCCTCAAAAGGAGGATGGGTGATCTGTCAGGACTGGTATGAGATCCACACGATCAGCGACGGCATCACGATCGTCGGTGAACCGATGCACGATGAGAACATCAAATCGTATCTGGTGGAGGGCGATCGCGATGCGGCGGTCATTGACACTGGTCTGGGAGTAGGAGATTTCGCCGCGGCAATCGCATCACTGACCGATAAGCAGCCCATCGTACTGCAGACACATGGGCATTGGGACCACATCGGCGGCAGCCATGCGTTCGATCGGGTCCTTGTCCACGAGAGCGAGGCGTATGCACTGCGGAGAGGCTTCCCAAACGCGAAGTATGCCCCGCTCTTCACACCCAAGCGCGTCAAACGGACAACGCTACCGGAGACATTTGATGTGACAATTGCCGAAATCCCACCAGCCGAGCCAACCGGAACGCTCGATACCGGGGATACCGTCGATCTCGGTGGGAGGATTCTGGACGTCTTCCACACACCAGGTCATTCGCAGGGCGGACTTTCGTTTCTCGACCGGCAGACCGGCATCCTCTTCGCTGGCGATGCCGTCAACTACGGTGGAATGTGGCTGTTTCTGCCTCGCTCTGACCCAGCCGCGTTTCGCGAGACGGCGCGAACCCTGGCCAGCCTGGCCGACCGCGTCAGTGCCGTGTACCCGGCCCATGGGAAAGTGCCGATGCCACCTGACGACCTGCGGCGGATCCATGAGCAGTACGAGGAAATCTGGGATGGTCGTCAACCAGACCGCAGGGTCAAGTGGGACATCGGCTTTCCCGAGCGTGTTCCGGTCGACGTCCACGACTTCGGCGCGTTCACCTACCTGATGGGAACTGGCCGGTATGGGGATGATGCGAACGGGCAACGGTGACTTCACCGGTGCACGCACGAACTTGCTGAAATCTGCGGGGATGTCTGGATCACGATGAAGTTGAACGGCCCACGGGGATGCGGCTCGGTGCAATCGCATCGGTTTCACTACCTGAGCGGTTCGGCAATCGAGTACTGGCCATGATGGCAGCGAGCGCAACCAGCACGAGCAGACCAAAGAGCAGACGGAACGCATCGACGGACGGAACGTCACCGACGAGGATGGCAGCCATCACGGCAGCGCCGAGGATGCTTCCGAGATAGCGCATCGTCGAGAACAGACCGGCAGCCTGGCCGGACTCGCTGGTCGGGACAACTTCGATCGCCGCTGTCTGGACGGCAGCGGACGACAACCCGATGCCGATACCGATCACAACCAGTGGTGCCAGCAACATCCACCACGCCCAGCCGTTGCCGAGCGCCAGTAGTGGCAGGGCGCCAAGCGCGATCAGCGATGTCCCAAGGACGGCAGGAAACTGGCGCCCGCGGCGATCGGAGAGTCGGCCCCCTATCGGAGAAAAGATGATCATCTGGATCGACATCCCGGCCAGCAGCAGTCCGACCTGACTGCTGCGCCAGGCTTCGCGCTCGGTCAGAAACAGCGGTAACGCCAGCAGCGTCGTGTACATCGTCAGGTTGCTCAACAAGACGGTCAGTGACGCCGGAAGAAAGCCCGGTCGCCGAAACAAATCGAGATTCAGAATCGGCTTCGATACGGTTCTGACGTGCTGACGCAGCGTCCTTCCGGCCATGACTGCCAGGATGGCAAACGCGGCAGCACTCCAAACGGGTACGCCTTCAAGCCGCCACGAGGTCAGCGCCAACGCCAGTGTCACGAGGCCACCAGTCATCAGCAACGCCCCGCGAAGATCGAACGCGCCATCCCGGTTGCCGCTTTCGGCAGGCAGACGACTGGTCAGGAACAGCGCTGGAACGAGCAGTAGCAGGTTCGCAAGAAAGATCCAGCGCCAGCCAAACGCATCGGTAATGACGCCGCCGAGCGGTGGACCAGCGGCTGCGGCGACGGCGATACCGGATCCGATCGTACCGAAGGCGCGCCCCTGCTGTTCACGGGGAACGAGCGACCGAACGAGGGCGGTACCGTTGGGAATCGCCATCGCACCCGCGACCGCCTGGATGGTCCGGGCAATCAGGAGGATTTCAACACTCGGAGCAAGTGCGGCGACGACGGTTGCTGCCAGGAACGTGGTGAACCCGACCAGCAGCATACGTCGTCGCCCATAGCGGTCGCCGAGGCTGCCGCCCAGAGGTTGGACAGCAGCCATCGCGACGAGGTAGGAAATGACGATCCACGATCCCCAGGCCAGCGAGTGGCCGAAGTCGTCGAGAATCTCCGGCAGCGCAACGACGATCATCGTCGAGTTGAGCGGTGCGAGCATCGTTCCGAGCGCGGCGGTCAGCAGCACCACTCTTCCGATCTGCCCGCCATCGACGTGCCGGTCAGTGGTCATCTCAGGCGTCTCGAATGATCCGGACGATGCCGCGATCGCCATCGACCTCGACCATCTGCCCTTCTGCAATCGCCTGGGTTGCGAAACCTGTCCCGACGACAGCTGGGATGCGGTACTCGCGGGCAACGACCGCGCAGTGGCTTAGGACACCGCCAGTGTCGGTCACGACGGCGGCGGCTGTCGCGAAGAGTGGTGTCCACGGCGGTGCGGTCGTCGCGGTGACCATGACGTCACCGGGTTGGAGCCGGGCAGCGTCTGAGATATCGCGGATGACCCGTGCCGGACCACGGACGACGCCGGGAGAACCGGCTGAACCAGGCAGGACATCGGGGTTATCTGACACTGGTGGCGGACCGCCAAAGAACTTGGCCATTGATCGGGCACCGGGATCGTCCGGCGGAGCACCAACAGGTGGAGTACCAACGGCAGGCGGTGGTGTGAACGCGCGATAGCGCTCCATTTCCGCCCGACGGGTCGCGACGAGCTCGCGGCGGTCGATACGTGGCAGGTAACGAGCTGTGTCCCGAACTTCCTCGAACGACAGGTGAAAGATATCGTCTGCAACGACGATGACACCTGCAGCCGAGAAGCGCCGACCGATCTCCATCATGACTCGTCGCATCTCATTCAACAACTGGAAGTCGATCCAGTGGCCGTGGTCCTCTGAGAGAATGATTCCATTCTGGGCGGCGGCCAACAGAAACTCGAACTGGCCCCGGACGGGTTCAGGGTAGCTCGCGAGAGCGGCGCGAGCCTCGCTGACCAGCTGTTCACGCTCCACGGCCAACATCTGCTGGTCGCGCTCGGGGTTGTGGGACGAATTGCTGAGGTAGTCCCGAATGTTTTTTATGACCGGCGTTGGGTCCTCGATCCACGACGGGTAGATCAGGCCCCACGTTTCGCCTCGCTTGCCGTATTCCTGAAGAAACGTATGGAACTCGATCAGGAAATCGTGTCCCTCCGGGAACGATTCGAGCGCGGGAATCACACCGTGAACCGGGTAGAGCATGAAGATGTCACGGATCGAGCTGGATGACGCTGCTTTCTGGCTCAGTCGCCAGAGCGCGTTTCCTGTGTCAACGGTCTTGTTGTCCAGCCCCTGGAGCAACTGATATGGCCTGAACGGCGAGATGTCGCTGAACAGTTCTCGATAGAACTCCTCGAACAGGCTCATCGCCAGATAGGCAGGCAGGACGATCTTGAAGTGCAGCAGCCAGATGTCGCGCAGCCGTTCGACCGCATCCTCGAAATGCGTCATCAATGCCGTGTCGGAAGCGCCCATGAGGTCAAAACTCCTGAAACGCATCAGGTGGTCCATGATCTCCGGCAGCCACTCCGTCTCCCAGAGCGTGTCGAGTCGTCCGAGCACGTCCCCGATCTTCTGCTCGGAACGGGCAGCCATCGCTTGCATTTCCTCGCGAGGCAGATCCAGCGGCTTCATCGTCGCGTAATGGTAGGTCCAGAAGCGGCGTGCCTCCATCCGGGCAGGGACGTCATAGAGTTCATGGGCCCGGTTCAGTCCAGATCCCAACGTGATACGCGCCAGATCGTCTTCCATCCGGGAAATCGGATACGGAAAGTGCATCCTGTCCTGCATCCAGAACGATTTCTCGTCATCCGGCTGCTCCCAGACTGGCATCATGCTCTCGGATACGCCGTTTTCGGTCGTCATTGACATTGTGAGCGTTACCTCCACGATAGTGAGCGTCTTTGCTCTCGGTCGCTGGCTTCGTAGTCAGCGAAAATCGTTGCGATCGCTGCAAAGCGCAGTTCACCTGCGCATCGCTATCAGTCAGGCAGCAGCCTCGAACTGCGCTCCTTTCCCTTCCGTCCCGACGGTGGCAAGCGTCGTGATTGGCCGACATTGCAGGAGATAGAGAACCCCGCCAGCGAATGCACATTCGACATCGACCGGCCAGCCGAGCATTGCTTCGAGCGAAGCGCCGAGGCGTGCAACTTCGCGAATCTGTTCGTCGGTCAACGACGGTTGCTCCCGAAGAATGCGCGGCACTTCCACCTCGCGGGTTCCACCGGGGAAGGCAATCGTCATGCGCTGCTTGCTGCCGATTCTCGTGATGACGATGTCGTGAGTGGCGGCGTCGATGACCCAGGTATCTGGTGACACCGTGCCTCCGACGATGCTTTCGCCGAGACCCCAGCTTGCGGTCAAAACCATCTCGCTGCGCTTGCCGCTGATCGGATTTGCGCTGAAGAGAACGGCGGAGACATCGGCGGCAACCAGCAATTGAACGAGGACGGCAATGCCAATCCCATCGGTCGAGAGACCGTGCAGGTTCCGGTAAGCGATAGTCTGGTCCGTCGTTGCCGAATCGAGGCAGCGCTCGACCGCCTCGATGACAGCCTCGACACCGGTGACGTTCAGGTAGGTGTCGTGCTGTCCAGCGAACGACGCCCGTGGCCCGTCTTCGTCGATGGCCGATGACCGGACGGCGACCGGCGGATCCGGAATACCGGTCTCATCTGCGAGGCGCTGATATGCGACAGCGATCTGTTCACGCAGTTCCGGGGAAAGCCGGTGATGGCCTGTGCCAAACGCGTGCGCATCGATACTGAAGCCGGGAGGAACGCGATAGATACCGGCCAGCTGGCTCAACTGCGCGGCCTTCCCACCAATTCGATGCACGTTCGAGTGATTCTCGCCAAGCCAAACAACGTTGTCTGTTTTGGAGTTCAGGTCAAGCATGTCAGCAACCTCCACCGGTCGATTCACGACGTCTGTATGCCACGGTCAGGCGACCTTCACAAACATGAAATCGATGTTAAGGCGATTGCTGGATCACTCGTACGTCCAACGGACGAGAAACACTCGGTGCAACTGGACACTCCCAGGACTGTCCCTCAGGACAGGAAGCATCCAGGACCGATACCTACGACATTGAGGTCTGTCGTTACGCGGCGCGAACGGGAACGAACCCTTCACCGGGGCGATAGTCCGGCGACTGGTGGCGGAAGTAGGTGTTGTAGAGGTCAGCATAGTGGCCACCACGAAGCATCAGCATGTCGTGACTGCCCTCTTCAACGATTCGGCCCTCTCGCAGGACGATGATCCGGTCGGCCTCGCGAATCGTCGACAGGCGATGAGCGATGACGATCGCCGTTCGTCCGGCCAGGACGATATCGAGGCCCTCCTGGATCTGCGCTTCGGTCAGCGGGTCAACGCTGGCAGTTGCTTCATCCATGATGACGATGGCTGGGTTCTGAAGGAGCACCCGCGCCAATGCAACGAGTTGGCGCTGGCCCATTGACAGACCACGGCCAGCTTCGCCGACTTCGGTTGCCAGGCCATCCGGCAACGCCTCGAGCCAGTCACCACCGCCAACCTGCCCGGCGACCCGTTCGACATCGGCGTCGGGCGCGTCCGGCCTTGCGTAGCGAATGTTGTCGGCAATCGTGCCAGAAAACAGGAACGGCGACTGTGGGACGACACCGAGTTGGCGGCGGAACGACGGAAGGTTGAACGACCGGATGTCGTGTCCGTCAATCAGCAGTTCGCCGTCCTCGAACTCATAGAAGCGGGCGACGAGCCGACCTAGCGTCGACTTACCAGCTCCCGTATGTCCGACGAAGGCAATCGTCTCACCGGCGTCGATCGTCAAGCTGAAATCGTCGAGAACCCGCTGGCGCGGGGAGTAGGAGAAATCGAGATTGCGAAACTCGATCCGCCCCATCAGCCGTGGCGCGGGCTCATCACCAGTCTGAACCACTCGTGGTTCAGCATCGATCAGCGCGAACACACGCTCGGCGGCGGCCAACCCAAGCTGGAACTGGCTCCAGAACGACGCAATGCTGGTCAGTGGGAACCAGAACAGGTTGATCGATTGAACGAACAGGAACCAGTCACCAGCCGAGACATCGCCATCGAGAACCCTCCCACCGCCGAAGTAGACGACGACGGCTGTTCCACAGGCAGCGACGGTGACAAGGATGGGGAAGATACCGCTGTAAATGAAGCCCGATCGCAACGACGCCGCGTAGGCTTGCCGGTTGATCTGTTGAAACTCGTTGTAGACGGCAGCTTCTTGCCGGAACGCCTTCGCCACCGAGATGCCAGCCACCGCCTCCTGGACGTTCGCATTCACCCGTGCCGTCGAACGTTGGGTTCGCTGGGTCGCACGCCGTGCAAACCGCCGGAACGCCAGCGCAATCACGATGATGAACGGCGCCATCGCCAACACAAATAGCGACAACGTGAAGTTGACGTAGACGAGAATGCCCGTTACAAGCAGGAACAACAGGAGTTGGGAGAAGAGCGAGAGCGTCAGCGTCACGACTGACGCGAACTCTTCGGTGTCGGACGTGACGCGAGACACGATCTTGCCGGATGGGTACTCGTCGTAGAACGACATGTCGCGCGCCATTACTGCCCGGAATGCGTCCTTGCGGAGCGCAAGAACGACATCACCTACGGCGCGAGCGGTATAGCGCTGGCGCAGAAAGTTCGTTGTCCAGGAAACGAGTCCCGCGACAAGGATCGCCGCGATGATCAACCCGATGGAACCGCCGTCAATCGCTTCCTCGAGTTGATCGATCCCTTCGGCCAGAAGCAGGTTCAGTCCTGCGTCCGACGTCGAAGCGAGCACGACCATGCTGGCGACAAAGACCATGAGCGGCAGCTTTGGCCGGAAGTACCCGACGACACGCCGCAGCAGCACCCGATCGCCATATGTCCTGTCGTACGCCTCGGCATCGAGGCCGTCCATGATGAATCCCATTGCTGCCCTCAGTTATTAGTTATCGGTTCGTCAGTTAGTTGATCGCGTCAAGAAGGACGGTATCTTTGGCCCTGTCATCCTGAGCCGCAGCGAAGGATCTCTCGGCCTTGACCGCTTGGGCGGTTTGGTACGGCAGGATTGCGTTTCTTGTCCGAGTCCACCTGCTGTGCACGCGGAGAGATCCTTCACTGCGGTTCAGGATGACTCTCTGTGAGAATAGGGATCGAATGGGGAGCCGCTGACCCACAGGATGACTGGCGTGATGCCCGGGATCTGACATGTCGCGTCCCCGTTCGGATCGAGCGCCGGGCTGTGACCTGATAGGAGCCCGTCCGGTCGTGACCCGAGAGAGTCCTGTCCAACCCGGCGCATTGGCGGATGGTCCACCATGAGGGAGGATAGCATGCTCACCATCGGGGTTGACGCCCACAAGCGGGTCCATGCGGCGGTGGCCGTCGATGGGTTGGGCCGCGAACAGTCCCACTGGCGTGGGGCCAACACCCCAGCTGGCTGGCAGGCGCTGGCCGACTGGGGCCAGGCATTGGGAGCCCAGCGACAGTGGGGGATCGAAGGTGCCTGGCAGTATGGCCGTGGGCTGGCCCAGACGCTGGTTTCGGCCGGTGACCGGGTCGTCGATGTCAATCCGCGGCTGACGGCTGGCGAACGCCGTGGTGGCCGGGAACGGGGCAAGAGCGATCGGTTGGATGCCCGCTCGGTGGCGCGGGTGGCCGCACGGGAGGTGGCCGACTTGCCGGTCGTCGCCGCCGAGGATGGTACGAGTGTCCTGGCGCTGTGGACCCAGGAGCGCAGCCAACTCCAACGGGAGGCAACCCGACTGCGCAACACAGCCCATCAGGTCTTGAGTCTGCTCGATCCTGCCTATCAGACGACGCAACCCGCGTTGGCTGACCTGACGACCGCGTGCGCGGTCAAGGCCTTGGCCATCATCGGCGCTGAGCGCACGGACGTGCTGGCGCAGGGACGAGCGACCGCGGTCCGACGACTGGGAGCGCGACTACTCTTGGTCACGGAGCAGTTGGCCGAGGTGACCCAGCACCTCGAAGCCGTCGGGCGGCAGTGTCTCACGCCGCTCGATGACCTGTATGGCGTTGGGCCACTGACCGCCAGCGAATTGGCTGGTCACTTGGGACCGGGCAAGCGCTTCGCGACCGATGCCAGGTTGGCCAACCATGCTGGTGAAGCGCCGCTGGAAGCGTCCTCGGGGGAGGTGGTGCGCCACCGACTCAACCGTGGTGGCAATCGACAACTGAATGCCATCCTGGAACGGATCGCCTTGACCCAGAGCCGTGGTGATCCGGACGCCCGCGCCTATCTGGCACGTCGGCGCGCCGAGGGCAAGACCGATCGCGAGGCGCGCCGCGCCCTGAAACGCTTCATCTGTCGTGCGATCTGGCGAACCTGGCGGGACTGTCCGGTTCCCACCCTCGACGACGTGGCACCGTTCGTCCTGCGGCCGGACGGCGCCGGTTGACATAGGAGCGTCAGGGCGAGTGAACCCGTCCTTCCCAACCCGTTCACGGTGATCGACTCCTCAGGGCAGGGAAGGAATCACGCTCGTCGATCCTGCGCCCGACGCGCTTATCCCGCCCGCACAGCAGCCGTCAGATCGCCAAGTGAGGTGCGCTGGCGTCCGTTGTCGAAGTTGTCGGGGGC
>JBGSWU010000357.1:0-5289 GCA_041751795.1 Thermomicrobiales bacterium
TGCTCCGGAAGAAGCGTGCGCCAGAACATCGACTGGGTGGCGATCGAGGCGTCGGTTGACTTTTCGACGTTCGCCGCCTGGATCGAGAGCCGGTCTGGGTAGTTTCCCTTGTTGTGGGCAGTATCAATCTCGATCCGGCGGATGACGCCCGCGTTACCGAGCTCGATGATCTGCCACTCGTTGCCAGGAACTCTCCGCCGCCGGGTTTCCCAACCGTCTCCCATGTTGATACCGCGATCCGGCAGGAATGCCCGCCCCGGCCAGCCATAGTGGTCGTCGCTCCAGGCGACCGGGCGACCACCGTGCATCAATCCTGAGAGCTCGACGAGTTCGTCACCCTGTGGGACAAACTCGAAGCGTCCGAAGACTCGTAGTCTGGCCACGCCGCCGTCGGGGTAGATATGCAACCGCAATTCGCGCCACGGTCCCGGCGATGAAACGGGCAGCGGGTGATGAGCGTTTCCGGCCATTGTGGTCACCGGGACGATCTCGGTCCAGGATTCACCGTCCTGACTTGCTTCGACCGACGCGGCCAGCGGATAGTTGCCGGTGAAATACGCGGTGTCGATGTCGATACCATAGATAAGTGACGGACCGCCCAGCCGAATGTCACACCAGTCGTGACCTTCAACGCGTTTGCGTCGAGACTCCCAACCATCCATCCACTTGCCGTGGTCGTCGTACTTGTCAACGATGAAGACGGGCTCCTCCGCTTGAATCAGCCGCTCTTTCGCAGCGAAAAAATCGTCGGTCGTATAGGTCACGACTGCACCTATTCGCGGTTGGGCGAGGTTCGGCCAGCGGGTCATGAAGTCTGGCCGTTGGTCCGTGGTGTCGCTCATCGATTCTTCCCTTTCCTTATGTCGTTCGATTGGCGAAGGTTCACTCCCGCCGCTGAGCGAACCTTCGCTACGGCCCAGGATGACAGGGTAAGACTGACACTACATGACGGTGCTTTTTCTCTGTCAGCCGACTCAATGTGACGGGTCGCCGCCGTAAGACCATTTCTACAATTGGTGGTCCGTCGCCCGTCGAACCGGAAACGACGGAGTGAAGATCTGTTCGACCGGTGGATGCAGGTGCGATCGTTCCGGATACGAGGCGATCAATTTGTCGTATTGTCGCTGCGCACGTTCGTGATACTCCTGAAGATCGATCCCCGGAATCTGGCCGTCGCGAACGACGGTGCGGCCATTCACGATAACGGTGGTGAAGTCGCGGCCAGAGCCATTGAGGACCATCGTCTGAATCGGGTCGAAGAACTGGCCAATACGCGGATTGGTGAGGTCGAAGACGGTGATGTCGGCCAGCGCACCCGGCATCAGTCTGCCAAGGTCTGGTCGGCGCAGGGCGTCGGCACCACCGATTGTTGCCGCGTAATAATAGTCGGCAGCGGTCGCTTTCGGCCCACCTTCACGGATCCGTGTCGCGATGACTCCGGTCAACATATTGAGGATCATATCCGACGGCCACGTGTCGGTTCCAAGACCGATCCCGATGCCGCGTTCACGGAAGCGTGTGAATGAATTCATCACGCCTCCACCCCGCGCCGAGACGAGCGGACAGTGAACGATCGTCGCTCCTGATTCGGCCAGCCAGCCGATTTCTCGATCGATCTGTTCTGGGGTCGGGTTGATGCCTCCGAGGTGGCTCGCATGGGGAAGCAGGGCGCGGTTACTGAGGAAGCCGAGATCGTGGAGGAGCGTTAGCGACGATTTGCCCCAGCGACGGTGAACCTCCTTGACTTCTACCTCGCCCTGGCAGCAGTGGAGCCGGATCGGACAGTCGAGTTCCGCTGCTGCCTTCCCGCTCTGGACGATCAGTTCTTCGGTGCAGCCTTCGATCCGATCCGGCTGGAGGAATCCGCGAACCAGACCATCGTGGGCACCGTCGAAGTCGCGCACGAAGCGAATCGCGTCGTCGAGCCCCTGCATGCCCCGCTCGACATCCCAGTGCATGCTGATGCTGGCGTCAGGATTGACCACCGGCAGACCTGTCCGGTACGACGGACCGAGGTACGCGCGGATGCCGAGCCGAGCCGCTATTTCGGCAGCGCGACCATTTTCATCGTATGTTTCGGCCCACTCCCGGTAAAGGATCGAACGGATTGGTAGTGCTGTTGTGATGCCGTTGAGGAGCAGGTGTGCGAGGGCGTACTCGTGCTGAAAATCTTCCTCATCGTCAGTGTAGACATCGCGAGGACCGCGATCGACATAGGTACTCGCCCAGACCCGCGCCTTCGCCCAGCCGGGGTGGTTGTCGAAACCGAGTATCGTTGAGTCGAGGTCGAACAGCGCGTCAAGGTCGACGAAACCGGGGCCGACAATCACGTTGCCAGCATCAATCTCTTCATCAACCTGGCCTGAAAAGCCATGACCCGTGAAGATGATCTCAGTTCCCCGGTAGACGACTTCGCCATTCTCAAGAATGTGGTGGCTGTCACCATCGCTGGCGATGACCCAGCGCCCACGCAGACGTGTCGTCGTCATGCCGATGCTCCGTTCACCAGGCATTCGCCGTTACGTGCGACGATCTTCCCACCCTTCACGACCAGCCAGCGGTCAGGTCGTTCGATCACGGCTTCGACGTGGGTTTCGCCGTCGACAAGCACGAAGTCGGCGTCGCAACCGACGGCCAGACCGTAGTTGCCATCCCCGATCACTCGTGCGCCGCCATACGTCGCGATATCGAGCACTTCCTCGATTTCGTCGTCGCGGCGCAGGTTGTTGCGGTAGGCAATGATGAACGTTCGCAACAGCATGTCCGGCATATTGAGCGGTCCCCACGAGTCGCGGATACCGTCGTTGCCGGTGCACATCGGGACTCCAGCGTTGCGTAGTCGCATTACGGACGGGACGGGTCGCAGTCCGCTAGGGCCGTGACTCATGATCGTGATCTTGTTTTCCAGGATCATCTCGATCAGTCGGTCGAGATAAGCGTCGTCCACTCCGCCGAGGCAGATCGCGTGCGAGATGACGACACGACCCTGATAGCCAAGCGCTTTCGTTCGTTCGGCGATGAGTTCGACCGAGAATGCTCCAAGTTCGCCCGGTTCGTGGAGGTGGATATCGACGTCAACGTCGTACTTTTCGGCCAGGCCGAAGATGACATCCAGATGGCGGGCTGGATCTCGGTCGATCGACGATGGATCGAGGCCACCAACGACGTGGGCACCGTTCCTCAAGGATTCTTCCATCAACTCGACGGTTCCGGGCCGGATGAGCATCCCCGATTGAGGGAATGCGACGATCTGGATATCGAGAGCGTCCTTGAAGTCGTCGCGCGTTCGCATGACGCCTTCGAACCCATCCAGGCCGATCTCGGTGTCGATATCGACGAAGGTGCGTATGTGAGTCGTACCGGTCGCGATGGCGATCCGCGCGTGGCGGCTGGACTGGACGTGTGCGTCGATCCCCTGCTCACGCCGTACGCGGCGCTCATTCTCGATCTTGTCGACGAGCGATGGCCCGACCTCGTTTCGGTACCAGCCTCGACCAATCAGCGTCTTGTCCATGTGGGTATGGGCGTCGATGAATCCGGGAAAAAGCAGCCGCCCCCCGCCATCGATGACCGTCGCACCTTCAGTATGAGACGCATGCTGCTCCAGCGACGCAATCCTCCCATCGACGACGTGAATATCGACGGTCTCGCCGCCTAATTTCTGGACATTTGTCACAACCATTGGTTCTGGCATTTGGCTCCTCAAACTAATCGTTTCAGTCACACCGACGTTATGTCGTATCCACGTCGCAAACTCATCGACTGAAGTGAACAATCCGTCGGGCTGGCGGTCATTCAGCGCGTCAGAATCGACCGTCGCTGCCCACGCTGCGGCCAGCGCAACGACGCCTGCTTCGCGCGCCTCGCTAACATCGTTGGGAGCATCGCCAACATAAGCGACGACGGCTGGGTCGATCCCCCACTGCTGCACAATCCGACGGATCGCGGCTGGCTTGACACTGCCGTCTGGAGAGCCTGTCTCGACGATGTCGAAATATCCATCGAGTTCGAGTATCCGCAGCGAGATCGCTGCCGAACCTGGGCCCTTGCCGGTCACGATCGCAGTTGGCACATGTCGCTCGTTGAGAAAAGTCAGCAACTCACGGATGCCCGGAAAGAGTTCTGCGCGATGAACATGCTCTCGCTGATACACGGTGAGGAAGGCATTCAGACATGCTTCCCACTGATCGTCTGAAATTCGTTGAAAGATCCCAACCTCGCTCGGGCCGAACAGCGCGATGATTTCGGAATCCGAGTAATGCCGACCGAACCTCTCCGACAACACTTCCCGAAACGCGGTGCAACAAAGTGACATCGTGTCTGCCAGCGTCCCGTCGAAGTCGAAGATTATTCCGTGTATCGTCATGCGTCCCCTACCATCAGCAACCGCACTTGTTCTTCGATTGCATCGTAGTCGAAATACGTGGGATTGGTCGTGTCGATCGACAGCACTTCATCGGCGACGCTCATAGGGTTTGAGCGCGATTGCAGTAGTTGGTCACGGACCTCGTCGATCGTAAGGTAGTCGACATGGCCAGCATGGCGTTCGCCCGACTGGACCCTCGCGATGAATCGTTCGACCAGGACACTGCCGTCGGCATGACAATGGAGTTCGATTGCTCGAAACGAGAAGCGTTTCCGCAGCCTCACGATCGCGGCAGCGTCTCGTTCTGGTGCGAAGTTGCTGTCGACGATGCATGATTTCCCGGCGGAGAGCTGCATGTCCAATGCCCAGTACAATAATGCCCAACTTGCGGCGCCCAGCCGCTGAGATGTTGCCCGGTCGTTCCAACCGAGCGAGTCGAACAAACGCTCTTTGATCTCATCGCGGCCAATCAGCGGTAACCGAAGATCTTCGGCTAACCGACGCGCCAGCGTAGTTTTCCCGCTCGCTGGCAGACCTGACACGATAATCAGCAATGGTGGATTCATCGTGAACCCGGGCCGGACTCCGGAACAATTCGGACAGTGTTGTCGTTCACGTTGAACATGATTATCGATCGTGTGCCAGGCATTGATTTACTACAAATCCATTCCGGCGTTGCCACATTCTCGAATGATGCATTCACTGCAAGAACGTTGAAAGGCATCAGGATGGACTTGCGTAGGACATCATACATCCCCACTCCGCCATCGCTTGCCGCTTGACATTACGCGACTTTCGATATACATACTGAGTATGCATATCAAGTATGTAATTGGTCAAGAAGCGAATTCGCGATGAGAAACACGCTGTTGGCGTTGCTGGCAGAGGGGACGGCGCACGGGTACGAACTGAAGCATGCGGTT
>JBGSWU010000358.1:0-4098 GCA_041751795.1 Thermomicrobiales bacterium
CCGGGTCGTGTAGAAGACGCGGTGCAGGGTCTCCGCCTTGACCGGTCGGCCGAGCTCCCGGTCGAGGACCGCCGCCGGGCTCTGCCGGCCATCCTCGCGGTACTGGTGTGCCCAGTGGACGTGATCGTTGAACTCGACCACTCAACGATCGTGGGCGTCAACGAGTTCAGCGTAGGTCGTGTCACGGGCGAAGTGCCAGTCAGCCATCCGTCGCTGCACGTTGAACTGTGTCTCAATAGAGGACTGCCAGGGCTGACGGTGCTCGATCTGCAGCTTGAGGATCCCGAGCCGCTCATAGATCTGCTGTGCCTGCTTGGCGCGGAAGGCTGTCCCGCCATCGGTGACCAGCGCCTCCGGCGCACCGTGTTGGCGGATGGCCGCGTAGAGCACCATCAGATAGGCGGTCAGGTCCTGCTTGCGCGACAGGGTGCTGGAGAGGACCGCGCGCGCGTTGTTCTCCAAGATCGAGTGCAAGAGATCTTCCCCTCTGTGTCAAGGTTGTGGGTCACGTAGCGGATATCGACCGTCCAGTACTGCTGTCGATGACTGGCCTTGAAGGGCATCGATTTCGGTTCCCGCTCGGCCTTCACCGGCGTGCCAAGGCCGTAGAGCCGCCGGTTGACCGCCAAGATGCGGCCACACGTGCGTGGGCTCAACGCAATCCCGAGGCGTTTGAGGGCGGCATGGATGCGGAACTCGCCCAATCCAGGATTCTCTTGCAGTTCGCGCACGAGGGCGATGGTCCGCAGATCCACTTTCCGCACGCGAGGTGGGCGTGGCTTGTCGTCCAACCCCCAGACGCCCTCGTCAATCCAGCGCTGCAACGTCCTTGAGACCGTGTGGCGGTCGATCGCCAAGTAGCCAGCAATACTCGTGACGGTCCAGCCCTCACTATGCAGCCGAATGATGGCCAGCCGCCGCTCGGCTGGGTCCGTAATACGGTGATAGGGTGGGAACCGCCGGGTAAGGACCGGGGTTGGTGGCGCCTCGGCCAGCACCCGTTTGACCGTGTGTGGACTCGGCCGGCGGCCATGGCAGATGCCGCAGATAGTGGCGATTTCGTGAGGTCCGAGGTTCGGATACTCGGCAGCGAGCTGGCGAATCGCCTCGCGGATCTCGGGCGGCAGCGTCCGACGATCTGGAGCGTACACCGGAGCGTCAAAGAGGCTGACCATGCCGTCACGCTCGAAGCGCGCCGCGCGTCGGTAGAGGGTGCGCTCTGGCGTGCTCGTCTGGCGCGCCCGTTCGGCTGGTGAGTGGCCAACGAGGACAACGGGCCGGATCAGTTCGTAGGTACGCTGCTCAGGGAAGCCCGTGAGGAGTTGAAGTTGTTCCCAGTCATCGGTCAGCTCGACCGGTCGCCGCTTTGCCCTGGCCATCGCCCACGACCCCTTTCTCGCGGTGTAGGTAGGGCATCGTAACGATTCTGCCAAGGATCGTGCAAGCATAGGGCGCATCGTCTGTGGCGAGGTGTGGGAGGAATGCATGCGCATCACTCGACAGTTCCTCTCCATCCTCATCAGCCTCCTGCTCGTGGTCCTCTCGGCTGGCTCGGCGATCGCTGCGCCGACCGGGTCGAAGAACGCCGCGACCTTCGATCTCCAGTGCGATAACGGCCAGACCTACACAATCGTGACGAACGGCAATGGCTCGTTTACGCCTGGCCACATCCTCAATGGCACATCGCGAGAAATCATCCCGGTGTCGATCGAGATCACCGGGTTCATCAACGGCGAGGAATTCTTCCACGACGTCAGCAGCAAGCCTGGCCGGATGGCTGGTCTGCAGGATGTCCTGATCACCTGCACCTTCAGCTTCAGCGAAACCGACCCCACAACCGGAGACACCTTCACGATCGAAGGATCAGCACTGGCCTTCCTCACACCTCGACGCTGAGCCGTGCTGCTGTCCCTCCCACCGCGCAGCGTCGTCGTCCGCAAGTCCGGGACCGGGTACACCTGTGCCCGGCCCCGGTGATCACGTTGCTGCCGCATCCCAACCGCGCCCTACCTCCACCCCCGCTCGAAGCCTCCAGGTTCCATCCCCGGCCGAACCCGCAACTCCCCAACATCCACCCTCATTTGGCCAGCCACCATCACCGACTTGAGCCTGCTCGCCTGGCACGTCAATCCCGTCGCATTCGCATGCTGAACAGGCGATTGGGTTGGTCGTCACACGAGTTACGTTGACCGCTGCAGTCGTTCAACTATCAGCGGAGTTGTGATGGTTCTCATGAAGTAGACGGAGCGCTTGGAAGCATCGTTATCTCTGAGCCGCATGCTCAGCGTTCGTGATGACGTAGTGATGCCACTGCGCCCCGGTGCCCGCGAAGTTAGCATCGAACACCGTCTTCTCACGGCGCATGCCGACCTTTTCCATCACCCGCGCCGACGCCGGGTTGGCGACATGGCAGGTCGCGCGGAACTGCGGTGTGCCGCGGGTGCCGAACTCGTCGTCCAGCACGGCACGCAAAGCCTCCGTCATATAGCCCTGATTCCAGGCGGCACGGTTGAGCAGGTATCCAAGACTGCGCTCGCCCGACACGGCAGCATCGTTGTCGTCGGACGGCTGGGCATGGACCACGCCGATGACGCTCCCAGAATCCTTGGGCGTCATGACCCAGTTGAGCGCGTCGGGGTCAGGGTGCTGCGCGTTCGTGACGCACCACTCAAACCACTGACGGCGTTGATCTGCCGTCCACGTCAGGAAGTGCATGTATCGGATGATGAACGGGTCAGACAACATCAGGTTGACCGCATCCCAATCACCGGGAGCAAACTGTCGTAAGACGAGTCGCGGCGTATCGAGACGTGGCGTCATCCTGCCTCGATTCAGCGACGTGAGATCAGATGACAACGACCGCTCCCCATCCTGCCGCCCGCAAGCCTGGAATGCATAACGGGCCGAGCGTGCAAACGTCTTCCTCGTCCGAGTCTTCAAACCACATGAGCTAATCCCAAAGAACGCATCGAACGCCTCCTCACCCAATTCTTTCGGCTTCAGGTGCGGGAAAACGGCCCCGGCATTCAGCATCGAGAAGACATCCTAATGCCAGCATGCTCGACTGTCCCGACGCACTGGGCGGTACCAAACGAAGGAATCGGGTCGACGAGATCAAACGTGTGAATGCGTCGGCCCCGTGCTATCCAGGTAAGATGCCCGAGTGCAGCAAGCCGCTCAAGGTTCTCGATCCGAGTCGGTAGCGAGAACGCTTCGAGGTGATGCTCGACCGTGCAAGTGCCGTCAATGGCACAGCTGGCCGTGAACCATCCCAGCCACCGTCGCCGGGCATACCTTGAGACTGCAGCCAGTTCAACGTAGAGCCGTGTCGCGTTTACTGCGTCCGTCCCGGCTGGTGTCAGCGACGGGTCGTTCTGGGACATGCAACCATCCTGTTCAGCGCTGTGGTGATTCGGCTGATTCCGCAAAATGCTTCTATCGTAGCGATTCGGTGTTGTCGATCCGTCGCAACGTGACGCAGGACGTGACAAACGTGTGACAAAACCAGGGCAACAGCCCGATCACAACGGAAGAAGTCTGGGCATTGAAACGCCCGATCAACTGAGCCCGAAGAACGCATCCAGTGCATCCTCGATCGTCTCGTCCGGCTTCAAGTGCGGAAAAAAGTCGTATGGATACGCCTGCGCCCCGTTCTTCCGCGGCGTCATATTCACGATCGTTGACGCCACCACCCCGAACCGTAGATCCCAGCGATCCGCTACCGCCCGATCCTCGTCCACCAACGCGAAGAAGAGCCTGGGCGTCGCCGAAACCCTACGCAGCCCCAGCCACTGCTCCCGACGTTCCGTACCGTTCGATGCCAATTCGCCGCCACCTGGGCCGCTCGCTCATCCTCCAGCAGGTTTGTCGTGGCGCATTCGTCCCATCGACGAGAAACAACACGGCCGACGCGTTTGCATCGGCCGCCGTTCGCGCTTCATTCCTCGGACGACAATTAGTCGCTGCCGGTTACAGCAACCAGATCAAGAGAATGACGATAATGATCAACGCAACGACTCCGCCACCAATATACATGTTGCGCTCCTTGCGATAACTGATCCAGGCAGCCAGGGGATATGCGTCAGGACCGCAACTCCG
>JBGSWU010000359.1:0-4015 GCA_041751795.1 Thermomicrobiales bacterium
TGCTCATTGCTGATCCCCTCTAATTCCATTCCCCATCGTTCCGCTATCCGGCATTGTAGCGGCATCGTCGCTGAACCACTTCCAGCATGTATGATCCGATCATCCGCCGATCAGTGCGGGAACGAACACGATCTGGGAACATCGAGATCGAGAGGGGCTGGACCAGACGACGATGAGTGACACAAAGACCCACCAGCATGGGCTGGCAATCGCAGACCTGCGCCGTGAGTACAGCCTCGAAGGACTTGACGAAAGCGACCTGCATCCCAATCCGTTCGGCCAGTTTGAACGCTGGTTTCGCCAGGCGATGGACGCCCAGGTGCTGGAAACCAACGCGATGACCCTGGCGACTGCATCACGGGACGGCGTCCCATCGGCACGGATCGTCCTCCTGAAGGGGATGGATGATGACGGGTTCGTCTTCTTCACTAACTACGATAGCCGCAAGGGCAACGAACTGACCGAGAATCCTCGCGCAGCACTCGTGTTCTACTGGGCAGAGATCACCCGCCAGGTGCGGATTGAAGGCGATATCACCAGGGTCAGCGAAGAAGAGTCGGCGGCCTACTTCGCCAGCCGCTCGGAACTGAGTCGACTTGGAGCGTGGGCGTCTCGCCAAAGCACGCCTATCTCGAATCGGGAGTATCTCGACACCCGGCTCGCCGAATTGATGGACCAGTATCAGGATGCCGAGATTCCGCTGCCACCGTTCTGGGGTGGTTTCCGGCTCATTCCGACCTATTTCGAGTTCTGGCACGGTCGCCCGAATCGCCTGCACGATCGCCTCAGCTATAGCCGTGAAACCGACGGTTCGTGGCGAATCGGGAGGTTGTCACCATAGGCTCGGTACGTTTGCAACCGCCGTTGTGATGAAGATGTGACGAATAGCCCTGTGCTGCGGCTGCGCGCACCAGTAGGCTTCAATCAACCTCGCACATGCACGAGTGAGGGTGTTGGAAATACGTCCTGGTACATGACGATGGGGTCATAACGAACGATGATCGATAGCAGTGTTCACGCCAAGCGTTCTACCTTCAGCCGACGTCCTCGGACAATCAGAACGTTGGTTGCCCAAACCAGCGACAGCGCGCAATCAACTCCAGAGCGCATTACTGATACGGCACAATTTGAACTGCTGACGTCGATCCGCGGTGTTCGCCCCGAACGGATGCAGGCGATCTGCAACGGTACCGCGCCGACCAACCGGCATCGGATGTCGCTGGGCCTGGCCTTCTCCGACCTGTCGGAGAAACTTCTCCGCCGTTAATCTGCAAACGCTGACATCGATCTTGCTGCCCGCATGGGCAGTTGACCGATACTGCCGACTTCCCTACAGTCATGGCATCGATAGGTCTCGTCCCTGAATTGGAGCCACCCGATGTCTGCTTCCCCTTCTCGTACGCCAGTGTCGTTACGGATCGTCCTCTTTACCGACATTCCACAGGTCGCAGCCTTTTATTCTCAGTTCATGCCTGCGCAAGGGCACACGATCGTTGGCGTCGTGACATCGCGCAAACGGAATGACGACTACGTCGCGGTTGTTGGGAACGCGCCTGCTACCGCAGATGTGCTTGTGTCCGACCGCCCACGCCGCTGGGCCGCGATGCTTGCTCCGCTACGTCCTGATGTCATCATCTCGACCGTGTTCCCGTGGCGTTTGCCGCAGGACGTCATCGAACTCCCGACCTTTGGTGCGATCAACCTACATCCATCGATGTTGCCCAGGTACCGAGGGACGATGACACCCAACTGGACCTTCCTGAATGACGAGCGGACGTCCGGACTGACCGCCCATCGCATGGTCGCGGATTTCGACGCCGGTCCGATCCTCGCGCAGGTCGAAATGGCCGTAACCGATGATGACGATCTGATGTCGTACATGCAGCGGCTGTTCGGCCACGCACCAGCGATCATCGACACCGCCATCCAGCGCGTCGTCGCTGGCGATCCCGGCGATATGCAGGACGATACCCAGGCGACGTATTTTGGCGCGTTGCCCGAGGAGCAGCGCCACATCGACTGGAACGGTTCCGCCCGCCGAGTTCACAACCAGGTGCGGGCGTTCGGGGGTTTTGTCAAACCACTCGGCGCGTTCGCCTCAATCGACGGTGTTCCGACGCGAATCCTGCGAACCCGACTGTCATCGAACTCGTCGGCCAACACCGATGTGACGCCGGGAACCGTCATTTCCCGCAACGATGATGGCCTGATGATCCAGTGCGGTGATGGCGTGGTCGAGGTTCTGCAATACGAGCCGCAGGCCGACGGCGCTTAGAACGACCGTGGATTGCACGTCCCCGTAGGGATAGATTTCGAACCTGTCCGCGGCCCGCGGGCCGGCCTTGCAACATCGTTACGCTGTCCACGCGGGTGCAGGCGTTGGCGCACGGTTGGGATCGCGATGTGTTGAACCGTCGGCCTGCGGGCCGCGGACCGATCTGAGATCTGTCCTTACGAGGGCGAGGCGACGCCTTGGGAATCCGCTCTGGAACTGCGATCAGTCGACGGCAGTCGTCGTGGTCTGTGTTGGAACGAGCACCGCAAAGCCATCGGCCAGATCGACGAAGAGAGCATCGGGTGGCTGAAGCGCGATCCTCCACGACATCCAGAGATCTCCAACTGCGCCAGCCGCGTTGACAACGAGGAAGAAGAGGACCAACCCCGCGCCGCCATCCCAGATCGCTGCCAGCGGCAGCCCGATCGCCGAAAGGACGATCAGTGGCGCCAGACCAATCATTAGATAGGCCCGCTTTGGGACCGGGTCCGGAAAGGTTGTGTAAGCGAAGCCGGGGCCGATGCCGTATGACGGTCGGACTCCTGCCAGCATCGCCGCGATGCCGTGTACCGCTTCGTGGAGCAGCGGGACGAGCACGAGCGCGATCACGGTGCCGATCAGGATATCCGAGAAGGTGACGGTGAATTCGCTGATGTAACGTCCACCGACCAGTCCGACGGTCACGGTGAAAAAGACCCACCAGAACGGGATCAGAACCATCCCGGCAATCGAACCCTGCACCATGTTGAATCGCTGGTGGGATCGGATCTCATAACCGTCAACATCCGGGGGAGTTGTTCGCGGCGGATCCCCGATCCATGGTCGGATCTGCCCCCGTCGTTTGGTGGTAGTTGATTCGCCGCGTTCCATACTTCGTCCCTGTGATGCTGATTCGAGTAACGAGGTGAAGTATGCGCTACACGGCTGCTCGCATGTCGCTGCTCGTGGGTGGTCACATTGGCGACAGGAACTCGAGCACTCTCGCATTGAACTCGGCGGGGCGCTCCAGCATCGGCTTGTGCCCTGCTCCGGCGACGATCACGCGCTGGGCATGGGGGATCAACTCAGTGAGTCGATCGGCGGTGCCAGGCGGAACAAGCGTGTCATGTTCTCCCCAGATGATGAGGACCGGAGCTTGAATCCTCGACAACTCCCGTTCGATATCCGCCACCAGCAATTGATTGAATGCACCCCAGACAGTTCGTGGTCCGGCTCGTACTGCGTCGGTCGCGAGGAGCGGGAGGAAGCGTACCGGCGTATGGCGAAGTTCGCGACCGAGGTGCGTGACATGTCGCAGCCTGCGTTGTCGTGGCAATGGGACGGCTGCGTCGACGAGAATCAGCCGCTGGACCTTATCGGGAAACTCAGCTGCCAGGTGCGCAGCGATGAAACCGCCCATCGAATGCCCAACGATGTTCGCGCGTTCGAGCCCGAGAGCATCCATCCAGTGGGCCACCAATATCGCTGAATCAGCGAGAACAAAGCCATCACGACCGCGACTGTGGCCGAAACCGACAAGATCGATCACGAAGACCTCGAACTGTTCCGCGAGTGCTTCGACGTTCTTGGACCACCAGCGGCTTGATCCTGACAATCCATGGATCAGGACAACCGGTTCTCCGGCTCCAGATCGCCGGTAGTGCAGGCTTGCACCATCGACATCGACCCAGTTCCGCTCGATCACCCTGCCTGCAATTCCGTATCTCGGAGAAACTGCTCGATCTCTTGCACCAGCGCATC
>JBGSWU010000360.1:0-3005 GCA_041751795.1 Thermomicrobiales bacterium
GTCGGTATCGGGCTGTTCATCCTTTTCATCGGGCTCGTCAACGGCGGCCTCGTTCGCGTTGGTGGCGGAACCCCGCTTGAGATCGGTGAATTGCGGGGCGCACCAGTCCTTGTCACAGCGGTTGGGCTGGCGTTGACGATCGCCTTCATCGCGCGGGGTTACCGGGCGGCGATTCTCCTTGGCATCGTTGCGACGACCGTTTTCGCGATCGTCCTGCGAGAAGGTTTCGGCGTTTCTGGGTTCCTTGGAACGCAGGGTTCACTTCCCGACAAGATCGTTGATACACCTGACTTTAGTCTGGTTGGCGAGTTTTCGTTCAACTTCTTCTCGGAGCTGGGGCTGACGGTCGCAATTCTGACGATCCTCGCGATCATGATGGCCGACTTTTTCGACACGATGGGTACACTCGTCGGTGTAGGGAGCCAGGCAGGGTATCTAAACGAGCGTGGCGAACTACCTGACGCCCAGAAGCCACTGCTTGTTGACTCGCTTGCAGCCATCGCTGGTGGCGCGGCGTCGTCCTCCTCGGCAACGACCTACATCGAGTCGGCGTCGGGCGTGGCAAATGGCGGTCGGAGTGGGCTGGTGTCGGTCGTGACCGGCATTCTGTTCCTGCTGGCGATGCCATTTGCTCCGTTGGTCGCGATCGTTCCAACCCAGGCGACAGCCCCGGCGTTGATCATCGTCGGCTGGATGATGATGAGCGTGATTTCTGAACGCGAAGAGGTCAGCAGCGATGGGCGCATCGTCCGGGCGCGCGGGATCGACTTCTCCGACATCGAGGTCGGCCTGCCCGTTCTCGCCGCGATGGTGATGATGCCGCTGACGTACAACATTACGAATGGCATTGGCGCCGGCTTCATCGTCTGGACGCTGGTGAAGCTTTTCCGGGGCAAACTCAGCGAGATTCACCCGGTGATGTACGTCATCAGCGTTGCGTTCCTCATCTACTTCCTGCGCTCATATCTCGGAGTCGACGCGTAAGCTCGTATAAATCGACACGTACCAGATACAGGAACCTCCGCCCCCGTGTCATCCTGAGCCGCAGCGAAGGATCTCCCCGACTTGATGATCTGGGTAGTTCAAGAGGGCGAAGATGTCGGGACTGACCGACGCGCTCAGTCGTTCGACGCGGAGAGATCCTTCGCTGCGGCTCAGGATGACAGGGGGCGCATCGTTACACGGTCAAAGGTGTCGCTACCCGTGTGACTGACCAGCGGGCATCGCTATGCATTCAACGGGCGTGAACATTCGGTCAACAACGGTAAGACCGGGGGGTGTACTTCAGTTGGGCGGGGCATCGATCTTTTGAACTGATATCAGATCACATCGCCGTTACGGCGAACCCTGTTTGATCGTGGACGGTTGCTGGCTGAAGTGGGTGCCGATCAGGCTGGCGTCGACGCCGTCGGGCACGCCGCGACGGTCGACGGCGATCAGGCCCCAGTCGAGGAGTTGACTGACATCCCAGAACCAGTTTTCACCACTGTCGCGGGTGACGACGGCGATGACGAAGCGACCGTCACGACCCGCCGCAGCGGCCAGGCAGAAGTTTGCTGCTTCGGTGTAGCCGGTTTTTCCACCGAGAACATCGTCGCGCATGCCGAACAGCCGGTTGCCGTTCCAGAGCTCGTGCCCGCTGGCGTTAACTGAAATCGTCTGCATCGTGTCGCGGATGATTTCGTAGTTGAGCGCAGCACGCAGCATGATTGCGAGGTCGAATGGGGTCGAATAGTGTCCCCACTCGTCGAGGCCGTGTGGATTCATGAAATGGGTATCGCGGAGTTGGTATTCGCGGGCGGTTTGGTTCATCATCGCGACGAAGTTGTTGACGGCTTCTTCGGGGTCGGTCGTATCCGGTTTCCAGCCGATCGTCCGGGCAATAGCATGGGCGGCGTCGTTGCCTGACGGCAGCAGCAGGCCATAGAGGAGATCGCGGAGTTTGACTGTTTCCCCGGCCCAGAGGCCCATTGACGCTTCACCAACGATGTCCGACTCATCAATCAGGACTTCCTGGTCAAGATTGCCGTAGCGGGCGGCCAGCGTCGCTGTCATGATCTTCGTCGTCGACGCCATCGCCGTGCGACGACGTGCGTTGTGGTCGAACAGTACCTCGTTGAAGTCGGAGAGGACGATCGCGTTCTCAGCAGCGATCTCAGGAGCATCCGGTGTTTCGACAGCGTTGGCGGGCAGGCTGGATATCGCAACCGCGGTGAGCAGGACAGCCAGGGCCAGCACACGAACGAATCGCGACTGGATTCGACGACTAGCACGCTGTGGAATGTGATCGCTCCCCACCCGGAAACCCCCAGAAACTCGGCACATGATCAGACAGCATCACGATTATGTTGCTGTGATGACGGATCGGAGTGTACGCAGCATGGCCAATTTCGGCAAGTTACGACCATGATATCGTGCCATAAAAGCCGGTCGGAATCAGCGATCGGTGTTCGATGTAGGCTGTTCGTCGGCACCATTTTGTTCGTTGCGCAGCGAGAGTTCGTACCAGGCATCGCCGACGATCTGATCGCCGACAGGACATGGTTCCAGGCGGGTGAGGGTGAATCCGACCCGCTCATAGAAGCGTCTGCCTCGCGTGTTGTCGGCGAACACGTTGACGAGCATCGTGCTGGCGCCACGTTCCCTGGCCCATGCCAGCCCTGCGTCGAACAGCGTGACTCCGATACCGCCTCCACGGGCATCCGGATCGACATAAAACCGTGTCAGTTCGACGCCGCCGTCCTCGATCGGTTCGATCGTCAGAAATCCTGCCACCTGATGTGCTGCGCTCTCGGCGACAAGCGTCAGGCAGTTGGAGTCGGTGACGATCGCCGTCAAGCGGTCGAGTGACCAGAAGAGCGACGATAGGTAGGTCCGCCGGTTCTCAGGGGAAACAAAATCAGTGTAGGTCGTTTCCCAGCCGAGGACGCCGAGCGCTTTCAATCGAGGAACGTCCTCAACCTCGGCAGGGCGGAGTCTCGGGATCTGCTGGCTGGCGTTCACGC
>JBGSWU010000361.1:0-13121 GCA_041751795.1 Thermomicrobiales bacterium
TTGTCGTCGCTTGATGGTGTCTCCGGACACGAGCATGCAGTCGTTCACCGGCTTCAGGAACTATTGACGCCACATTCCGAGAAGATGACGGTGGACACCTACGGCAACGTCTTCGCTCAGGTAAACGGCGACGACGGTGGGCCTTCACTGATGGTTGCTGCGCACTCCGATGAGATCGGGGCGTTGGTGAAGTCGATCGAACCGAACGGTATGATTCGCTTCGAACGTGTCGGCGGGGTGATCGAAACACTGCTGATAGGGAGACACGTCCGGATTCGCGGGTTGCGGGGTGTGATCGGCGTGAAGGCCGGTCACGTCCAGACTGCTGACGAGCGCGGGCGCGCGCCAGCGATTCGCGATCTCTACATCGACATGGGTTTCGATTTAGACGCAGATGTCGAGGCGCTCGGTATTCGTACAGGCGATGCTATTGCCTACGACGAGCCGATGGTGGAACTCGCGAACCCAGTGCGAGTTAGTGGCAAAGCCCTCGATAACCGGGTGTCGTGTGCGATCGTCGTTCTCCTAGCCGAGCGGCTACGGAGTGAACCCCTCGGATGCACGTTGCACGTCGTCGTGACGGTTCAGGAAGAAGTTGGACTCCGTGGGGCGAAGATCGCCGCGCATCGACTGAACCCGGACGCTGCCATCGTTGTTGACACTGTCCCGTCCGGAGGAACACCTGACGTTGATTTTCACAAGGATCTGCGCATGCGTATCGGCGGTGGACCCGTCCTCGGGCTAGCGAGTTCCGGTGGGTCTTCGGGTCATCACATCAATCCTGGGATGCGCGATTTCCTCCGTCGGACGGCAGCTGATGCCGGTGTTGGAATCCAGGAGTCGATCTTCTATGGAGGGACGTCGGACGCTTCGGCAGTGCACCTGGTGCGCGACGGCATTCCGACTGGAGTCATCAACATTACTCGCCGTTACTCGCACTCGCCAGTCGAAACACTCGACCTGGACGACGCCGTCGATACGCTCCTGCTGCTGGAAGCATCGGTCCGTAGATTCAACTCATCGGTCGATTTGGGATTTCTGGCGGCAGACTGGGGATAACGAGAAGACGAGTCCGAACTCACGTTAATGTGATGCCAGATGACGACGCCAGATCAGGCGGAGTCCGTCGATCGTGAGGTCGGCGGCGTAGGTCGATATTCGCGGACAACGGTCTTTGAACACTCCGCCGAAGCCACCTGTCGATACGACCGTCGGTTGTTCGCCCAGTTCGTCGTCGATCTGGGCAATCAGGCCGTTGATCAACCCGACGTAGCCGAGCATAATACCGGATTGCATTGCAGCGACGGTGTTACGGCCGATGACGGATACCGGAAACACGAGATCGACGCTGGTGAGTTTCGCCGCTTTACCGACGAGCGCGTCATGCGCTGATCGAAGATCGGGCGCGATTGCTCCGCCGATAAACGCGCCATGCTCGTTGACGACATTTAGTGTCGTAGCGGTTCCGAAATCGAGGACGACGACCGGACCTCCAAACTGGTCGTAGGCGGCAGCGGCATCGACGAGCCGATCCGGGCCAACTTCGGTGGGGTTGTCGATGTCAACGGTAATTCCGATGTCGGTTGTCGGTCCAACCACGACTGGATCAATCCCAATCCGATCTCGGATCATCGTCGTCATCCAGGGAGTAACCGATGGCACGCTGCTGCTAACGACTGCGCCATCGATCGTCGACAGATCGATACCATCAGCAACTGCCAGCGTGTTGAGAACGATCCACCACTCGTCCGGCATGCTCGTTCGATCAGTATGGACGCGCCATCGACTGCGAAGTTGACCGTCGATATCGATACCGAATTTGACATTCGTATTGCCAATGTCAACGAGTAGCAGCACCGTGTGTTCCTCCAGTTAGATCGTTATCAAACGCATCCGAGCGACGCGCCCGTCGTCTCGTTGATTCAAGCGTCAACCAACTGCGAATCGATCGATTGCCGTATTTCTTCACAGACGTAGGAGTCGGCCTCATGAACCAGCGCGGTCTCTAACTCCGGTTTCGCGTCTCCGCCAGTCAGATGACCTAACGCCCAGGCTGCGTGGCCGCGAACAAGTGGTTCATCATGACTGCGTAGCATCTGCATCAGGATCGGTTCCGCGCGGTCATCGCGACTGTTGCCAAGTGCTATCGCAGCATTCCGAGCCATTCCGGCACGTTTCGCTCGTGTGACCGGAGTGCCGCTGTAGGTGGAGCGGAACTCCTGTTCCGTCATTGTGGCGAGAAACTCAAGTGATGGGAACGCATTCTCGACCGAGCGGGGGGCGAAGTCTGGATCATCTACGATGCGAGCGGCGCTCGTATATGGACAGACATCCTGACAGGTGTCGCATCCGAAGACGAAGTCTCCCATCAGCGGTCTCATGGCTCGAGAAATGACGCCTCGATGTTCGATCGTCAGGTACGAGATGCAACGAGGAGCATCTATTCAATACGGCTCGACGATCGCGCCAGACGGACACTGATCGACGCAGATTGCACAGCGACCGCAATCCCTTGCGAGCGGCACATCGGTCTGGATGTCAATGTCGACCATGATTTCGCCGAGCATCACCCACGACCCGTGACCGGGGACGATGATCATCGAGTTCTTGCCGTACCAGCCGGTTCCTGCACGCGCTGCCACTGCCCGGTCAACGGTTCGCGCCGTATCGACGAGTACTCGGGACTCTACTGGCCGACCAACACATTGCTCGATTCCGGCTACAAGATCGGTCATCCGCCGTTTCATCACCTTGTGATAATCACGCCCCCATGCGTAACGGGCGATACGACCGCGCAAAACACCGTCGTCGGGAGGAGTCGCCTTGCCACTCCAGAAAGGAACGCCGACGGAGACGATCGAACGCACGTGATCGTGTAGCGTCGTCGGTTTCGCTGATTGTCGCGCCCGTTCGGCGGTGAACCAATCCATTCCCGCCATGTGTCCGCGTTGGACATGATCGACGAGATATTTCTCGACATCGTTGAAAGGTTCGCCAGTGGTGACACCGACCAACGCGAGACCGGACTCGGTTGCGATCGAAGATAGATCAGGTCGAGAAATGTCCCAGCGACTCATTCTGGTTATTCCTTCGCAGCGAGAACAGCATCGATTTCCGCTCGCGTGGGCAGGGATGTACGCGCACCAAGCGCCCGACAGGCAAGACCACCGAGCGCGTTGGCCCGTCGAAGGGTTTCCTTGTCGCCGACTCGATCGAGCAGTCCCCACAAGCATCCGGCGGCAAACGCATCACCAGCGCCCGTCGTATCGACGACCTCGACCGTGATGGCTGCGTCAGTTTCGACGCCATCTTCGCGAACTGCGATCGCCCCATTCGGTCCTCGGCTCACGAACACGACCTGACACGCACTAGCTACGAGATCGCGTTGAACACGCGAGACGGCGTCATCGAGTGAGTGCGTGCCGAGGAGCGCATGGAGTTCTCGCTCGTTGCCGACGACCGCATCAAATCGGAGCGCGTGTTCCCAGCCGCTTCCGGAGGACATTTCAACAAGATAGGTCATCGTCCCGAGGAGTTTTGTCCGCGGACTTCGATGCGCCGGAAGATCCAGCACGAAAGCGCGCAGACGTGGGTCGTCGACATCGACGTGAACCCACGCGTGTTCGAGCATCAAATCAATGGGCAGCGAATCACCCATTTCAGGCTTTGCGCCCTGAATCCAGTAGATCGTCCGATCTCGATGACCGGGTGGTCCCGAGACGACAATCACTCCGGTATCTGACCGTCTGCCGGTTTTGACGGCGATCGATGATGTATCGCAACCTGCGACTTGAAGGGAATCGATCAGTCCCGCACCTTCAGCGTCGTCCCCGACGGCAGATACGATCATGACCGGGATATCTATGTTCGCGAGGGCGTGACACGTATTACTTGTAGTGCCACCTGCCTGCTCGAGTTCTTGCCGGACGATCGCGTACTCGCCGGGGCCAGGATAATCGTCGGTGACGATGAACCGATCCCACGAGCAAAGTCCAAGCGCGGCGACACCGCGACGCATTTGTTTCTGCCTCCATTCGCGCCGCCAGCAGCGCCACAATCGAACGATAGCACAGCGCGATTGCGGCGCTAGATAGTGTCGCAGGTACAATCAAAGCCGACAGTGGCAGGGAGCGATGGCAGAAGAACGAATCGTCGTCGTCGAGGATGAGAAGGCGCTGGCAGATGCCCTGCGCTTTAATCTTGAGCGTCAGGGATATCACGTTAGCGTCGTTCACGATGGCCATGCGGCAGTGCGAGATATCGAGCTGTCGCCGACGGACCTCGTCATTCTCGACGTCATGTTGCCCGGCCTTGACGGCTTTGAGGTGTGCCGTCGCATACGAATGAAATCGACGGTGCCGATTCTCATGCTGACGGCTCGCGGCGAAGAAGTCGACCGTGTGCTCGGGTTAGAGATCGGGGCCGACGATTACCTGACAAAGCCGTTCAGTCTCCGTGAGCTTCAAGCCCGCGTGCGCGCGCTCCTGCGGCGATCCGCGACGCGCGACCCCGACGATCGAGGTGAACGATACAGTGTCGGGAACATGCGCGTCTCGCTGGGAGAACGACGTGTCTGGGTCGATGACTCAGAAATACAACTTCGACCGCGGGAATTCGAGTTGCTCTCATTCTTGGTTCGAAACCGCTCGCTTGCACTGAGCCGACAGCAGATTCTGGACGGCGCGTGGGGGAGCGACTTCGTCGGCGATGAGCGAACCGTCGATGTTCACGTCAAAGCGCTCCGGGACCTCGTAGAAGACGATCCTCGACGCCCAACCCGAATCGTGACGGTTCGTGGCGTCGGATATCGGTTTGAGGGCTGAATCGTGCGACGGTTGTTTTCGCAGTATCTCGTTCCAACCGCAATTCTTTTCCTTAGCCTGATCACCGGATCACTAATTGGGACTGCAGCCTGGGGAATCGCCATTGGCGGTCTGCTAGCGATCATTTTGGCTGCCTGGCTGGCCAAGCGAGCCAATGCCCGACTGCAGATAGTGGAACAAGTTGCGCGCCGAGATACGGGTATCGATCTCGAGAACCTTGCAACCACCCCGCTCTACGACGAAATCGACCATGCGTTACAGACGGTTGCGCAGCGAGCGATAAACACCGATCGGCGATTTGAGAATTTGTCGCTCCTGCTCGCACAACAGGCACAGTTGCTCGACCGGATGAACGATGGTCTGATGAGAGTGTCGCTGGATGGCCGCGTCACCTACGCCAATGTCGCAGCAGGATCGATCTTTGGCGGGCGGAATCCAACGGACCGGACGTTCATGAGTGTGACACGCGATCACGAGTTGAACCGCTCGGTTCGTCTGTGTCTCGAAACAGGGATCGACCAGCAGCACACGCTGGAAATACCTGGCGACGGAACACTCATCAATGCTGTCTCAATCCGTCTCAGTCAGCATCCAGCCGAGGCTCTCGTCATGCTGCGCGACATCACTGAAGTCAACCGCCTCCAGAACCTTCGCCGCGACTTCGTATCCAACGTGTCGCACGAACTCAGAACGCCACTCTCAACTATCAAGATCCTGGCTGAAACGTTGCTGGAAATCCGAGCGGATGACGACGAGGCGACGGAATTCCTCATGAAGATTGACAACGAAGTCGACTCGATGACGGCACTCGTTCGTGACCTGCTCGATCTGACTCGACTGGAAACGTTCGGTGGTCGACTCGTATTGCGAGAGATCGAAGCGGAGATTCTCGTTCAAGATGTCGTCAGCCGAATGCAACCGCTTGCAGACCGTCACAGTGTCACGCTCGTTCCTGAGATCGGAGAAAGCTCGGGGTTCGTGATTGGTGACGAGCGACGACTCCATCAGGCGCTCGTCAACCTCATCACGAACGCTATCGTTCACACGCCAGTTGGGAACTCTGTTGTCGTCGGCGCTCAGCGCGATGGGGCAGGGGTCAGATTCTTTGTGCGCGATACAGGGATTGGTATCGCCGCCAGTGATCTCCCGAGAATCTGGGAGAGGTTTTTCAAGACCGACAAAGCGCGAACGGGATCAGGTACGGGCCTCGGCCTGGCAATCGTCAAACACATCGTTCACGCCCATGCTGGAAGTGTGTCTGCGACGAGCGAACTGGGACGTGGTTCGGAGTTTTCATTCTCGGTTCCGGACAACCTTGGTCCAGTAGCTAAGTTGCCACCCGAGTACGAAAATCCCGTCGCGCCAAACTGACGCGACTTGCGGACGATTCTCGATGATTGGTTCGGGGTTACGTGGTCGGGCGGGGTGAGGACAGGCTCTGGATCGAGCCCCTACACCGGATTGCAGGAGCATTGCCTCGATCGAGCGGGGTGACGTGGCTGGGATGGGAAACCGGGCGGGTCTTTGGAGCGATCCCGGTCAATCGATGGTCGCGATGACCCGCCCCTACTGGTTGAGGGACTATCCAAAGCGTCGAAGCAACGCTTCTGAGAACCGCTTTATAATCATAGGAGGGGGCGAGCGGCTGCGTCTGAGTACACCGCTCGTCGGTGTTGTGCTGTCGGCCTGCTGGCGGCGGAGCGTTCTGTCGATGGATCATCGCGGATAAGAAAACCGAGAGGGCGATGTCGCCCTCTCGGCTTTGCATGATCGGATAATGGGATAACGGGTCAGGCGACTCCAGCGGGTTCCCGCTCTGCCTGACGCTCGGCTACTACAGCGTTCACTTCGGCCTTCAGGGCTTCGAAGATCTCATCTTCCTTGACCGTCCGGACGATTTCGCCCTTGCGGAAGATTAATCCTTTGCCACGCCCAGCTGCAACACCAACGTCTGAGTCGCGTGCTTCTCCGGGGCCATTGACGACGCAGCCCATGACCGCGACCTTAATTGGCTCGTCGATCTCGGCGAGGAACGCCTCGACACGGTTCGCGATGCTGAAGAGATCGACTTCTACGCGGCCGCATGTCGGGCAGGCGACCATGATCGCGCCTTTTTGCCGGAGTTCCAAAGATTTCAGGATCTCGTAGGCGACGAAGACTTCTTCTACAGGGTCCGTCGTCAACGAAACGCGACTCGTGTCGCCGATTCCGAGAGCGAGTAATGTTCCCAGGCCGACTGCGGACCGAATACTTCCGGCACGAGGCGTACCGGCCTCCGTGACGCCCAGGTGGAGAGGATAGGCGTTTCGAGTCGCCATCCGCTTGTAGGCTTCCAGCATTACCGGAACTTCAAACGCTTTCAACGAAATCTTGATGTTGTCATAGTCCAGGTCTTCGAGGATCTGAATATGACCGATTGCACTGCGGACCATGTGTTCCGCGACGAGTTCAATCTGCGTCGCATTTTGCTGCGCCATCTCGTCGACGAATTCCTCTGTCATCGGCGCAACAGATCCGAAGTTCACTCCGATTCGAATCGGGGTGTTGCGCTCCTTGGCCTTCTTCACTACTTCCCGAACGTCGTCGTGCTTGCGAATGTTGCCTGGGTTCAGTCGCAAGCCGTGGATACCGGCGTCGAGCGCCTTCAGTGCCAGCGTGTGCTCGAAGTGGATGTCAGCAATCAGCGGTACTGGGGAGTGCGGAACGATATCCGGAAGCGCCGCCGCTGCTTTGCGGTCGGGAACAGCGATGCGGACGATCTCGCATCCAGCATCGGCGAGTTCGGCGATCTGTCGCAGAGTTGCCTTTGCGTCGCGCGTATCGGATGTGGTCATCGACTGAACGACGATTGGAGCGCCGCCGCCAATGCGGACGTTTCCGACATAAACTGCCTTGGTGAGTCGACGCGGTGAGAGTAAGGACACGAATTACCTCCAGGTGGCGGGTGAGCGCCGGAATGCTCTGACGGAAACGGTCATCCGCCGATCAGCGTGGCAGGAAACAAACGTCAGGTCAAGCATCAAGTCGCAACATTATTCGAGGAACGATGTTCCGCTGATCAACCTTTCGACATCGAGGAACGCAATACCGAGCATGGCGGTCAGCAATAAGACCATCCCTACAAAGTGAACCATGCCTTCTTTCTCCGGAGAGACACGGCGACCACCACGTAAGACCTCGATGGCGACGAAGAGAAGTCGACCGCCGTCGAGCGCCGGGAGTGGGAGCAGGTTTAGGAGGCCAAGGTTCAACGAGAGGATGAACATCAGGTTCGCGATCGTTACCCACAGCGGGAGTGAACTTTCGTTGATCACCTCAGAGGTAAGCTGCCCCATGCCAATTGGACCCGCCAGGTCGTCGAGTGGCGTTTCACCGCGAATCAGGCTGAGTAGCCCCTGCCCCATCTGCTTAATTGATCCAAAGAACAGGCTGACCGATTCTCCGGGGATTTCAGCAACCGGAATGTTCTCGAACTTCAGGTCCTGGACCAGCCCCTCGCCAAGTGGCGTATCATTGTCGGGAACGGTCGTTGGAACCGCTACGGGAACGACGACATTTTCGCCGTCGCGCGTCACCGTGACATTGACGGTCTGACCCAGGTGATTTCGAAGGTAGCCCGCGTACGCCATGTAGTCGTTGACACTGACGTTGTCGACGGCAGTAATTTGGTCGCCGTCCTGGAGTCCCGACTGAGCAGCGGCGCTGTCGCCCGGAATGTCTGTGATGCGAATATCGGCCAGACGATACTGATTCAGGCCGATGCCCGTTCTCCCCTCACCAGGAGGAGGATCGGCGCGTGGGACAACGGTCGTCTGGAGTTCCTCGCCAGCGCGAAGGATCGTTACAGACATGTCTCGACCGGCGAATTCCTGTGTTAGGGGGCCGAGGTCGTCAGCAGAGTCAATTGAGTCGCCGCCGGCCGCGATAATTCGGTCGCCCATTTGCCATCCAGCTGCTGCTGCTGGCGATCCATCCACAACCTGGGTGATGTAGACGTTTGACGTTGTTCGACCCTGAAATCCAACCATGACGATAACGATGACGAACGCGGTGATGAAATTCATAATCGATCCGGCGGCGAGAAAGGACGCTCGTTGGCGGGGAGTCTTCGCCTGCATGCTGTCTTCCGCGAATGACTTTCCGTCCTCCCCCTTCACCCGGACAAAGCCACCAATGGGTAGCGCATTGACCGAGTAGACCGTGTCGCCGCGTTTGACGCCCCAGATGCGTGGTGGAAGTCCGAATCCAAATTCTTCGACAAGAACTCCTGCGCGACGTGCCATGACGAAGTGCCCGAGTTCATGCAGGAAGATGAGAACGCCCAGAATCGGGATGATGTAGAGCGCGTTGAGAAAGCCCACGGTTTACTGCTCTCTGATGAAGACATCGTTGTGGTGAACGAAGCCTGAAGTGTCCGGCGAAGAACCGGACCACTTTGAATCGTACCTATGCTGAAAAGACAGCGTCAATGGTGGCGGTTACGAACCCCAGTCATCTGCCCCTTCAGCGAGCATCCAAGTGTGATTGAAACGGGCCGGAACGCCGAGTTATGTATGTTAGAATGACGCGGCTGCCGGGGAGTCTGACAGCCTTGGAGGGTGGCGTCCGGACAGGGGCCTGAGCCGAGGCTTTTCTTGCCTGCCGTACGGGTTGAATTGCAACCTCGTTGTACGTGGCGTGGCGAATCCTGTCCGGCGGGCATCGTGGTGAAGGGAACAGTTCGAGGATGATCGTCGGTATTCCCAAGGAGATCAAGGACAACGAGAATCGAGTGTCCACAACTCCATCCGGCGTCTCAGAGTACGTTGCGCGCGGGCATTCCGTGATAGTCGAGCGGTCGGCGGGAACCGGAAGTGGTTTCGCTGACAGCGAATACGTCGCAGCCGGTGCAACGATGATCGACACGCACGCAGAGGTTTTCGCGCAAGCGGACATGATCGTTAAGGTCAAAGAGCCGATCGCGTCTGAGTACGAGTTGCTGCGCGAGGATCAGATTCTTTACACCTACCTTCACCTCGCCGCCGAAGAAGCACTGACGACTGCATTGATCGAGCGCAAAGTTGCTTCGATCGCCTATGAGACCGTCGAGCTTGCAAATCATGCTCTTCCATTGTTGACGCCGATGAGCGAAGTTGCTGGTCGAATGTCAGTTCAAGTCGGCGCCCACTATCTGGAAAAGGTCCACGGTGGTCGTGGTCTCCTCCTCGGCGGTGTTGCAGGCGTTCCACCGGCAGAAGTGGTCATTATCGGCGGTGGCGTCGTTGGAACGAACGCGGCGCAAATGGCACTTGGGATGGGCGCGAACGTGACCATCCTGGATGTTTCGATCGACCGGCTGCGATACCTCGATCAGGTGCTGCACGGTCGCCTGCAGACGATGGCTTCCAACCGCGGCAACATCGCGGACGCAGTTAAGAATTGCGATTTGCTGATTGGCGGAGTCCTCATTCCAGGCGCGAAGGCTCCTAAGCTCGTCACAGCAGAGATGGTTTCCACGATGCGAGCGGGATCAGTGATTGTCGATGTGGCGATCGATCAGGGCGGATGCATCGAAACGGTGAAGCCGACGAGCCACAGCAATCCGACCTTCGAAGTCGACGGCGTTGTCCACTATTGCGTTACGAACATGCCGGGCGCAGTGCCGCGAACGAGTACGTTTGCTCTATCGAATGTAACGCTACCCTATGGCTTGCAGCTGGCGTCGATGGGCATGCAGGCGGTTTCAAAAGACGTAGCGCTGGCAAAGGGTGTGAACGTGTACAAGGGTTACGTCACATACCAGGCAGTCGCTGAAGCATTCAATCTGGAATACACACCACTCGAACGGTTGATGGCGTAATCGTTCGTCAGGGGCCGGTGGCGAGGGTCGTCACCAGCCCCGGAATCCTGCCCCAGTCTCGAACCGAGAGGATCTGGCCCATGCGAGAAAGCATCGAGCGCTTCCTTAGCGCTTTAGAAGCGGGAAGCGACTTCTCGTCTAATACCGTTTCGGCATACCGCAACGATCTCAACCAGTTCGTTGGATTTATCAATGGCGACCTGGGCGTTGGTTCCTGGACTGAGTTGCAGGATTCGCATCTCACGTCATATGTGTTGCAAATGCGTGAGCGACGATACGCGAGTTCGACCGTCGCTCGAAAGACGGCAGCAATCAAGTCTTTCTTTGGTTTCATGGTGAGATCTGGTGAACTCAGAGCAGATCCGTCTGAGTCGCTGGCGTCCCCGCGAGTCGAGAAATACGTTCCAAAGGCGATTACAGAACAGCAGATTCAGGCGTTGATGCTCGAGCCGACGCGCGACGCGAAGCCCGAGAACAACCGTGACTGCGCGATGCTCCAAACGTTGTACTCGACCGGAATGCGAGTGTCGGAACTCGTCAGCCTCGATGTTGAGGACGTCGATCTGGGACGCGGTACCATCGGATGCACCGGGAAACAGAACCGGCGACGAGACGTCGAACTGAGTCCAGAGGCGGCTCAGGCGCTACGGAATTACATCGAAACTGGTCGACCTGCGATCTCAAAGATCCCGAACGAGAATGCTCTCTTCCTGAATCATCGTGGGAATCGCCTGACGCGACAGGGATTCTGGCTAATCCTGAAGCAATATGCGCAGGCTGCGGGAATCGATGAGATCACCCCGCACACGCTTCGCCACTCGTTCGCGACGCATCAGATCACGCGGGGACGCGACCTCGGTGATGTCCAGCGGATGCTCGGCCACGTCAGCATTTCGACCACGCAGATTTATCAGAAGATCGCGAGCGACATGCAGGACCCTGGTCGTTTGGCGACACTGAATCCTTGCGAAGGTGAAGATCAGGAGTCTGACGCCCATCACGAAGCTGCGTTGGCTGGAGTTGGCGTCGAACGCTAAGCGCAATCTGACGAGCACCGCAACAAGCGTTGACGACGAACGGGCGGAACATGCGTTCCGCCCGTCTTTTTTCCAATTGACCGCAACAGGGAAGCGAGGGAATGGTCGATGAGCGATCCTGCACGTCCGGGAGTATCACTGGAGGCGTTAGCGTCGTTGTCTAAGCGCCGCGGATTCGTGTTTGCCGGCAGCGAACTCTACGGCGGGCTGGCGAACACATTTGATTTCGGACCACTCGGTGTTGAACTGCGAAACAACATCAAGAATGCGTGGTGGCAACGCTTTGTACGCGAACGACCAGAGATCGTCGGGCTCGACGGCGGGATTCTGATGAGTCCACGCGTATGGGAAGCAAGCGGGCATGTCGACGAGTTCAATGACCCGATGATCGACTGCCGTGAGTGCCGCAACCGGTACCGTGCAGATACTCTCATCGAAGACGTTCTGGGTCAAAATGGCGAGGGCCTGACCCACGCTGAGATGACGGCCTTGATCCAGCACACGCCGGCGATGTGTCCCAATTGCGGCAAAGCCAATTGGACGTCAGTTCGAGCCTTCAACATGATGTTCAAAACGCAAATCGGTGTCGTCGACGAAACAGCGACGGCAATTTACATGCGACCTGAAACGGCGCAAGCGATCTTCGTCCAGTTCAAGAATGTGATGCAATCCAGCCGCGTCAAGATTCCGTTCGGAATCGCTCAAATCGGCAAGGTGTTTCGAAATGAGATCACGCCGGGGAACTTCATTTTTCGGTTGCTCGAGTTCGAACAGATGGAGATCGAATACTTCATCGAGCCGGACGGTTGGGAACAGCAGTTTGAGGGCTGGCTCGACGAGCAGGAGGCATTCGTCCATTCCCTCGGGGTTCGACCAGAACGCGTTCGACGTCGCGAACATGGTGCAGAGGAACTGTCTCACTACTCGAAACGCACCGTCGATCTTGAATACCTGTACCCAATTGGCTGGAAAGAGCTGACAGGTCTGGCATATCGCTACGATTTCGATCTGAACCGTCACCAGGAAGCCTCGGGCGAAGATCTGACGTACTTCGATCAAGCCCAGAATCGTCGTTACGTCCCTCATGTCGTCGAGCCGACGATGGGCGTCGATCGATTGATGTTGATGGTGCTTTGCGATGCCTATGAGGAAGAACAAACGACGGACGCGAAGGGTGAAATTGCCTCACGCGTCGTGATGCGATTTCATCCGCGTCTCGCGCCGTATCAGGTTGCGGTCCTGCCGTTGTCGAAGAAGGAAGAATTGACGGCTGTCTCAGGACCATTGTTTGCCGAGTTGCGGAAACGATTCTCGACGGAGTATGACGAAACCCAGAGCATTGGCCGTCGGTATCGCCGCCAGGACGAGATCGGCACACCATTCTGTGTCACTGTCGATTTTGATTCTCTTGTGGATAGCGCT
>JBGSWU010000362.1:0-1950 GCA_041751795.1 Thermomicrobiales bacterium
GCGCGCCATGTCAGCCGGATAGGGTGTGAGACGTCAGCATTCACGATTCGTGTCCTGATCCCAGAATCAACGCTATGATCCGATTGCGCCCATGATGAGCAGTTGACGTGGCGGCCTGGCCGACTATCATCGATGAAGGGTAAGTGGTCGACGCCGCTCCTGCATTTTACTCAGAGGACCGCGCTGTCGTGAGACCGTCAAAATCTCGTCGATCCGATCCGTCAGGAGCAGATGGCCGCCGGCGATCGCGCGCCGACGCAATTGCATGGGCGTCAGACGTCGTTTCCCGACCGGATGTCGTGTATCTCGACACTGAAACGACCGGTATCGATGGCCGTGCAGAAATCGTGGAGATCGCGCTCGTTGATTCCGCCGGCACAACGTTGCTCGATACGCTCGTTCGTCCGGACGGCATCATCCCACACGAGGTCATCCGAATTCATGGGATCGACGATGCGATGGTTGCATCCGCGCCGCGATGGCCCGAGGTGTATCCAGCACTCATCGAACTTCTGCGAGAACGAACAGTCGTCGTATACAACGCGGAGTTTGATTTCCGGCTGGTGAATCAGATGAATCGACTGAGCGGTTTCCCACCGCGCGTCGACCGGTGGCAGTGCGCGATGCAGCAGTATGCCGGGTTCGCGACGGAGTGGCACGCACGATACGGCAATTACCGGTGGCATAAACTCGGTGTCGCGCTTGCAAACTTTGGACACTCCGGAAACGGGCATCGCGCACGATCAGATGCTCTTGCCTGCCGGCTCGTCGTCTGCGGCATGGCGAGTGAGCGGCTTGATGACACGGTATGAGCCGTGCGGCCCCACAGTCTTGTATCGCAGGCAACACCGCCTGTGACACTTCTGTGTCATCTATGGTTGGACAGGAGTCGTAGGATTAGACAGATGTATCACGCGGTGGGATGATGGTTTCGTTGTCTGAACATCGCAAGGGCCAATATTGACCAGTAAGGGATTCTCGCCATGCGCGCGCACATTCAACCACCCACCCGGGCAACCCTCTCTGAAATCGTCCAACCGGGCGTCGTGCGAGCATCGAGCCTGCTGGTATCTGATGAAGGCCGATTCCTGCTTGGCATCCGCCCCCCGGTCCACGAACGTGGTCGCGTGTTGTTGCGGCTGACCGGCATTGGTGGCTGGGCTGATGGCGACGAGACCTTCGCGGAAACAGCTATCCGCGAGTCTGTTGAAGAAACCGGCAGCAGCGTTCATCTTCTCGATCTGGACGAGACACTGCTCGTTCATTCACCTGACGACATCCAAGCGACGACTGTTGGCCGGGATGTGACTCCTGCTGCGGTCGTCTACCGGCGATTCGGGACGGCGCCGTTCGATCCCTGGTCTTCAAGTTATGGATCGGTCGCGCCAGTGGCGGTGTTTGTCGGCGTTCTTGACCGGCCAGCACGGATCCAGCATCCGGAAGAACTGCCGCTGTTCATGTGGGTGTATCCGGAGCAGATGATCGCTCTCGCCGATTCTGACGAGCCGCTCGATTATCTGCTGGCGGACGGAGCTGAACTGATCGGGCCGGTTAGTTTCGATCCGAGCCACGCGATTGTTCGGCTCACCGACAGTATTCAGGCACTGCTGACTGCGCTCGGCCCCCGCGCGTTCGTCTTCCTCTTTGACATCGCTCGCCTCACCCAGCCAACGCGGGCTGAGTAGCCAACCGTTTGCTGGAGGGTCTCATTCCCTGCCGTGTGCTGGTTGAGGACAGGTGTGTCGCCCTTGTGTTTCCAGGACGATTGAAGGAGCTTTCATGACGGTCGCTGCGTTCGAAGCTCAGGCAACATGGTTGCCGCTCGTAGTCGGAATGTCATGTTCTGCGGTCAGCAGCGATGGCTCTGCGATGAAGACCCCCCACCCGAACCCGAGCCGGACCCGCCGCCTGAACCCGATCCCCGCGCGGACATCCCGTCATTTTGAGCGT
>JBGSWU010000363.1:0-1898 GCA_041751795.1 Thermomicrobiales bacterium
GCGCACCTCGCCCGCGCAAACCAACCCGCCGACAGCAACGACGATCACAGGCAACGGAGTAGACGGCGGGGATATCCCCGCCGCTCTCGTTCACGCGGGTATCGATCAGGACGCAGGTTCGCCGGTTTCGATGTCCAGGTCATCGCGGTTGCCCCACTCGGCCCATGACCCGTCATACACACGAACGTTCGAGTAGCCAGCCCGCATCAGCGCGATTGCTGTGTGCGCGGCACGGACGCCCCCCTGGCAGTAGGTGATGACCGGAGTGTCCCGATCGATTCCCGCCTCACGCGCCCGTTCTGTGATGCGCTCGTTCGCTACGAAGCGACGATCGTCGTCCCAGTTAAGATTGTCCTGCCAGAACGACCAGACTGCACCGGGGACGCGTCCACCTCGCTTCGCGCGAACCTCTTCGCCAGTGAACTCGCTCCAGCGACGCACGTCAAGGACGACAGTATCGCCCCCAGCGGCCTGGATATCACGCCAGTCGGCGACGACTTCAGGCTGGAACGCTGACGGGTCCATCGTAAATGTCGCATCAGTCGACGGCTGAGAAGTTCGGGCACTCGTCGTTGGACGGTTTTCCTGCGTCCAGGCGATCCAGCCTCCGTCGAGAATCTTGAGTTGATCGCCGTGACCGTAACGAGCCAGGATCAGCCAGAGCCGGGAAGCAAAGTGCCCACCTTCCTGATCGTAGGCCACGATTGTCGTTCCATCGCCGATTCCAAGCTGCAGCATGACATCCGCCACGCGTTCGGGCGGAGCAATCATGAAGTCGACGTCATGCTCGGGATCGCTGAGTTCGGTCGCCCAATTCAGGTAAAGACTTCCGGGAATATGACTTTGATAGTAATCCTCACGGCAGTCATGGTCGAAGGCGTAGCGACAGTCGATGATCCGGATGCTCGGATCATCCAATCGTTCCGCAAGCCATTCGGTTGTGACCAGGAAATCATTCATGAATCGCCCCTCCCAATTCGTGCTTCGCGGTACATGGAATCGCAATCGTGGCACGGTGGATGCGTTACAGGGATGCGTACGGCACGAGTGCCGCTCACGAAAGCGTATCGCACTGGCGTTGATCACGGTGATCGATGCAGGGCTGTACTGAAGGGATACGTTCAATGTTGTGGACTGTTCTGGTGATTCTGCTGGTACTCTGGCTGCTTGGTTTCCTCGGCTCGATCGGCGGCTCACTGATCCATATTCTTCTGGTTATCGCACTGGTTGTTCTGATCGCTCAGTTGCTGACAGGACGTAGAGCCGTTTAATCCATCCGAAACTTCGCCTTGCCGGGGGGTTGACTGCCATATGCCAGCCAGCCTCTCGAACCGCCAGGATGGTGGAAACGCGAAGGAGACAGGAAGGATCGTTCCTGTCTCCTTCGCGCATTTCTGCGTGCAGTTGGGCTGAAGTCGTTGGCTCAGCGCTTCTTCCGACGTTTGCTGCTGCTCGACTTCTGTGGCTTGGTGTGTGACGGGCCCTTCTGAGCTTTGCGTGACTGCTGCCGTTGGTTCAGCGGACCGAGTTGCTGCTGGCCAGACATCAGTGCTTCCAGCTCACGAGGGTCGCCACCCATGCCGGGCAGGCCACCCATTCCACCGAGCTGGCTCGGGTCCATCCCCGACTCCTGTGCCTGCTTCATCATGTCGCGCATTTGACCGATCTGGCCAATCTGACCGGGCATCCGGCTTATGACACCGCGCTTGCCCTTTTTGCCACCGCCGGGTCCAATGCCGGCCATTCCACCAAGTTGCGACATCATCTTCTGCATCTCGCGGAACTGCTTGAGCAGATCAACGACCTCGTCCGGTGACGTGCCCGACCCGGTCGCGATGCGATTTCGTCGCCCATGGCGGATCAACTGCGGGTTACGTCGCTCTTCGGGCGTCATCGAT
>JBGSWU010000364.1:0-3721 GCA_041751795.1 Thermomicrobiales bacterium
GGCGATGCACTCCGATTCCCCGACGTGATCGAGATTGACGAACGGGGATTACGGATGGAGATCGTCCGCTAGCACACACGCAGACGCGCCTGTCAACGTGACAGGCGCGTCTGCAATCTCAATGCGGTGGTGTTGCCTACGTGCGGCTGAGCCTTGCGATTCGCGCCTTTTTGCGGGTGCGGGTAAGCTCTTCCACGCGATGATTCAGCTCAGAAACGAGCAGATCCGGGTTCATGGGTCGCCCCTCTCTCCTTCGAGTACGTGACGCTCCGTCGCGTCCCGGTTGACATCGTCGTCAACCATTCATGTCATGATCATAGGGCCACGGCAGCGTTTCGGCATTGTCCTTCGTACTGGTCTCCTGCCTGTACAAACGACCAGCTTTACCGATGTCCTATGCCAGGTAGCCAGATCGGGCTATTCCGGACGATGACAGATCAGGACGACCGTCGATGTCAACGACTACGGGAAGGGATACGATTCGTTCATGAAACGAGTGATGCTGGCCCGACTTGAAAAACCTGTGGTCGAACGCCCCGCCGCAGCGCCCGTTCCCCTCCAGGGAGCGCAGTGGAATGGGATGACACTTCCCGACGTGCCGACTGCTGACTGGCCAGCCTCCATCCTGCTGGAACACGCGATCGACCGGGTCGCTCGCGATGCGATCAGTTCAGGGCGCTCAATGCATGAAGCAGTAGCGAAAATCACCGAGTTGACGCACTCGTTGCTGCCACAGATGTCCGAAGCGGAGCTCGACAAACGGATCCACGCCCAGCTTCTTGCAAACAGTTGATTACCGTGGTGGGACAACTGGACTGGTCAAAATCCTGACGAATTGGTGATACTGATTCCTGCGGTGACGATCCAGACTACCTAGGGGCCAAACACGCACGGATCGCAGGAGCCAGATTAATGAGCGCAGCGCCAGCACTCACGGTTACAGAGGAGCAAGCCGTCCGGTCGACGCTCGGAACCGTCTGGCAAGTGGAACAACAGGTTCGCAGCGCCGAAGAGGGCGATATCGACCTGTTTACGAACGCCGCGCAAACGAGTGATGACTGGCTCCACCTCGGTCCGGACGCACGACTCAACCTGCGGTACGTGGAACGAGTCTGGTTGTCGTTCGGTACGATCCCTGAGCCTGACTATCGCGCGACACTCACCGGCTTCGATGGCTGCAATGTTTCCATCGCTGGAGAACCAGTCGTCTGCCTCCAGGACGAGCTGCTCAAGCGCGTCCGTCGCCGCTAGCTCTAGGAAGAACTAACGCTTTCCTTTCGGCCCATCAAACATTTCTCACAGCACTTAGCAACGGCCTGACGTGGTCTCGCCTTCAGGCAGATGCCATGCTCCTTTCTCAGAACGACTGAGTCGCCTCATCTGATTTTCAGAACGAATCCAGATTCCCTTCAGAATCGATCGCTACAGTCGAATCAGGCTTATTCGATCGCGATACGTGAGAAGAAGGGAAATGAGCGCATGAACGATCAACCACCGATTCGCGTCGAAACGGCGGAGGACGAGCCGAAGGCGACGCGATCTGCTCGACGCTGGATGGCTGCTGGTATCCTCAGCCTCGCACTCGGGGCACTCCTGGTCAGCGGCACGGCCTTCGCGCAATCGGACACCGAAGATCCGACGCTCCATCAATCGGTCCTTGACCGGCTCGCAGGAAAACTTGGTCTGTCCTCGAGCGATCTGGAAGCAACAATCAGGGAAACGCAGGTCGAGGCCGTCGATGACGCTGTTGCGAACGGCAGCCTAACTGAACAGCAGGGGAACGCGCTCAAAGAGCGGATCGCTTCCGGGGACGGAATCGTCCGGTTCATGCCCGGTCAGCACAAGATCGTTCGCCACGCGTTCGGTATCCTCGACATCAACCTTGAAACGGTTGCCGCCCAACTCGGGATGACCGGCGATGACCTCCGGTCCGAACTCGAAGGCGGGGCAACGCTGACTGAGGTGATCACCGCCCAGGGATCAACCGTCGAAGCGGTTGTCGAAGGACTCGTTGCCGACGCTGAGACGACGCTGGACGACGCGGTAGCCAACGGCACGTTGACTCAAGCGCAGGCCGACCGAATCCTCACCAACCTGCCTGAGCGACTGACACGCATGATCGAGAGTGGCCTATCCGGCGATTGCGACCGCTGGTTCCACGACAACGATGGCGCTGACGACGACGTCAACGCTGAAGAGACCTCCAGCCAGGTCTAATCCTTCACGCGACAACCTAAGCCGCCGATCAGTCATCTCGGCGTTTGACAAGTGCGAAGCCGCTTCTCCCATTGGGGGGCGCGGCTTCGTCGTTCCTGCTCGCCCGTTCTCACCACGCTAAATTGATCGATCTCGAAGCCTGTTCCGCGACCTGTCATGATTAACCGCTAAGGCAGATGCATTGTCTCGACCATCGCTTCGCCTTGGACAATATGGTTTCGCCCGCGCCGACGACGTCAATCCAGTGCATTCTCATTACCAGCCGAATTGTGACGATGTCTTGCCGGCTATCGCGAAGGAGATCGCAGTTGACGACACAGAGGAATGAGGCATTCCTGATATGGCTCGCCCAACAGGCGCGACGCGACGATCCAGTCGGTGATTGCGCGCGGGACATGCTGGACGATCCGGACTGGCCGCAGACGGCAACGACGTTTGACACCGCTCACGCGTATCTTACGTCGATCAATGCCAGCACGAACGCGCTTGATGCGCTCCGTGAGGCATGGGATGAGTGGCAGCGACGCCAATAAAAGGCGGCCACCACAAAGCTGCCGCCTTCGTTGAGCACGATCCATCCAACTGCTTCGGGACACCACGCGAACAGCGGTTTGCAGAATCATTGAGTCGCCGCTATGGACTGTCATACTGCCAATAGGGGCGGGTCATGACAACAACGATCGAGCAAGATCGCTCGAACGATCCGCCCGGCTCCCCTCCCAAACCACGTCACTCCGGCTGACTGAGTCAATCCAACTGCAAACCGCATTCGACCAACCGACCATCCTGTACCAGCGTTAGTAGCATCCTTCCTCACACTAACGCCCAGCAAATGCTCATTCTCTACCGTGACGAGCAGGTGGCCAATGTATGGCGCCGATCGAGCAATGCTGCGATACACGGTCCCGCAGCGCATGTTGGACGGAGGAGGAATGTATGGTGACGACAGCAGCGCCCCGCTATGGTCTCCACGAAGCGGTCATTGACGATTTCCGCAGTACCCAGGCGGGCGCGGTCCTGGCGCCGGGTGACGCGGGATACGATGCGGCCCGCACCGTCTGGAACGGCATGATCGACCGGCGCCCAGCAGCGATCGCCCGTTGCCAGGGTGTCGTGGACATCATCGGCGCGGTGAAACTGGCCCGCGAACACGGACTTGTTTTGGCCATACGTGGTGGCGGCCACAACGTTGCCGGCAATGCGGTCTGCGACGACGGGGTGATGCTCGACCTCTCACAGATGCAGAGCGTTCAGATCGATCCCTGCAATCGAATCGCTCGGGTTGAACCAGGTGTGCTTTGGAGGTATTTCGACCGAGAGGCCCAGGCGTTCGGCCTGGCGACCACCGGCGGGACAATTTCTGCGACGGGCGTTGCGGGGCTCACGCTGGGAGGCGGCGTCGGCTGGCTGGCGAGCCGATACGGACTCACCTGCGACAACCTCCGCTCAGTCGATGTCGTGACGGCAGATGGACAGCTACGTCGGGCAAGCGAGCATGAGCACC
>JBGSWU010000365.1:0-7088 GCA_041751795.1 Thermomicrobiales bacterium
ACGACCCATTGGGGCAGCATCGCCCGAATGCGTGAGACATTCCCGGGCGTCGAGATTCTTGAAAACGTCCGCTTCGTTGACGACGGCGCCGTCATCTCATCGGCTGGCGTCTCGGCTGGCATCGACATGTCGCTGCACGTCATCGAGCGACTTTGTGGGACCGAGGCTGCCAAGAGTTCCGCACGACTCATGGAATACGACTACTGGAAACCGGCGGTTTCCGCGCCATAGTGGCGATTCGTACAGGTGTACAAAATTCGCCGATTCTCCTACTAAACATTCACATGGAGTTTCCGCCGTCGGTTAGCCAGAAATACGGATTTCCAGCGCAGTGGATGGGCATCGCCAATTGCAACGCCGCCAGCCTCGGCAAAATCGACGGACTCCCGGGCAGCTCAGGGAACGTGAGTCCCGTCCGCTCGCGGCTGGGACGATCACGAAAATCACGCCGACTCAGCGTGATCCCGAGCGCATCAGCATCTTCATCGACGGTGAGTTCGCGTTCGCTTTGCCGGACATTATCGTCGTCGGTCGGGGGCTGAAGCGTGGCGTCGAATTGACACTGGAGCAGGTCACCGAACTGTCAGGAATCGCCGATGGGGAAAAGGCGACGGTAGCGGCACTGAATTTCGTTTCGTATCGTCCACGATCCGAGCGCGAAGTGCGCGATCGCCTCCGGCAGCGAGCCTTCGAACCGGCGTCAATTGACTACGCGATGGAGAAGATGCGCGGCTGGCGCTATCTGGACGATACGAAGTTCGCCGAGTTTTGGGTCGAAAGCCGCGCCGAGCACTCCCCACGTGGCAAACGCGCACTGCAATCCGAACTGCGTGCCAAAGGTGTCGAACGTGATGTTGTCGAGCGAGTGCTTGAGGAAGTCGACCTCGACGAAGGCAACGCCGCCCTCGACATCGCCCGCAAGCGACTGCGATCCCTTGCGTCATATGACGAGGAAACACAGCGCCGTCGCCTGTCTGCGTTTCTCGCCCGGCGCGGCTACGGGTGGGATGTCGTCAAGCCCGTCATCGCTGAACTCTTCGAGGGTCGAGACGACGAGGAATGAACGAACGGGAACGACGTTCTATTGGGCAATCCGGGGCTAACGCGGAGCATGGCGAGCGACCCGACCGATGAAAGGCACCTCAGTGATCGATGTGTCGACCGACTTCGGAGCACGCGTCGCTCGCCGCTTGCAGGACGAGCGCATTATCTGGCTGACAACGGTCCGTGCTGACGGGCGACCGGAACCGAGCCCGGTTTGGTTCCTCTGGAATGGCGAGACGATCCTGATCTTCAGTCAGCCGGACACCGTCAAGACACGCAACATTGCCAAACGTCCGAAAGTCGCGCTAAACCTCAACTCTGATTTTTACGGCGGAGACGTCGTTGTCATCTCCGGTGAGGCGCAGATCGTTCCTGATGTACGGGCGGCGGATGCATTTCCCGCGCTTGTCGAGAAGTATCGGGAGAACCTCGACGATCCGGGCAGCGTCACGACCGAGCAATTCACGACCGAGTACTCGGTTGCGATCCAGATCACTCCGACTGGCCTGCGCGGGTTCTAGTCGCCGACAGGTCAGTGTGAACCAGTGACATCACCGCATCCCGGTGCGAAATGGCTCTACTGATGATGTATCGTTCCCGATAGTTAAACCGGGGAGGCACTCGCGATGAGCGGGCACAGGGGCAGTACGGCAATGGAGACACGGACAACGACTTCCGGGATCGAGATTGAGCCGGTGTACCGGGCCGACGATTACGAACCGGAGCCAGATCCCGGCGAGTACCCGTACACACGCGGGGTCTACCGCGACATGTACCGTGGGCGACTCTGGACGATGCGCCAGTACGCCGGGTTCTCCTCCGCAGAAGAAACGAACCAGCGTTTCAAGTTGCTGCTCGCGCGCGGACAGACCGGCCTGTCGTGCGCCTTCGACCTGCCAACCCAACTCGGACTGGATGCCGATGATCCCCGCGCTGAAGCCGAGGTCGGAATCGTTGGTGTGTCGATCTCGACGCTCGACGATATGCGACGGCTGCTGGATGGCATCACCCTCGACGACGTGACAACCTCGATGACGATCAATGCACCAGCGTCGATCCTGATGCTGATGTATCAGATCGTCGGCGAGGAGCAAGGTGCGAATCTCGCGAAACTTGGCGGCACGATCCAGAACGACATTCTGAAGGAATATGCCGCACGCGGGACCTATATCTTCCCGCCGCGCCCGTCAATGCGACTCGTCACCGACACGTTCCGCTACTGCGCTGAATCACTGCCGAGTTGGAACACGATTTCGATCTCCGGTTACCATATTCGTGAGGCTGGCTCATCCGCTGTCCAGGAGGTCGCCTTCACGTTGGCCAACGGTATCGCCTATGTCGAGTCGGCCATCGCCGCCGGACTGGATGTGGACGCCTTCGCGCCACGGCTCTCCTTCTTCTTTAACGCCCACAGCAACTTCCTCGAAGAGGTCGCCAAGTTCCGGGCTGCCCGACGGATGTGGGCGAAGATCATGCGCGAACGCTTGCATGCCCAGGATCCAAAGTCGCTGATGCTGCGCTTTCACACCCAAACCGGTGGCTCGACGCTGACCGCCCAGCAGCCGCTTGGGAACGTCGTTCGTGTTGCCCTGCAGGCGCTCTCAGCCGTGATGGGTGGCACTCAGTCGCTCCATAAAAATGGCTACGACGAGGCGCTCTCGCTACCGACCGCAGAAGCGGCGACACTGGCATTGCGGACCCAGCAGATCATCGCCCACGAGAGCGGTGCTGCCGACACAGCGGATCCACTGGCCGGATCGTACGTTGTCGAAGCACTTACCGACGAGATCGAGCGACTGGCACTGGAATTGATGGCAGAGGTCGAGGCCGAAGGTGGGGCAGTCGCCGCCGTCGAGAACGGCTTCATCCAGGATGCGATCGCCGACAGCGCCTACATCTGGGAAGAGGACGTTGAGTCCGGCGCGCGAAAGATTGTTGGCGTGAACTTCCAGCGGGACGAGCAGGAAACGACCGTGCCTCTCCACGCTATCGACCGCGACCGGGTCCGTGCCCAGATCGAGCGGACCCGGCAATACAAGCAGGACAAGGCAGGTCCGGTAGTCGATAACGCGCTCACGTCTGTTCGCGCTGCGGCGGAGGGTACTGACAATCTGTTGCCACTGACGCGCGACGCACTCCTCGCAGGAGCAACACTCGGTCAGATCTGCGACACGCTCCGTGAGGTGTGGGGAGAGTACCGACCGGGGAGGTGAGAAACCCCTCCCCAACCCCTCGCCTGCGAAGGGAGGGGCTCTAGACGACGTGAATCGCAAAACCCCTCCCTTTCCAGGGGAGGGGTTGGGGGAGGGGTTTAGCGGGTGGACGCAACCGATATCCAGGAGCAATCAATCGACGAAACTCGTGTCCACCAGTTCGAGCGCCGGATAGAAGCCCTGCACCGCGAAGCCGATGAATCGGCTGAAAAGCAGGAAGCACGCGGCAAACTCTCGGCGCGGGCGCGAATCGAACAACTCCTTGATCCCGGATCGTTCGTCGAGTACGGCGCGCTCGTCCAGCACCGCTCGTATTACTTCGGGATGGAAAACAAGAAGCCCTACGGTGACGGCGTCGTGACAGGCCTCGGCACGATCGATGGCCGGGATGTGGCGGTCTTCTCGATGGACTTCGTCGTCTGGGGCGGCTCGCTGGGAGAAGCATTCGCCGAAAAGATGATGCGGATCATGGATGAGGCGATGCGGATCGGTTGCCCGATCATCGGCATCAACGATTCAGCCGGAGCGCGCATTCAGGAGGGTGTCGAGGGCCTGGCAGGATACGGTGAGGTCTTCTGGCGCAATGTCCAGGCAAGCGGTGTCATCCCGCAACTCTCGATCATTGCCGGGCCGTGTGCGGGCGGTGCCGTATATTCACCAGCCATGACCGACTTCACCTTCATGGTCCAGGACATCTCGCAGATGTTCATCACCGGCCCGGATGTCGTGAAGACAGTGACTGGTGAAGAGATCAGCCACGAAGCACTTGGTGGAGCGATCACCCACAACAGCGTATCCGGCGTTGCTCACTTTGTCGGCCACGACGAGGCCGACACCTTCGAACTCGTCCGAGCCGTCCTTTCCTATCTTCCGTCGAACAACCTCGATCCACTTCCAACCGTCGCAGCCGACGACCCTGAGCGTGAAGATCCGGAACTGGACACGCTCGTCCCAGAGGAATCGACGCGCGCGTACGACATGCTCGACGTCATCCACCATATCGCCGACCACGGTGAGTTTCTCGAAGTTCAGGCGCTCTGGGCGCGAAACATCATCATCGGTTTCGCCCGGCTGAACGGCAAGCCGGTCGGAATTGTCGCAAACCAGCCCAAGTTCCTGGCTGGGACGCTCGATATCGATGCCTCGAATAAGGCCGCGCGCTTCGTTCGTTTCTGCGATGCGTTCAACATTCCACTCGTCACCTTCGTCGACGTTCCCGGCTTCCTGCCCGGTGTCAACCAGGAGCACGGCGGCATCATCCGCCACGGTTCGAAACTGCTGTATGCCTACTGTGAGGCAACTGTCCCGAAACTCACCGTTATCACCCGCAAGGCATACGGTGGCGCCTATGTCGTGATGAACTCGCAGTCGATCCGCTCTGACCTGTCCGTTTCCTGGCCAACGGGCGAAATCGCCGTCATGGGTCCAGAGGCAGCCGTTCGGCTGATCGCTCGCCGCGAGATCGCCGCTGCGGACGATCCGGTCGCAAAGGAGCGCGAACTCGTCGCCGACTACAAGGATCAGTTCGCCAGTCCCTATCAGGCGGCTGGACGTGGCTACATCGAGGCAGTCATCCACCCACGCGAAACGCGCAAATGGCTGATCCGCGCCTTGTCCCGGCTCGAAAACAAGCGCGTCGAACGCCCAAAGCGCAAGCATGGGAACATCCCCCTGTGAGCCAACACGACGATCTACCCCCGGCCGTCGTTGCCGCGATTACTGCGCTGCTGGCGACACTGCAGGAGCCTGATGACGAACTTGAGGAAGACCGTCCGTGGGCGCGTTCGGGCCGGGTCGAGCCGAGTTGGTCTGAGCGTGGCCCACATGCCTGGCGCGATGGCGAACGCAACCGGGGGTGGCGGTGAACCTACCGTCTCGTAGGAACAGGTCTAAGACCTGTCCGCGGCCCGCAGGCCGAGTCTCAACGACTGACGAATTCGACGAAGGAACATGCGCGTGCGGTCACCCTGGGACCGCATAGGGATATTGACCGGCGGCCGGCGAGCCACGGACAGATCGCAGACTTGTCCCGACGAAATGAGGGTGGGGTAACGATTCATGCCACTACGTAAGGTCCTCGTCGCGAACCGCGGCGAAATTGCGATCCGCGTCATGCGCGCCTGTCGCGAGGAAGGGATCACCAGCGTTGCCGTCGTTTCTGACGGCGAAAACGACCCGCTGCATGCGCGCTATGCCGATGAGTTCGTGACTCTTGTCTCGAACCACCCACTCCCCTATCTCGACATTCAGGCGGTCCTGCGCGTGGCGACTGAAACGGGAGCGGACGCGATCCACCCGGGATACGGATTCCTCGCCGAAAATGCTGGCTTTGTCGAGGCGTGTGAGCAGGCAGGCATCATCTTCGTTGGGCCACCCGCCTCAGCGATCGCCACGATGGGCGACAAGGTGCGTGCCCGCCACGCGGCCATCGCCGCTGGCGTCCCCGTCGTTCCCGGAACCGATGGAGCGGTTGATATCGAGAGCGCGCGTGCGTTTGGCGAGGAACAAGGCTACCCAATCGCGCTCAAAGCCGCAGCAGGTGGCGGAGGGCGCGGCTTTCGGGTCGCCTGGTCAGCCGACGAGGTAGCCGACGCCTTCAACGGCGCCAGCGGCGAAGCACAGCGCTATTTCAACAACCCCGTCGTTTACGCCGAGAAGTATTTCGACCACCCACGACACGTCGAGATCCAACTGATGGCCGATCAGCATGGGAACGTCGTCGGACTCGGCGAACGCGACTGTTCGATTCAGCGGCGACATCAGAAACTGGTAGAGGAAAGCCCATCGCCAGCCATCGATGCCGAGATGCGATCCGAGATGAACCAGACCGCTGAGGCGCTGGCGCGTGCTGTAGATTACGTCAACGCAGGCACGCTCGAATTCCTCGTCCAGGATGGGCAGTTCTACTTTCTTGAAATGAACACGCGCATTCAGGTCGAGCATCCGGTGACAGAAATGGTGACCGGCATCGATCTCGTTCGCGAGCAACTGCGGATTGCCGCAGGTGAGCCGCTGTCGTTCACTACCCCACCGCAACCATGGGGACACGCAATCGAATGTCGCATCAACGCCGAAGACCCTGCCAGTGACTTTAAGCCGACCCCCGGACCGCTCCTGCGCTACAACCCGCCAGCGGGATTCGGCGTCCGCGTCGATTCCGGGTTTGTCGAGGGTGGCTCCATCGACCCTCGCTTCGACTCGTTAATTGCGAAACTTATCGTCTGGGGTCGTGACCGGAGCGAAGCACTATCCCGGCTCGACCGCGCTCTGGCCGATTTCGAGATCGCCGGTGTCGCGACGACGATCCCGCTCTTCCGTGCCCTCATCCGGCACCGGGAGTTCGCAGATGGCGACTACGATACACGCTTCCTTGAGCGGACTGGCCTCGCCAGTGTCGTCCCACCCTTCACGCCGCCACCGCCTGCCGAGCCTGAAGATGGCGTCGTCGTCGTTGAAGTGGATGGTCGGCCATACCGCGTCAAATTGCCCGAGACGATCGGTGTGGCCAGTGGTCGTGCGAACCGGTCTGGACCACGCCGCGAGGCTCGCCGACCGTCGCAATCTGTCGCCCCAAAAGGGAATACGCTATCCAGCCCGATCCAGGGCACCGTTCTCTCCGTCGCCGTGGCACAGGGAGACACCGTTGAATCCGGACAACTCATCTGCGTGGTTGAGGCGATGAAGATGGAAAACGAGATGGTCGCCCATCAGGCAGGCACCGTGGCGGAACTCCACGTCCAGCCTGGGCAAACGGTCCAGACCGGAGCGGCACTGGTGGTAATTGAACCGTCCCTGTCATCCTGAACGGAAGTGAAGGATCTCTCCACGTCC